>JAAYYF010000034.1 GCA_012515535.1 Deinococcales bacterium
CCGAGGTGGCCGAGCTGGCGGTGGTGCAGCGCCGACATCGGCTCGTCGAGCTTCGCGAGGAGCGCGAGGCCGCGCTCGGTGATGCGCGCCTTGACGACGCGGCGGTCGCGCTCGTCGCGCGCGCGCACCACCAGCCCCTGCTTCTCGAGGCGGTCGAGCAGGCGCGTGACGTCGGACTCGCGCGTGATCATGCGCTCGCCGACCTCGCCGCACGAGAGCGGCTCGTCCTGCGACCCGCGCAGGATGCGCAGGGCGTTGTACTGCGTGGCGGTGATGCCCGAGTCGCGCAGCAGGTCGGCCTGCTCGGCGCCGAGCTCGCTGGCGAGGCGCGCGATGGCGAGCGAGGCCTCCTGCTCGAGGCTGCCGAAGGGGCGCGATTGCTTGATCAGGCTCTGCAGCTTGGCGGACACGCGGGCCCCCTCCCGGGTAGCTGGTTACAAGGATAGTCGTGATAACGAACATTGTCAACACGGCGACCTGGTGCCCGACCTGCAACGCTAGGGTTGCGCGTCGCCGCTCCATGTGCAGTAGTGATGTTGCACATCGAACGGAGGCCCGTATGCCCGAGACGGCAGTCCCAGACGCCATCGAGCGCCAGATCGACATCGCCGCCACCCCGGAGCGCGTGTACGCGCTCGTCGCCCGCCCCGGCTGGTGGATCAACGAGGGCGCCATCACCGACAACGTGGTGGCCACCGAGGGCGACGTCAGCACCGTGACGCACGCCAAGTACGGCACGTACCGCGTCCGCACCGTGGACGCCGACCCGCCGCGCTACGTGGCGTTCCGCTGGCTCGGCGGCGACCCCGCCAACGAGGGCAAGGAAGTGCCCGGCACCCTGGTCGAGTTCTTCGTCACCGCCAACGCCGCGGGCGGCGTGACCCTGCGCGTGGTGGAGAGCGGCTTCAGCACGCTGCCGGGCACCGACGAGCAGCGCCGCAAGAACCACGCCGACAACAGCAGCGGCTGGGAGCAGGAGCTGGAGGCCGCCAGGGCCCACGTCGAGGCGGGCTGACGCCGTGGCCGCCGTTCCGGGCCGCCAGCGCGGCGGCGCGGACGTCCTGGCCGTGACGCAGGTGTTCGCCGCGCTCGGCGACCCTACCCGCGCCGCGCTCCTCGAGCGCCTCGCGCACGACGGGCGCGGCACCGCCACCAGCCTCACCGGCCACACCGACGTCTCGCGCCAGGCCGTCGACCGGCACCTCCGGGTGCTGGCCGGCGCCGGCCTGGTCGAGTCGCGCCGCGAGGGGCGCGAGGTCGTCTACCGCGTGCGGCCCGACACCGCGCTGCGCACGGCCGAGTGGCTGGAGGAGCTCGGGCGCGCCTGGGAGCGGAGCCTCGAGGCCATCAAGCTGGCCGCGGAGCGGGACGATCCGGCGTGACCCGCCCCAGGCACGCGGCGATGGCCGGCACGGGCGGCGCCACGCGGCTCAGGAACTCCGCCTCGCGCACCGCCACCACCTGCCAGCCGCGCCCGGGGCCGAAGCGTGTGCGTAGCTCGGCTTCGCTCACCTGCATGGGCGTGTTCTCCATCTCGAACTCGAGCGCGAACGCCTGCAGGTAGTAGCGCCCGCCGGGCGCCAGCGCGAGCGCCAGCTCCGCCGCCAGAGCCTCGCGCCCCGCCTCGTCGAAGAGGTGGTAGAAGCCCGAGTCGACGACCGCGCCGAACCCACGCCCCAGCTGCGCGGGGCGCGTCGCGTCGCCGACCTCGAACTCGAGGGGCGCGCGCAAGGAGCCGGCACGCGCCGCCCGCGCGCGGGCCTCGACGACGGCCGCCTCCGCGAAGTCGACGCCCAGCACCGGGTGACCACGCTGCGCCAGCCAGATGGCGAGGTCGCCGGTGCCGCAGCCCAGGTCCAGCACCCGTCCTTCAGGCGGCAGCTCCTCGAGCAGCCGCGCGAGGCCCGGCTGCGGAGCCCCGATGTCCCAGGGCGCCTCACCCTCGTAGATGGTGTCGAAGAACGCCCGCGGGTCCGGTCCGAATCGGCTCATGGCAGCTACCTCCCTGCGAGAAGCTCGGGAGTTATACCATCGACGCATCGCCTCCGCCTCGACGTTAGAGCCGTCCGGCGGCGGCGTAGCGGAGCACCACCACGCCGTGCGCGGCCGCGCCTAAGCGAACGCGAACCGCACCCGGTCACCCTCGCGCAGCTGCCCCGCCCGCCCCAGGTCCGCGCCATGCAGCACGGCGGGCTTGGCGTAGCCGCCCAGCGTCCCGCGGTCGGCAAGGAGCAGCAGGGGCGAGCCGTCGGGCGTCACCTGCAGCGCTCCCAACGGCGTGGCCTCCGACAGCACCTCGCCGCCCGGCACGCTGGCGCCCGCGAAGCGCACGCCCATCCGGTCGGCGCTCGCCACCGTGTACGCGCCGGCGGTCAGCGCTCGCGCCGCCTCCGCGCTGAACTGCGGGCCGGGAACTAGGCGCAGCACGGTCACCGGCCCGAAGCGCCGGTGCGGCGCGAACACCGCGCCGACCAGCGGCGCGCGCGGCCGCTCACCGCCGAGCACGTCGCCCGCGCGCAACGCCCGGCCGACGCCGCCACGTAGGTCGACGGACGCCGAGCCCAGGAAGCGCTCGCTCGCGAGGCCGCCCGGCACCGCCAGGTAGCCGCGCGCCCCGGGCGGGCGCGGCGCGAAGCTCAGCACGCTGCCGGCGGGCGCCAGGAACGACGCGAACGGCGCCACCGGCTCGCCGTCGAGCAGCGGCGCCAGGCCGTACCCGGCGAACGCCAGCACCGTGGGGCGCAGCACCTCCAGCAGCGGGCCGCGCAGGTTCACCTCCACGACCGGCGCGCCGGGCGCGTTGCCCAGCAGGCGGTTGGCGAGCCGCGCGCTGCCCGGGTCGAGCGGCCCCGAGCGCGCCAGGCCGTAGCGCCCGGCCCGCAGCCGCCCGTCGTCGACCACCAGGTCGAGCAGCCCCGGCTCCAGCACGCGCAGCAGCGGCCGCTCGGGGCTCGCGGGCAGCAGCGCGACGGGCTCGGGCGCAGGCGGCCGCGCGCCCCGCCCCGGCAGGAAGCGCACGCGGTCACCGGGCTCCAGCAGGAACGGCGCCGCGCGCCGCGGGTCGTAGACGGCCGTGAGCGCGGTGCCGACGATGCGCCACCCGCCCGGCGACGCCACCGGGTAGACGCCCGTCTGGGCGTCGGCGAGGCCCACCGAGTGCGCCTCGACGCGCGGCCGCGGCCGGCTCAGGCGCGGCACGCGCAGCGCGGGCGCCACCGCGCCCAGGTAGGGGAAGCCGGGCGTGAAGCCGAGCGCGTAGACGCGGTACTCGGTGCCGGCGTGCAGCGCCACGGCCTGCTCGACGCTCAGGCCGCACAGCGCCGCCACGTCGGCCAGGTCGGGCCCGTCGTAGGCCACCGGCACCGCGACCGAACGCGCGGGCGGCGCCTCGGGGGCGGCGCGCGTCGCCTCCACCCAACGCTTGACGGCACGCTCGTCCGTGCACGCCGCGTCGAACTCGACGTAGAGCGAGGCGTAGCCCGGCACCACGTCCGTGACGCCCACCGCCGGCGGCGCCAGCAGCGCGCGCCCGAGCGCGTGCACCTCGTCGTTCACGGCCGGGTCGACGCTCGTCCCGAACCGCAGGTAGAAGCCCGTCACCCCCGGGCGCGGGCCGCTCACCGCACGCGCGCCGGTCGCGCCGCGCCGCGCAGCCGGCGCCCCAGGTCGGCGGCCAGGGCGATGAGCTCCGCGGGCGACGCCTCGGCGCCGTCCTCGGGGGCGTGCTGGCTCGGCTCCGGCTCCCCCTCGGGCGGCTGCACCACCTCCAGGCCGTCGAGCAGCCGCTGGGCGCGCAGGCGCGTGTAGCAGCGCCCCGCCGGGTGGGTCGCGGCCAGCGCCAGCAGCCGCGAGCCGGTCACCTCGGGCGCCAGCGCGAACGCCGCGTTGAACGCCTCCAGCGCCAGCGGCACGAACCCGAACTCGACGATGCGGTCGAGCGCGGTGAGCAGCTCCATCAGCGCCCCGTCCGGCGGCGCGCCGCGCCGGTCACGGCCCCTGGCGGGGCCGAGCAGCAGCCGCACCACGTCGGAGCGCAGCAGGTACGAGACGATCTCGGCGTAGAGGCGCACGCGCCGCGACGTCACGGGCGACACGGAGTCGAGGTGCAGCTGGCGATGCGACTCCGCCGCCAGCGCGTCGCCCGCCTCCAGCGCGATGCGCGCCAGCAGCTTCTGGGAGGTGGTCTCCATCGCCGCCGCCTGGGCGGCCGCGCGGGCGCGCTCCACGTCGCCGCGAGCGTAGTGCAGGTGGCTGACCGCCCAGTTGGCCAGCGGCCGGTCGTCCCAGCGGTGGTCGCCGCGCCGCTCGCGCTCGGCCAGCAGGCGCGAGGCCGCGTCGCTGTGCTCCTCGGCCAGCGTCAGGTCGCCGAGGTTGACGTAGCAGTACGCCGCCTCGCAGTGCAGGTAGGCGAGCAGGTCCAGCCGGCCGATCTCGTCCCGCTCCTTGGTGATGGCCTCGTCGAGCAGGCGGATCGCGCCGGGGTAGTCGCCGAGGTCGGCGACCAGGCTCATCGCCGTGACCTCCAGGACCTTCACCAGGTCGGAGGTGTTGCCGCTGCGGCGGTTCGCCGCCGTGGCGCGCCGCAGCCAGCGCGCCTGTTCCTCCCGGTCGTCGCTCAAGAGCCCCAAGTTGCCGAGGCAGATCCCCAGCAGCTCCTTGTCCTCGTGGCGCTCCAGGGCCGGCAGCGCCTTCAGCAGGTACTGGCGCGCCAGCTCGTCGTCGTCCAGCGTCAGGTACGCCATCGCCAGGGCGTGGAACGCGCTGGCCACGTCGAGGTCGGTGCCGTGACGCTTCAGGCCCTGCAGCGACTCCTCGATCAGCGCGCGCGCCCGCAGCGGGTCCTGGCGCAGCTGCGCCCGCCCCTGCGCCAGGCGCGCCTTCGCGGCCAGCAGCGGCGCGTCGCCCGCCGAGGCGCGCGCCAGCTCCATCAGCAGGTAGATCTCGTCGACGCGCCCGCGCGTCAGCAGGTAGCGCTGCATGATGCGCACCGCCGGCTCGAGCAGGTCGCCGCGCCCGGCGGTGCACGCCCACTCCCACGCCACGCGCAGGTTGGCGTAGTCGCGGTCCAGCTCCTCGAACGCCACGCGCTGCCCGGCGCTGCGGTCGAACGGCCGCTTGGAGAGGAGGAGCGCGAAGTAGTGCTCGGCGTGCCTCGCCCTCACGGCGTCGGCGCCCGGCAGCTCGGCGAGCTTCTCGCGCGCGTACTGGCGCACGACCGGGTGGAGGTAGTAGCGCTCGCGGTGCCGCCGGATGAGCGACCGGTCGAGCAGCGCCGTGAGCATCAGCAGGTCCATCCCCAGCACGGCCTGCGCCGCCGCACGCGTGAAGCCGCCGTGGAACACCGCGCTGCCGGCCAGCGCCGCCTGCTCGGCCGCGTCGAGCATGGACCAGGAGCGCTCGAAGATGGCGCGCAGGCTCGCGTGCCGCGCGGGCGGCTCCGGCTCGGTGCTGACCAGCAGGTCGAGGTTCGACTCGAGCTCGCGGGCCATCTCCTCGACCGGGATGACGCGCGCGAGCGCCGCGGCCAGCTCGATGCCCAGCGGCGCGCCGTCCACCAGGCGGCAGACGCGCAGCACGGCGCCCAGGTTGTCGGGGGTCAGCTCGAAGCGCGGGTCGAAGCGGCGCGCGCTGTGCAGGTAGAACCCCAGCCCGTCGTAGCGGCCCGGCTCGTCGAGCGCCTCGGCGGCCGTGCCGGGCAGGGGCATCCCGGCGAGCGGGTAGAGCGTCTCCTGCTGAAGCCCCAGCGGCTCGCGGGCGGTGACCACGACGCTGGTGCCGGGGCACACCTCCAGGAGCTCGAGCAGCTCGGGGCTGGCGCCCGACTGCTCCAGGTCGTCGAGCACCAGCAGCACGCGCTCGTGGCCGAAGCGGTCGCGTAGCGCGGAGAGCGCGTCGCGCTCGCCCGGGGCGGAGGAGAGCGTAGAAACCACGAGAGGCAGCAGGCGGCGCGGGTCGGAGAGGTCCTCGAGGGGGACGAAGTAGACCTGGTCGTAGGTGGACCGGTTGAGCAGGCGGCGCGCCAGGGCCAGGCTGAGGCGGGTCTTGCCGTTGCCGCCGAAGCCCACGATCGTGACGAGGCGCGCGCCCTCGTCCAGGAGGCGGGTAAGGTCGTCGAGCTCGTCGGCGCGCCCGTAGAACGCCCAGGGGAGGTTGGGCAGGTTGTGGGTCGTGGCGCGCCGGGCCGGGGGCGCGTTGGCGAGCTCGGCCGGCGGCGCCAGACCGAGCGTGGCGGCCTCGTCCTGGAGCGCCTTGGCACGCGGGTTGCCGGTGACGGTGAGGAGCTCGAGCAGGCGCGCCAGCAGCGCGCCGTCGTTGACGGCCGCGTCCGCCTGGAGGGCGGCGGCGCGCTCCGCCAGTCGCGCGGCCGCGCGCCGGTCGCCGTGGCGCAGGCCGCGCTCGGCCAGCTCGATCAGCGCCGCCTGCGCTTGCTGGGCCAGGAGCTCGCGCGTCTGGTACAGCCACTCCTCGAGCTCCACCATGCCGGGGCCGAGCTCGACGCCGGCGAGGAACGGCCCCTGGTAGAGCTCCGCGACGCGCTCCCACTCCTCGTTGGCGGCGGCCTCGCGCAGCTTCACGGCGTCGCACTCCACCTGCGTCCAGAGGCGCGTGTCGTTCCCGCCCGGTTCGGCGTCGAGGGCGGTGCGCAGCTGCGACAGCGCCACCGAGAGGCTGTGCCGGGGGTTGGCGGCGCGCGGCCACAGCAGGTCCGCGAGGAAGCGGCGTTCCTTCGGCCCCTCGAGGGCCAGGTAGGCCAGCAGCAGCAGCGGTTTGACGCGCGCGAAGCCAGCTCCCGCCAGGCCCAAGCCCCCCAACGTGCGTAGCTCCATGGGTCAGTATGGCGCACCCGCCGGCGTAGCGCTGGGCCGGGCGTATCAACGCGCCGTTGTGCCGTTGACGGTCGTTGACCCTGGGTTGAGCCGCCGTTTACCGCGGCCCGGCTACCCTTCGCCTGATGCGTTCACCGGAGCCGTCGTCCGCGGTCGAGCCGTCGTCCGCCCGTCACGTCCCGTCCTGCCTCGCTCGGCCCGTCGGAGCCGGGCTTCGGGTAGCGCCACAGGTGCTCCGGCACCGGCAAGGCAGGAGGAGGACGGTATGGGAAACATGCGCTACGGCTTCGTACGTGGAGCCATGCTCCTGGTCTTCGTCATGCTCCTGGAGGGCGTCGAAGCGCGCGGCGTGGCGATGCTCCTCGACCCCGGCCCGGTCTCGGACGGGGGCGCGGCGGCACAGGCGGTGGCGGTGCGGCTCCCCGACGCCAGGTGGGACCTGGCGCGGCTGGACCCCGGGCCCACCTTCGCGGCGCGCGGGACCGTGCTCAGCCTACGCGGGCCGGCCGTCCCGGACCCCAGGTCGGCGCTGCTGCGGCTCGACCCGGGTGAGGTGGCGTCCGGTGGCGCGCCGGCCATGCCCGACGTGAGGTACGCGCTGGTGCGCGTGGAGCCCGCGGCGCCCGGTTCGCTCGCGGCGACCGGCTTCCTGCCGCTGGACGCGGGACCGATCCGGCTGAGCCCGTTCGCCGCCGCCGAGGACGCGGGGTCCGTGGAGGCGAGCCTGCGGCTCGACCTCAGGTGCCTGCGCCTGGCGGTGGCCGACGCCGCGGAGGGCTCGGCGGCGCTCACGGCCGCCTCCGGCTGGGCGCGCTCGTGCTTCGAGCGGCTGGTCTGAACCGTGGCGAGCGTTCCTACCTCGGTACGGGAGCGGGTGCTACTTCCGGCGGACGCGTTCGCGGGCGCGAGCGTCTACGATCGCCGCATGATCATCACCACCACCCCCGCGGTCGAGGGCCGCCCCGCCCGCGAGTACCTCGGGCTCGTCACGGGCGAGACCATCCTCGGCGCGAACGTCCTGCGCGACTTCATGGCCGGCATCCGCGACATCATCGGCGGGCGCTCCAGCCTCTACGAGCAGAGCCTGCGGGAGGCGAAGGACGACGCGCTGGCCGAGATGGCCGAGGCCGCGCGACGCCTTGGCGCCGACGCCATCGTGGGCGTCGACCTCGACTACGAGAGCATCCAGATGGGCAACGGCGGCGCCATGCTGATGGTGACCGCCTCCGGCACCGCGATCAGGTTCTAGCGCGACGCAGGCACGGGCGCACGGCGTGGCGGCTCGCCCCAGCGGGTGGGCCCACCACGCCGCTCATCGTGTGCATCGCCCGGCGTCACGGCTCGGTGACCTGCACGTGCGCGCTGCCGAGGCGCTGGTCGAGCTCGCGCGCGAGCGTCAGCAGGGCGTCCGGGGTGAGCCCCGCCACGGCGGCGCGCTTCGGCTCGCTCGCCGGCCCGCGCGCCCCGCCGCCCGCCTCGCGCGCCTGCAGCAGGCCGCCCGCGCGTCTCCGGGTGTGGTACCGAGCGGCCGGGTGGTGGGCGGCCACCGCCAGCAAGCGGTCGCCCGTGACCGCCGGCGCCAACGCGTAGGCGGTCGTGAACCCCTCCAGCGCCAACGGCACGAAGCGGTACGCCACGATCATCGCGAGAGCGGCGCGCAGCGTCGCCAGCGCCTCGGCGCTCAGGCCGCCGGACGCCTCGCTGCCGCCGGCGCTCAGGCTCAGCACCTCGACCCGCAGCAGGTCCGCCACCAAGAGCCAGTGCGCGCGCGCCCTGACGCTGGTGAGGGGCGACAGCGCCGCGAGGTGCGCCTGCCGGTGCTCCTCCGCCGCCTGCGCGTCGCCCGCCTCGAGCGCCAGCCAGGCCAGCAGCTCGTAGGAGTTCCCCTCCGGCGCCGCCTGCTGGGCAGCGGCGCGCGCGAGCTCGGTGTCGCCGCGCAGGTAGTGGACGTGCCCCTGCGCCCAGTTGGCCTTGAGCCCGTCGCGGAAGGCGTACTCCTCACCGGGCTGGCGCTCCGCCAGCAGGCGCGTGGCCGCCGCGGCATGGCGCGCTGCCCCGGCCTCGTCGCCGGCGTTGGTGTGGTGGTAGGCGGCGTAGCAGTGGAAGTAGGCGAGCAGGTAGGGGCGGCCGATCTCCTCGCGCTCCAGCTCGATGGCCTCGCTGATGAACCCGATCGACGCGCGGTGGTCGCCGTAGCCCAGGGCGCAGGTCACGGCCAGGTTGTTGAGGAGCTTCACGAGGTCGGCGGTGTTGCCGGTGCGGCGGGAGGTGGCGACGGCGCGCTTGATCCAGCCGTCCTCCTCGTCACGGTCGGCGGTGAACATGCCGAGGTTGGAGAGGCAGGCGCCCAGCAGCTCCCGGTCGTCGTGGCGCTCCAGCGCCGGCAGCGCCTCGAGCATGAAGCGTCGCGCCCGCTCCGGGTCGCCGAGGAACGCCATCGTCATGCCGAGCCCGAAGCGGATCTGCGCCACCTGCAGGTCGCTGCCGTGGCGTTCGACGATGGGCAGCGCGCGCTCGAGGAGCGCCTGGGCGCCCGGGGCGTCGTTGCGCATCATGATGTGCGCCTGCATGCGCATCACCAGCGCCGTGAGCAGCGACCCCTCCGGGGCGGCCGCCTCCGCCCGCGCCAGCAGCTGCGACAGCTCGCGCAAGCGCCCGCGCGTGATCAGGTAGCGCGACAGCAGCTGGAGCGTCGGCTCCAGCAGGTCGGTGCGGCCCGACTCGGCGGCCCACTCCCAGGCGGCGCGCAGGTCGGCGTGGTCGCGGTCAAGCTCCTCGAACGCCTGACGCTGGCCGGCGGTCAGGTCGAACGGCGCCTTGGAGGCCAGCAGCGCCAGGTAGTGAGCCGCGTGGCGGTCGCGCAGCTCCCGCGCCACCGGCTCCTCGGTGAGCTTCTCGCGGGCGTACTGCTTCACTACCGGATGGAGGTAGTAGCGCCCGGCGTGGCGCCGTAGCAGCGAGCGGTCGAGCAGGGCGCTCAGGAGCGCCAGGTCCATCCCCACCACCGCCTCGGCGGCGTCGCGCGTGAAGCCGCCGTGGAACACGGCGCTGCCCGCCAGCGCCGACCGCTCGGCGTCCGTGAGCAGC
>JAAYYF010000189.1 GCA_012515535.1 Deinococcales bacterium
CGTCGGCTTGCAGCAGCACCGTGCCCTCGTCGCCGGCCAGCGCGCGCACCTCGTCGAGCGTGCCCGCCGCGATGACCTCGCCGTGGTCCATCACGTAGACGCGGTCGCACAGCTGCTCCACCTCCTCCATGTAGTGGGAGGTGTAGAGCACCGTGAGGCCGCGCTCGCGGTTGAGGCGCCGGACCGTGTCGAGGATGTGGTTGCGCGACTGCGGGTCGATGCCCACGGTGGGCTCGTCCATGATGACCAGCTTGGGGTCGTGGAGCAGCGCGGCGGCGATGTTGATGCGGCGCTTCATGCCGCCCGAGTACCTCTTCACCACGTCGTGGCGCCGCTCGCTGAGGCCCACCAGGTCGAGGGCCTCGTCGATGGCGCGCTTCAGCTCCGCGCCCTTCAGGCCGTAGAGGCCGCCGAAGAAGGCGAGGTTCTCCTGCGCGGTCAGCTCGGGGTAGAGGGCGATCTCCTGCGGCACCACCCCCAGCGCGCGCCGCACGGGGCCGGGGTCGGCCAGCACGTCGCGGCCCTCGAACGTCACCGTGCCGGCGTCGGGCTTCAGCAGCGTGGAGAGCATGGCGATGGTGGTCGACTTGCCGGCGCCGTTGGGCCCCAGCAGGCCCACCGACTCCCCGGCGTTCAGCTCGAGGCTGACGTCGTCGACCGCGACCTGGTCCTTGAACGCCTTGCGGAGGTTGGAGGCCTGGAGCATGGGGCGATGGTACCGGCCCGGGGTCGGGGGCGCATCGGACGAAGGTGGCAGGCGCGGCGGCCGCGCGCCTCGGCTCCAGTACGCGCACCCGTTCCGACCCGCGTCCCGCATACGATGGCCACGTGACGCGCGCCGCCCAGCGGTACCGCTCGAACCCTTCAAGGAGCCAGCCATGACGAACCCCACCAGCCCCGGCCCCATCTCGCAGTTCCTACGCCACCACTACCGCCACTTCAACGCCGCCGCGTTGATCGACGCCACCGACGCCTACATCGCGCACATGGAGCGCGGCGGCGCCATGATGATCACCCTCGCCGGCGCCATGAGCACCGCCGAGCTCGGCCTGTCGCTCGCCGAGATGATCCGCCAGGACAAGGTGCAGATCATCTCCTGCACCGGCGCCAACCTCGAGGAGGACGTCTTCAACCTCATCGCCCACGACTTCTACGAGCGCGTGCCGCACTACCGCGACCTGCGCCCCGAGGACGAGCAGGCGCTGCTCGAGCGCCACATGAACCGCGTCACCGACACCGCCATCCCCGAGGGCGAGGCCATGCGCCGCCTCGAGAACGCGCTGATCGAGGAGTGGACGCGCGCCGACCAGGCCGGCGAGCGCTACTTCCCCCACGAGTTCCTCTACCGCATCATCCGGAGCGGGCGGCTCGAGGAGCACTACCAGATCGACCCCAAGGACTCGTGGCTGGTGGCCGCCGCCGAGAAGGACCTGCCCATCGTGGTGCCGGGCTGGGAGGACTCCACCAGCGGCAACATGTACGCCGCCGCCAACCTGCGCGGCGAGCTGAAGAACGTCCACACGGTGCGCACCGGCATCGAGTACATGATGTACCTCGCCGACTGGTACACCGAGGCGTCGGCGGAGCGCTCGGTGGGCTTCTACCAGATCGGGGGCGGCATCGCCGGCGACTTCCCGATCTGCGTGGTGCCGATGCTCGAGCAGGACATGCAGCGCCCCACGCCGCTGTGGGGCTACTTCTGCCAGATCTCCGACTCCACCACCAGCTACGGCTCCTACTCGGGCGCCGTGCCCAACGAGAAGATCACCTGGGGCAAGCTGGGCATCGACACGCCCAAGTTCGTCATCGAGTCGGACGCCACCATCGTGGCGCCCCTGATGTTCGCCATGATCCTGGGGCAGTAGCCGAAAGCGTAGCGGCGCCGGCCTAGCCGCGCCGGCGCCGCTCCCTGTCGCCGCGCTCGATCTCCGCCGCCAGGTCGTCCATCGCTCGCTCCCAGAAGCCGCGGTAGTGGGCGAGCCAGGCGTCGACCTCGCGCAGCGGCTCGGGGTCGAGGCGGTAGATGCGCCGCTGCCCCGCCACGCGCACGCGGGCGAAGCCGCCGTCGCGCAGCACCCGTAGCTGGCGCGACACGGCGGGCTGCGAGATGCCGAACTCCGGGCCGACGATCGCCACCACCTCGCCCGAGGCGCGCTCGCCGCTGGCGAGCACCTCGACGATGCGGCGCCGAACGGGGTCGGCCAGGACCTCGAACGGGTGCATCAGGCCTCCGACGGCCCCCCGGCTGCGTCGGCCGCCATGCCGGCGGGCGTCTGCTCCCCCGAGTAGAACGCCCGGGTGTTCTCGGCCGCGCTCAGCGCCTGCTCCTCGGGGGTGCCGGCGGCGGCGTCGGCGCGCCCCCACTCCTGGGCCGAGAAGCGGTAGAGCGCCTTGGCCTCGTCGGAGGTGGCCCACTCGCCCGCGTGCTGCGCGGCCACGTCGCTCGTGGGCGCCTCCAGGTGGAGCGCCAGGCCCAGGAAGCCCAGGTCCCAGCCCACCCCCACGGCGCCGGGGCCGTAGACGTCGCTGAAGCCCGGCATCACGTGCGCCTCGTGGCGCAGCTGCAGGCGCGTGCCCTCGCCCTCGGGCGTGAGGGTGAGCGCGATCCAACTGACGCCGCCGCCGTACTCCCAGGTGGCTTCGATGCGCCGTGGCCGGTCGCACTCCTCGATTAGGCCGCCGGCGTTGCCCTCGAACTGGTAGCGCCCGCCCTGGCGCAGCTCGCCGGAGACCGGCAGGAACCAGCGCCCGAGGCGCTCGGCGGTGGTGAGGGCGTCCCACAGGTCGTCGGGGCTGGTGGGGTAGACGCGCTCGGCGTACAGGGTGGCGGCGGGCTGGCCGTCGCGCTCCCCGTGCTCGACGCGGCGCGTCATGGCGGCGAGGTGGTCCTTGAGGTCCGTGGCCATGGGTAGCTCCTGTCCGGGGCGCGGTCGGCGGCGCCGTCGCGTAGGCCTGCATATTAGCACAGGCTTATATGAGCAGTCGGTTATGTATCGGTCCGTCCCCGCCACCGGCGACGGCCCCTCTCATCCCCCTGTGGCGCCTTCGACAGCGCCTCTCATCTCGCCTGCTTAGATTGGCGTACCCCTTAGAACGAGCGCGCCCGGGAGTCACCTCCCGGGCGGGCGCTTGTGGGCCGCGGTCGTGCCGCGTGTGCGGCGCGCGTCAGTCGTCGACCTCGACGGTGCGCCCCTTGCGCTTGGCGCGCATGTCGAGCGCGATCGGCACCAGCAGCGCCAGCGCCGCCACCACCATCAGCGTCAGCGACAGCGGGCGCGTGAAGAACACCGTGTAGTCGCCCTGGCTGATGGCCAGCGCGCGGCGGAACTGCTGCTCCGCCAAGGGCCCCAGGATCATGCCGATCACCGCCGGCGCCACCGGGAAGCCGAAGCGCCGCATCAGGAAGCCCACGGCCCCGATGGCGTAGAGCGTGATCAGGTCGACGATCGAGTTGCTGAGGCTGTAGACCCCCAGCGTGGCGAACACCAGGATGCCGGCGTACAG
>JAAYYF010000035.1 GCA_012515535.1 Deinococcales bacterium
AACGAGATCACCGGTGACGGCACCACCACCGCCACCGTGCTCGGCCAGGCCATCGTGCGCGAGGGCCTCCGCAACGTCGCCGCCGGCGCCAGCCCGCTGGCCCTCAAGCGCGGCATCGAGAAGGCCGTCGACGCCGCCATCGAGAGCGTGCGCTCCATGGCCCAGCCGGTCGAGGACAGCAAGGCCGTGGCCGAGGTGGCCTCCATCTCCGCCAACGACCCCGAGGTCGGCAAGCTCATCGCCGACGCCATGGACAAGGTCGGCCGCGACGGCGTGATCACGGTCGAGGAGTCCAAGACCCTCGAGACCGAGCTCGACGTCGTGGAGGGCATGCAGTTCGACAAGGGCTACCTCAGCGCCTACTTCATCACCGACTCCGACGCCATGGAGGCGGTGCTCGAGGACCCCTACATCCTCATCCACGAGAAGAAGATCAGCGCGCTGAAGGACCTCCTGCCCGTGCTCGAGCAGGTCATGCAGACCGGCAAGCCGCTGCTGATCATCGCCGAGGACATCGAAGGCGAGGCCCTCGCCACCCTGATCGTCAACCGCATCCGCGGCACCATCAACGTCTCGGCCGTCAAGGCGCCGGGCTTCGGTGACCGCCGCAAGGAGATGCTGCGCGACATCGCTGCCGTCACCGGCGGTGAGGTCATCAGCGAGGAACTCGGCCACAAGCTCGAGAACGTGCGCCTCAACCAGCTCGGCCGCGCCAAGCGCGTCCGCAGCAGCAAGGACGAGACCACCATCATCGAGGGCGCCGGGGCCCCCGAGGTCATCCAGGAGCGCATCAAGGGCATCCGCGCGGAGCTCGAGAACACCGACTCCGACTACGCCCGCGAGAAGCTCCAGGAGCGCCTCGCCAAGCTCGCCGGCGGCGTGGCCGTCATCCGCGTCGGTGCCGCCACCGAGACCGAGCTCAAGGAGAAGAAGCACCGCTTCGAGGACGCCCTCTCGACCGCCCGCTCGGCTGTCGAGGAAGGCATCGTGGCTGGCGGTGGCGTCACCCTCATCCACGCCATCGACGCGGTCAAGAAGGTGGCCGACCAGCTCGAGGACGACGAGCGCACCGGCGCCAACATCCTGATGCGCGCCCTCGAGGAGCCCGCCCGCCAGATCGCCGCGAACGCCGGCGCCGAGGGCAGCGTGGTGGTCAACACCATCCTCCAGAAGGCCGACGGCAAGTACGGCTACGACGCCTCCACCGACACCTACGTCGAGGACATGTTCAAGGCCGGCATCGTCGACCCCGCCAAGGTCACCCGCACGGCCCTGCAGAACGCCGCCTCGATCGGCTCGCTCCTCCTCACCACCGAGGTGGTCATCTACGACCACCCCGAGAAGGAAGAGAAGGCCGCGGGCATGCCGGGCGGCGACATGGGCGGGATGGACTTCTGACCGCCTAGCGACACAGGCATCGCTTCCTCACAGCGGAGCGGGAGCGCGAACGTGCGCTCCCGCTCCTTCGCGTACCGGCCCTCGAGCGGGCCCGACGCGCTGCGCCCTGTCGCTCACGCGCGGGTCCCGGCGTAGTAGCGTTGGGTACCGGGTGAAGCACGTCCAGCGCGGCTCCAGGGCCGGCACCCGGCAGCGGAGGAGACTGGGTGCCGGAGCTCACCGAGCTGATGCCCGAACGCTGGGTCCTGCCCGACTACCGGGGGGCCGCCCTCAACCACCTGCCCCCCACGGTGGGCCGCCTGCTCGGCGTGGCGGCCGACTGGCGGTCGGCGCCGCTGGCGCGCCCGGGCCTGCCCGAGCGCGCGCGTCAGGTGGTGGTCCTGCTCGTCGACGGCCTCGGCCAGGCGCGCCTGCAGCGCCAGCTGGCGCGCGAGGACGCCGGCTTCCTGGCGCTGCTGGAGCGCTACGGCGCCCTGGAGGGCGGCGCGCTGCCGCCGCCGATCACCTCGGTCAGCCCCTCCACCACCACCGCCGCCACCAGCGTCATCCAGGCCAACGGCGCCGGGCCCGGCGGGCTCGGCATCCTGGGGTACACCCAGCGCCTGCCCGCCCTCGGCGTGGTGGCGAACATGCTCTTCTTCAACGCCGCCTGGAACCGCTCCGCGAGGGTCGGCGACCTCGAGGCGTGGGGCGTCACCCCCGAGAGCATGCTAGGGGCGCCCAGCATCTACCAGCTGCTCGCCGCCAGCGGCGTCGCCGGCCACGCCTTCGTGCCCAACGCGGTGTCGCGCAACCCGCTCTCGCGCATGCAGTTCCAGGGCGCCGAGGTGGTGGGCTACGTCGACTGGGTCGACATGCTCACGCGCCTGGGCGCCCACCTGGAGGCCAGCGCCGGCCGCCCGGGGTTCAGCTACGCCTACCTGCCCGACTTCGACTCTTTGATGCACCGCGACGGCACCGACAGCCCCACGCTACCGCGGCTGTTCGAGGCGTTCGTGCCGCAGCTGCGGCGCGTGCTCGACGAGCTGTCGCCGGCCGCGCGCGACGGCACGCTGCTGCTGATGACCGCCGACCACGGCCACGTCACCACGCCGCTCGAGGAGCGCCGCCTGCTGCAGCGCTACCCCAGCATCTTCTCGCGGATGGCCCTGCGCGAGGCCGGCGAGCCCCGCCACACCTTCCTCTACGCCCGCGCCGGGGCCGAGGGCGAGCTGCTGGCGGCGGCGCGCGAGGAGCTGGGCGACGCCTTCGTGGCGCTGAGCGGCGCCGAGGCGCTGGCCGGCGGCCTCTACGGCGACCCGGCGCACCTCCACCCCGAGGCCGACCGCCGCGTCGGCGACGTGGTGCTGCTGGCCAAGGGGGGCGCCACCATGTGGGCCGAGGACCAGAACCCCCGCATGCTGGGCATGCACGGCTCGCTCGAGCCGGAGGAGATGCTGGTGCCGCTGCTGGCCCTCAGGGCCGACGCCTGAGCGTCGCGCGCCGCCCCTCCCTGCCGCCGGCCGCCCGGGGCCTTCAGCGCTCGAGCAGCGTGCGGCCGGTCATCGCCGCCGGCTGCGGCAGCCCCAGCAGGTCGAGCACGGTGGGCGCCACGTCGGCCAGCGCGCCGCCGCTCCGCAGCTTCACGCCCTGCAGCTCCGCCGCGTCCGACACCAGCACGCACGGCACCGGGTTGATGGTGTGGGCCGTGTGGGGGCTGCCGTCGGGCTCCAGCATCTGCTCGGCGTTGCCGTGGTCGGCGATCACGAGCAGGGTGCCGCCGCGCGCCAGCGTGGCCTCCAGCAGCCGCCCGAGCCCGCGGTCGACCGCCTCGCACGCCTTCACGGCCGCCTCCAGCACGCCGGTGTGCCCCACCATGTCGGGGTTGGCGTAGTTGATCAGCACGAAGGCGTCGTCCTCCTCGAGGATGCGCTTCACGGTCAGCTCCGTGAGCTCCTCGGAGCTCATCTCGGGCTTCAGGTCGTAGGTGGGCACCTTGGGCGACGGCACCAGCGCGCGGTCCTCGCCCGGGTAGGCCACCTCGCGTTGGGCGTTGAAGAAGTAGGTCACGTGGGCGTACTTCTCGGTCTCGGCCGCGTGGTACTGCCGCAGGCCGGCGGCGGCCAGCACCTCGGGCAGCGTGTCGGTGACCTCGGGCAGCGCGAAGGCGAACGGCGCCGGCCACTCGCGGTCGTACTCCATCATCGAGGCGAAGCGCACCCGCGGGCTGGCGCAGCGCTCGAACTCGCGCCACTCGGGGCCGCCCAGCAGCGCGTAGGTGAGCTGCCGGGCGCGGTCGGCGCGGAAGTTGAAGAAGAACAGCGCGTCGCCGTCCGCCACGGTGCCCACCGGCGCGCCGCCCTCGTCGGTGATCACCGTAGGCACCACGAACTCGTCGGTCTCGCCGCGCGCGTACGCCGCCGCCACCGCCTGCTCGGCGCTCGTGGCGGTGTGCGCCGCCTGGCCGCACACGACGGCGTCGAACGCCTGCTGGGTGCGCTCCCAGCGCCGGTCGCGGTCCATGGCGTAGTAGCGGCCGCTGACGCTGGCGAAGCGCGCGTCGAGGCCGTGGGCGCGCAGCTCCGCGAGGCGTGACTCGACGCGCCGCACGTAGCCGGCGCCGCTGTCGGGGGGCGCGTCGCGGCCGTCGGTGAAGGCGTGCACCCGCACGCGCTGCACGCCGCGGCGCGCGGCCAGGTCGAGCAGCGCCAGCAGGTGCGCCAGGTCGGAGTGGACGCCGCCGGCGCTCACCAGGCCCAGCAGGTGCAGGGTGCCGCCCGGCGCCACCGAGGCGTACAGGTCGGTGAGCACCGGGTTCGCGAAGAAGGTGCCCTCGTCGATCTGCGCCTGGATGTAGGTGAGGCTCTGGCGGATCACGCGCCCGGCGCCCAGGTTCATGTGCCCCACCTCGCTGTTGCCCATCTGCCCGGCGGGCAGGCCCACCGCCGGGCCGGAGGCGGCCAGCTCGGTGCGCGGGCGCTCGGCCCACAGGCGGTCGAACACGGGGGTGTGCGCCAGCGCGACGGCGTTGCCCGGGCCTTCGGGCGCCAGGCCGAAGCCGTCGAGGATGACGAGGACCACCGGTTGGTTCATCTGATCGCTCCTAGCTCACCCGCCCAGGCGCCGCAGCAGCAGCGCCAAGCGGGTGTCGTACCTCTCGATGTCGTGGTGCTCCACGGCCTCCGGCGCCTTGCCGCTCGCGAGCGCCACGCGGTTGCGCGCGGCGCGCTCCAGCTGCGGCACGATGCGCGGGTTCTCGACCGCGGCGGGCATCAGCTCGCGGATGGCCACGTCGAGGTCGCGCACCGCCAGGTGGGCGGCCACGGCGCGCTCGTCGTCGGAGAGGCCGGGCGTCGCGGTGCCGGGCGCCACCTTGAGCTGCCCGGCCGCCGCGCGCACCCGCCCCTCGTCCGCGTAGCGCCGGCAGGCCGCGCAGAGCTCGCGGGCGAGCTCGACGCCCTCGTCGCGCCTGCCGGCGGCCGCCAACGCCTCCTCGCGTGGGGTGAGCGGCCGCACGGGGCCGTCGTGCAGCGCGCCGCAGGTGGGGCAGGGGAGCCAGCCGGCCGCGCGCCTGCGCGCCTTCAGGCCCAGGAAGCGGCGCCCCGCCTGCAGCGCCACCTGCGCCACCTCGGGGGGCAGGTCGAGCTCGCCCAGCCCGCGCGCCAGCTCGGCGAGCTCCTGCGGGTCGGGGCGAGCCGGCTCGGCGGGCGGCTCGGGCTCCTCGTCGTCGCGGCCCACGCGCCCCACCTGGAAGCGGATCTCGCGCACGCCGGTGCCGTACTCCCCCTGGTAGACGGCCAGGAAGCGGCTGCGCTGCAGGCTCAGGTGCATGGCCGTCTCGGAGTCGGTGACGTCGACGTAGAGGATGCCGTCGCGCAGCGCGCGGGCCGAGCTGAACCGCGCCACCTCGGGGCCCACCACGCGTGGCCACAGCAGCACCGCCTCGGCGCGCTTGAGGTTGCGCTTCATGCCGGCGCGCCGGAACACCTCGGCGAGCAGCTCGCTGACGTGGCGCTCACTCATGCACGACCGCCTCGCGCGTGAAGGCGCCGGCCGCCACCCGGTACAGCTCGTCGAAGCGCGGCGGCGGCTCGGTGCCGCTGACCAGCACCTGGGGCGTGGAGGCCGCCAGGCGCAGCAGGTAGCCGCGGCGGCGCTCGTCGAGCTCGGCGGTGAAGTCGTCGATGAGCAGCACGGGCGGCTCGCGGTGCTTCTCGCTGAGCAGCCGGTACTCGGCCACCCGCAGCGCCAGCGCCGCCGTGCGCGCCTCGCCGCGCGAGCCGTAGGCCTGGATGCTGTGCCCCGCCAGGGTGAGCCCCAGGTCGTCGCGGTGCGGCCCCACCGGGGTCACGCCGCGGGCGCGCTCCTCCTGCGCGGCGCTCGCCAGCGCCTCCTCCAGGCTCGCGCAGGCGTGGCTCCGCTCGAGCGTCACGCCCAGCACCGGCGAGGCGGGGCCGGCGATGTCGGCGTAGACCTCGGACGCCAGCGGCGCCAGCCGCCCCACCGCGCGCTCGCGCAGGTCCTCGATCTCGGAGCCCAGCTTCAGGAAGCGGTCGGTCCACACGTCGAGCGACGGGTCGTAGGGCGCCAGGCGCAGCAGGGCGTTGCGCTGCTCCACCACCCGGTGGTACTCGCGCATCAGCGCCCCGTAGCGCGGCGACAGGCGAACGAGGAGCCCGTCGAGGAACGCCCGGCGCCCGCTGGGCGGGCCGTGCACCAGGTCGGCGTCCTCGGGGGTGAGCAGCACCGCCGTGACGTGGCGCGCCACGTCGCCGGCGCGCGCCGCCTGGCCGTCGAGGCGGATCTGCTTGCGGCCCGGGGCCAGCCCCACCTCCACCTTGCTCACGCCCTCGTCGTGCTCGATCTCGCCGGCGACGTAGCCCTCCTCCTCGCCCAGCCGCACCATCTCGGTGGTGCGCGCGCCGGCCAGCTCGCCGGTGCATGCCAGGTAGACGGCCTCCAGCAGGTTGCTCTTGCCGGCCGCGTTCTGCCCCACCACCGCGACGATCCCCGGGGGGAAGTCGAGGCGCGCGGTGCGCAGGTTGCGCACGTTGAGCTGGGTGAGGGTCAGGAGGCGCACCAGACGAGTTTACCGCCGGAAGCGCCCGCGCCCCGCTCGCCGGGCTGCCCGCGCAGCGCCGCGCGCCTGCGTCAACGCGGCCCCGGGAGGCGCCGCGGGCCGGTGCTACACTCCAGCCACATGCAGGGCACCGCCACCTACCCGATCGACGTCGCGGCCGTGAGGCGCGACTTCCCCGTGCTCGCCCGCGAGGTGAACGGGCGGCCGCTCGCCTTCCTCGACAGCGGCGCTTCCTCGCAGAAGCCGCGCCAGGTGGTCGAGGCGATGGTCGACTACTACTACTCGCATCACGCCAACGTGCACCGCGGCGCCCACACCCTGGCCGCCGAGGCCACCCAGGCCTACGAGGAGGCGCGCGCCAAGGTGGCGCGCTTCCTGGGCGGTCAGCCTTCGGAGGTGGTGTTCACCCGCAACACCACCGAGGCGCTGAACCTGGTGGCGGGCAGCTGGGGGCGCGCCAACCTGCGCGCCGGCGACGAGGTGGTGCTCACCGTCGCCGAGCACCACGCCAACCTGCTGCCGTGGCAGCGCCTGCGCGACGAGCTCGGGGTGGTGCTGCGCTTCGTGGGGCTCACGCCCGAGCAGCGCGTCGACCTGGACGCGCTCGAGGCGGCGCTGGGCCCGCGCACGCGCCTCGTCACCACCTTCCACATGAGCAACGTGCTGGGCGCCATCAACCCCGTCGCGCGCATCGCCGAGCTGGCGCACGCCGCCGGCGCGTTGCTGCTGGTCGACGGCGCCCAGGGGGCGGCGCACCTGCCGGTCGACGTGGCCGCGCTGGGCGCCGACTTCTACACCCTCTCGGGCCACAAGATGCTCGGTCCCACCGGCATCGGCGCCCTGTGGGCACGCCGCGAGCTGCTGGAGGGCATGCCGCCCTACCTGGTGGGCGGCGAGATGATCCGCCGCGTGAGCCTGGAGGGCGCCACCTGGGCCGACCCGCCCAAGCGCTTCGAGGCGGGCACGCCCAGCATCGCCGAGGCGGTGGGCCTGGGCGCGGCCGTCGACTACCTGAGCGCGGTGGGCATGGCGAACGTCCACGCCCACGACCAGCTGCTGACGCGCCACGCGCTGGCGCGGCTGGGCGCGCTCGACGGCGTGACGCTCTACGGGCCCGAGGGCGACGACCGCGGCGGCATCGTGACCTTCGAGGTGGAGGGCGTGCACCCCCACGACCTGGCCACCATGCTCGACCTGGAGGGGATCGCGGTGCGTGCTGGCAACCACTGCGCGCAGCCGCTGGCGGCCGCGCTCGGCGTGCGGGCCACGGCGCGCGCGAGCTTCTACCTCTACAACACGTTCGAGGAGGTCGACCGCCTGGCGTCCGCGGTGGCCGCCGTGCGCGACCGGTTCGGCGGGCCGGCGTGAGCCTCCTCGACGCCCTCTACCAGGAGGCGGTGCTCGAGCACTACAAGCGCCCGCGCAACCGCGGCGTGCTCGAGCCCCACGACGTGGCCGAGGAGGGCGTGAACCCCAGCTGCGGCGACGAGGTGACGCTCTACCTGCGCTTCGAGGGCGAGCGGCTGGCCGGGGTGAGCTTCGAGGGCGAGGGGTGCGCCATCTCGCAGGCCACCGCCAGCCTGATGACGCAGGCGGTGAAGGGCCGCACGACCGCCGAGGCGCTGGCGCTGAGCGAGCGCTTCCGCGAGATGCTGCACGGTGCCGAGCCCGACGCGGCGCTCGGCGACCTGGCGGTGATGCGCGGCGTCAGCCAGCTGCCGGCGCGCGTGAAGTGCGCGGCGCTGCCGTTCGCCACCCTGGAGCGGGCGCTGGAGCGGCGCGGCTAGCCGCGTCCGGCACCGCGCGGGCGTGCGCACCGACGCGCGTGCGCACCGACGGGCGTGCGCAGCCGCTCGCGGGCGTCGGCCCGCGGCATCACACGCGTCAGGGCTGGACGGAGTCGTCGAGCAGGGCGTCGGCGGCCGCCTCCGCCTGGCGCCGCGGGCGCTCGGCCTCGGCGCGCTGGGCCTCGGGCGCGGCTGCGGACCGGTGCGCCTGTGGGGCCCGCGCGGCCTGTGCAGGGGAGGGCTGAGCCGGCGCGGGCTGGGCGTGCGCGGCCGGGCCCGCCGGGGGCACGGGCGGTGCCGGCCTCCGCGCCGCGTCGGCCGCGTCGGCCGCGTCGGGCTGCCGCCGCGGGGCGGCCACGCCGTCGTCGGCGTCCAGCGTGCGCAGGTACGCCAGCAGCAGGCCGCGGAACTGCTCCTTGAACAGGGCGCGCTCGCGCTCGAGGCGGCTCAGGTCGGCGCGCGCGCGGTGCATCCCCTCCTCGACGCCCAGCAGGCGCTCGCGGCGCTGGCGCTCGGCCGCCTCCAGCACCAGCTGCGCCTCGCGCTTGGCGTTCTCCTTCAGGTCGGAGGCGATGCGCTCGGCGGCCATCACGGCGCGCTGCAGGTCGGCCTCGGCCGCCTTCAGCTGCGCCACCGCCGCCTCCGCCTCCTCCAGCTGCTGCCGCAGCTGTTGCGTCTCGCGCAAGGACTCCTCGACCTCCACCGACAGGCGCTCCAGGAACGCCTTCACCTCGCGGCGGTCGTAGCCGCCCAGGCGCCGGGGGAACTCGGCGTGCTGGATGTCGATGGGCGAGAGGCGGCGGCTCATGCTCAGAGGTTCGGGAGGACGGCGCGCACCAGGCGGCGGAAGGTCTCGCCGCTCTTCGCGGCCATCTCCAGCACCTCGTCGCCGGTGGCGTGGTGGCCGGCGTCGGGGACCGCCATGTCGGTGATGGTGGAGAGCCCCAGCACGCGCATGCCGAGGTGGCGCGCCTTCAGCACCTCGTGGACGGTGGACATGCCCACCGCGTCGGCGCCGAGGGCGCGGAAGGCGCGCAGCTCCGCGCGCGTGGCGTAGGACGGGCCGCTGATCGCCAGGTACACCCCCTCGCGCAGCAGGATCTTCTCGGCGAGCGCCGCTGCGCGCGCGACCTCGAGGTAGCCGGGGTCGTAGGCGTCGTAGGTGACCACGAAGCGCTCGTAGCGCGAGTCGTCGTTGGGGCCGATCAGCGGGTTCTGGCCGGTGAAGTTGATGAAGTCGAGCTGCAGCATCAGCTCGCCGGCACGGAAGTTCGGGTCGAGCCCGCCGCAGGCGTTGGTGACGACCAGGCTGCGCGCGCCCAGCTCGTGCATCAGCTCGATGGGGAACACCACGTCGGCGGCCGGGTAGCCCTCGTAGAGGTGCAGGCGCCCCTGCATCGCCACCACGCGGCGGCCGGCCAGGCGGCCCAGCACCAGGCGCCCGGCGTGGCCCGGCGCGCTAGAGGGCGGCATGCCCGGGACGTCGGCGTAGCTCAGCGCGGCCTCGACCTCGATCTCGTCGGCCAGGGGCCCGAGCCCGGAGCCCAGCACCAGCGCCAGCTCGGGCTCGAAGGCGGTGGCGCGGCGGACGGTGGCGACGGCCTCGGCGAGCCGGCGAGCGCGGGTGTCGGTCGCGGGGGTTTCCATGGCCGGAATCATACCCGCCCCGCCCGTGCCTGGCGCGAGGCACTGAATCCTCTCACCAACCGTTCGGTAGACTGGCGCATGCCGCGAAACCGCGTATCCGTCGTCCTGCTCCTCCTACTCACGGTCTTCCCAGCGTTCGCACAGCAGGTGCAGGGGCGGCTGGCCGAGGTGCGTGTCGAGGGCACCACCAACTACGCCGACATCGTCCGCACCCTGATCACCTCGCGGCCCGGCACCGCGGTCGAGTCCATCGACCTGGAGGCGGAGCGCAACCGCGTGTACAGCCTCGGCACCTTCGAGAGCGTCACGGTGCAGCTCCAGCCGTCGAACGCCGGCCCGGTGCTGCTCGTGCGCGTGCGCGAGAACCCGCGCATCGGCGCCATCGAGTTCGAGGGCGTGGAGACGCTGGCGCCCGCCGCCCTCACCGAGGCGCTGCGCGCCACCAACCTGCTCGAGCCCGGGCGCGTGCTCAACACCGCGCGCGCCGAGGAGGGCCAGAACACCGTGCGGCAGCTCTACCGTCAGGCCGGCCTGCCCTACGACGTCGACGTCGAGCTCGCCACCGAGCCCGCCCCCGACCTGGCCGAGACCGCCGCCGACATCCCGGTGCGCCTCATCTACCGCGTCGACGAGTCGGCACCCATCGACGAGGTCCGCTTCGAAGGCAACACGGTGCTGTCCGACGCCGACCTGGAGCTGATGTTCACGGGCCTCGAGCGCGCCGGCGAGTTCGACCCGGCGCTCTACAGCGAGACCGTCAGGGCCATCGGCACGCGCTACCTCAACCTCGGCTACCGCGGCAGCGGCGTGAACCTCGGGGCCACCCAGCTGCAGAACGGCGTGCTCACGGTGGTGATCCAGGAGCTGGTCATCGACTCGATCGACACCACCGCCCTAGGGCTTGACCCCAGCGCGCTCGACATCAAGCCCGGCGACCTCTTCAACTTCGACCGCATCCTCGAGGAGGTCAAGCGCCTCGCCCGCGGGCGCTCGTCCGACATCCAGCTGCAGGCGGGCGTGAGCCCCAGCGGCGGCGTGCGCGTCACCTTCCGCGTGGGCGCCCCCGAGACCGCCGGGCCCGTCGACAGCATCGAGATCGAGGGCAACACCGTGCTGAGCGACGAGGAGCTGCTCGCGGTCCTCAACCTGCAGGTCGGCGACACCTTCACCTCGGTGCTAGCCGACGCCGACTTCGGCGCCATCGTGCGCGCCTACCAGCAGGCCGGCTACCGCGTGGTCACGCAGCCCGACTTCAGCTACGACGACGGCACCTACGTGCAGCGCGTCACCGAGCTCAAGCTCGCCGGCTACGAGCTGGAGTACGACGGCGAGCCGGGCAGCACCCAGCCCACGGTCGTCACCCGCTACCTGCCCGAGGTCGGCAGCGTGATCAACGACCAGGCGATCCTCAACGGCCTGCGGCAGGTGGCCAGCCTGGGCGTGGTCGACGTGGTCAACTACGGCCTGACGCCGGCCGGCGCCCCCGACGAGGCGAACGTGGTGGTGCAGCTGCGCCGCCGCCAGACGGGCGAGCTGCGCCCCGCCGCGCAGTACGCAACCGACACCGGCTTCTCGGCCAGCCTCGCCTACTCCGAGCGCGACTTCCTCGGCCTGGCGCACACCGTGGGCGCCGAGGTCGACCTCAGCAGCACCGACGTCGGCCTGATGCTCGGCGGCCGCCTCAACTACGACATCCCCTGGCTGTACATCGACGCCCTCGACTTCCAGGAGGTGCCCACCGCCATCAGCGCCTCGGTGTTCAGCGTGGTGATCAACAACCAGCCGCTCACCGCCAACGGCCAGACGTCGGTCCCGTACCCCGGCCTCGGCGAGCGCGACCGCGTGCGCGTCGGCGAGTACACCGCCCGCTCCACCGGCCTCGGCTTCACCGTGGGCCGTCCCGTCGCGCCCAACACCTACCTGTCGCTCGCGGCCAACGGCAGCTACACCGGCTACATCCTCGAGCCGCCCGGCGTGGAGTGCGAGTTCGAGGACGGCAGCGTCACCAACGGCAACGTCTGCTCGCTGCCCTACGATGAGGCGCTGCAGTACCTGCCGCTCTCGGGCCTCTCCGCGTTCACCAGCGCGCGCGTGTCGTACGACGACCGCGACGACTCGAACTTCCCCACCGAGGGCATCTCCGCCTACGGCGCCTTCGGCGTCGGCTTCGGCAACGACATGCTCCACCCCGACACCCTGGAGCGCACCGGCTACGTCTACGAGCAGGTGACGGCCGGGGTGCGCACCTACGTGAAGCTCGCCGACGTGGCGCCGGAGGAGATCAGCGACCCCAACCACGTCTTCGCCGTGCGCCTCGACGTGGGCCACCAGTTCGGCGGCCTCTACCCGGCCTCGAAGCGCTTCCTGGTGGGCCGCACCAACGACGTGGCGCCCCAGATCCGCGGCTACACCCGCGAGGACCTGAACCTCTCGCGCAGCTACGTCACCAGCTCGTTCGAGTACCGCTACGACTTCGACCTCACCACCGTCGCCACGCAGACGGTGATCGCGCTGGCGTTCGTGGACGTGGGCTGGGCGTCGAGCGTGCCCGGCTTCCCCGAGTACGAGACGCCCGTCTTCGCGGGCGCCGGCGTGGGGGTGCAGCTCAACCTCGGCTTCGGCGGTGTGCTGCTGCCGGCGGTGCGCCTCGACTACGCGTTCAGCGAGCGGCACCCGTCTGGGGTGTTCAGCTTCCGCATCGGGCCGGTGTTCTAGGGGCGGTAGCGATTGGAGCCCGGCCTCGGGGGGCGGGCCGTGGTTGGGGGTCGGGGGTGCGGGGACCTCAGAGCCGGGGGCTCAGCACGGTCCCCGCACCCCACCCCCGACCCCCTTCGCTTCCGGGGCGACGCAGCGAGGCAGGGGTCGTGGCAGCGCTAGGCTGCGGCCCCTACGGGAGCGAGTAGGGTTCGGACCGTTCCGCCTTCGTCGGGGATGGGGGAGAGACGCTTGGCGGTCCGCCCGTCGGGCCGCCGGTGCCCGACGGCGCGGTAGCGCTACCGCCCAGCGGCGCGCTTACCGCACGCCGAGCGCACCACCGTCGGCCCTGCGGGCTCCGCACGCGCCCCGAACGCGACGGCGCCGGCGATGCCCGCCGGCCCTTCGTCGAGGCACCACCCACCCCCCACGAACGACCCACCCGCGGCCGGGCCCCGAGCACGAACCGCGAACCCCTCAGCTCCCCGCGATCTCGCTGAGGAGCTTCCGGTTCCGGACGACGATCTTCGCGTAGCCCGCCCGCAGGGCGCCGCTGCGCGCCAGCTCGCCGATCACCTTGGTGACGGTCTCGCGCACCGAGCCCACCGCCGCCGCCAGGTCGTCGTGGGTCAGGTGGATGACGGGCTCGCCGTCGGCCGTGCGGCCGGCAAGCGCGGAGTCGGACAGCTCGAGGAGCTCGGCCGCCACGCGCGCGCGGAGCGGCTTGCCCGCGAGCCTCAGCAGGGCGCGGTTCATCTGGTCGAGGCTGGCGGCCATGAAGGTGGCGACCTCCAGGACACCCTGACGGTCGAGCTGGCCGATCTCCAGGCGCTCGGCCTCGGAATCGGTGATGGCCTCGGCGAAGTACCTGCGGTCGCGGCCGGTGAACGCTTCCTCACCGAAGTAGCCGCCCGGCTTGACGTAGCGCAAGGTGACGCCGTACCCGTCCTTGTCGACGGTGTGTAGGCGGATGAGCCCCGACTTCAGCCGGTAGAGGCTGGAGCTGGCTCCTGGGAAGAGGACGATCTCGCCGGCCGCGTACTCCTCAACGCCAGCACCGCCCCGTGGCACGGTGGCGGTCTCCTTCTGCGTCGCTAGTTTCACGCTGGCCTCCCGTACGGCGCTCCGGCCGTACACGAGGATGCTTCTGGTGAAGCTCCTCACTTTTCGAGGATACTCCCCAGTTCCCGGACCTCCCGGGCCACACGTTACGCCCCCGTCAGGGGCGCGAGGCTCAGACGTTGAAGAGGAAGTTCATGACGTCGCCGTCCTGCACGACGTACTCCTTGCCCTCCACCCGCAGCTTCCCCTTGGCGCGCGCGTTGGCGATGCTGCCCGCCTCCACCAGGTCCTCGTAGCTCACCACCTCGGCGCGGATGAAGCCGCGCTCGAAGTCGGAGTGGATCTCGCCGGCCGCCTGCGGCGCCTTGGTGCCGCGCTCGATGGTCCAGGCGCGCACCTCCTTCTCGCCGGCCGTGAGGAAGGTGATGAGCCCCAGCGTGTGGTAGCCGGTGCGGATGAGGCGCTCGAGGCCGGGGCGCTCGAGGCCCATGTCGGCGAGGAACGCCTGCGCCTCCTCGGGCTCGAGCTGCGCGAGCTCCTCCTCGATGCGCGCCGAGATGACGATGACGTCGGCGTCCTCCTGCGCGGCCACGGCGCGGACGCGCTCGACGTACTCGTTGCCGTCGACGACGTCGTCCTCGGCCACGTTGCACACGTAGATGACCGGCTTTGCCGTCAGCAGCGACACGTCGTTGGGCAGCTCGACGTCCACGCGGCGCGCCGGCACGCCCTCGCTCAGCTTGCGCGCCAGCTCCTCGAGCGGCGCGATCCACTGGGCGTCGTCCGGGTTGCCCTTGACGCTGCGCCTCAGGCGCTCGAGGCGGCGCTCGAGGGTGGCGATGTCGGCGAGCATCAGCTCGGTGTCGATGGTCTCGATGTCGGACTCGGGGTCGACGCGGCCGGCGACGTGCACCACGTTGTCGTCGTCGAAGCAGCGCACCACGTGGGCGATGGCCGCCACCTCGCGGATGTGCGCCAGGAACTGGTTGCCCAGGCCCTCGCCCTTGTGGGCGCCCTGCACCAGGCCGGCGATGTCGACGAACTCCACGTGGGTGGGCACCTCGACCGGGGAGCGGTCGCCCTTGGAGTTCAGGCGCACGAGCACCCCCAGGCGCTCGTCGGGCACGCTCACCACGCCGACGTTCTTGTCGATGGTGGCGAACGGGTAGTTGGCGGCCTCGACGCCCGCCTTGGTGATGGCGTTGAACAGGGTGCTCTTCCCGACGTTCGGGAGGCCCACGATTCCGATACCTAGCATCTCTCTCCTAGCCGGCCCCACGGCGGCGCCGGGCGGTGGTGCGTGGCGCCGGCCTCGGTGGGGTGCGGGGCCGCCGGCAGCGGGCGGCCACGAGGGAAGAGGATAGCATCCCGGGGCGGAACAGCGCGGCAGGGACGGCAACAGCGCGTGCTAGACTCGGCCCCCATGGAACGCAGACGCGTGGCGGTGCTCGGCGGCGGCACGGTGGGCGCCGAGCTGGTACGGCTCCTCCAACGGCACCCGGCCGCGGCCGCGGTGGAGCTCCTCGGCGTGCTGGTGCGCGACGCCGAGCGCGAGCGCCCCTTCGCCGGCTGGCGCGAGCTGGTCACCACCGACCCGGGCTTCGTGCAGCGCGCCGACGTGGTGGTCGAGGTGCTCGGTGGCACCGGCCTCGCCGCCGACCTGTCGCTCGAGGCGCTGGCGCGAGGCGCCACCGTGGTCACGGCCAACAAGGCGGCGCTCACCGAGCGCTTCGACGAGTACCTGCCCTACCTGCGCGCCGGGCGCGTCCACTGCGAGGCGGCCGTGATGGCCGGCACCCCGGTGGTGGGGCCCCTCACCGGGGCGCTGGCGGGCTCGCGGCCGCTGGCGCTGCACGGGGTGCTGAACGGCACCTGCAACGTGGTGCTGGCGCGCATGGACGCGGGCGCGAGCTACGCCGACGCGCTCGCCGAGGCGCAGCGCCTGGGTTACGCCGAGGCCGACCCCACCCTCGACGTGGAGGGCGTCGACGCGGCCCACAAGCTGACGTTGCTGGGGCGCCTGGCGTTCGACCCGGCGCTCGCCTGGGAGGGCGTGCGGCGCGCCACGCGCGGGATCGCGCGCCTGGCGCCCGCGGCGCTGGCGGCCGAGCGCGAGCGGGGGCGGCGCGTGCGCCTGGTCGCCAGCCTGGTGCTGGGCGCGGCTGGCTGGGAGGGGCGCGTGCGGCCCGTGGCGCTGCCCGAGGGACACCCGCTCCTCACCGACGGCGCCACCAACGCGCTGCTGTTCCGCGGCGACCCGCTCGGCGAGGTGCTGCTGCGCGGGCCGGGCGCCGGCGGCGGCGCCACCGCCAGCGGTGTGCTCGGCGACCTGCTGGCCTGCCTGCGCGGCGAGCCGGGCCCGCGCCCGCCGGCCGCGGCCGCGCCGCTGCCCGACGCCCCCGGCGCCGACGAGCCCCTCGACGAGGTGGCGGACGGGGCGGCGGCGTGAGCGACGCGCCGCCCAGCCCCGCCGCCGGTCCGGCGGCCGCCCCGCTCGCCTACCGCAGCACGCGCGGCGCGCCCGGCGTCGTCGGTTTCGCGCAGGCGCTGCTGGCGGGCCTGGCGCCCGACGGCGGCCTCTACCTGCCCGAGCGCCTGCCGCCGCTGCCGGCCGGCTGGGAGGCGGCGGCCTCGGTGGCCGAGCTCGCGCGGCTGGTGCTGCCCCCCTTCGTGGGGGAGGCGGGCGCGGAGGCGGTGGCGGACGCGCTCGGCTTCGACATGCCGGTGGTGGCGCTCGGCGACGACTTCGTGCTCGAGCTGTTCCACGGCCCCACCGCCGCCTTCAAGGACGTGGGCGCCCGCTCGCTGGCGCGGCTGATGGACGCGGCGCTGGCCGGGGCCGGGCGCCGCGCCACGGTGCTGGTCGCCACCTCCGGCGACACCGGCGGCGCCGTGGCCGACGCCTTCGCGGGCCTGCCGCACGCGCGCGTGGCGTTGCTCTACCCCGACGGGGGCGTGAGCCCGAGGCAGGAGGAGCAGCTCACGGTGGCGCGCGAAGGCGTGCGAGCCTTCGCGGTGCGCGGCAGCTTCGACGACTGCCAGCGGCTGGTGAAGGGCGCCTTCGCGGACCCGGCGCTGGCGGGCCTGGGGCTCACCTCCGCCAACTCGATCAACGTGGGCCGGCTGCTGCCGCAGACGCTCTACCACCTGTGGGGCGTGGCCGAGGTGCGGCGCCGGCTCGGGGCGAACGTGACGCCGCGGGTGGTGGTGCCGAGCGGCAACCTCGGCAACCTCGCCGCCGGCTTGATGGCGCAGGCCATGGGCCTGCCGGTGGCGGGCTTCGTGGCGGCGCACAACCGCAACGACTTCTTCCCGCGCTTCCTGGCGGGAACGGCGGCGGCCGACGCCTTCGCGCCGAGCGTGGCCACCCTGTCGAACGCCATGGACGTGGGCGCACCCTCGAACTTCGAGCGCCTGGCGGCGCTGTTCGGCGCGCGCCTGCCCGAGCTCGTCACCGGCGAGGCGGTCGACGACGCCGCCACGCTGGCGCGCATGCGCCTCACCCACGAGCGCTTCGGCTACCTCGCCTGCCCGCACACGGCGGTGGGGCTGGAGGCGGCGGCGCGCACCCGCGCGCGCTCGGCAGGCGCCGGCCCCGACCTGGTGCTGGCCACGGCGCACCCGGCGAAGTTCCCCGAGGCGGTGGAGCGCGCCACCGGCGTCACGCCCGCCACGCCGCCGGCGCTGGCGGCCGCGGCGCGGGCGCCCAAGCGCGTCGAGCGCCTGGCGGCCGACGGCGCGGCGCTACGGGCGGCGCTGCTCGACTGGGGGTAGCCGGGCGCTCGACGCGCGGCGCGCTCAGGTCCGCAGCGCGTAGGGGCCGTCCTCGGCGTCGCCGAGGTGCATCACGCGCATCTCGTGCATCAGCTTGAGCAGGTGGGCCAGCACGCTCTGGCGCGCGAGGCCGAGCACGTCGTCGGGCACGCCGCGGTAGACGGCGGCCGTGACGTCGCTCAGGCTGGCCGCGCCCCCCTCGAGGGCGGCCAGCACCTGCGCCTCGCGCTCGAGGCGGTGGGCGGCCAGCTCGGCGAGGCGCTTCTGCACCGCCACTACCGCCGGGCCGTGCCCCGGCGCCAGCACGCGCGGCGCCAGCGCGCGCAGGCGCTCGAGGCTGGCGAGGTAGAGCGCCATGTCGCCCTCGGGGTGCCCCACCCACACCGAGCCCGAGGCCACCGCCAGGTCGCCGACGACGGCCGCCTCGGGGCGCTCCTCGCCGGCGTTCCGCAGCAGGAACGACAGGTGGCCGGGGCTATGGCCCGGCGTCTCGAGGCAGGTCACGGCCACGTCGCCGACCATCAGCGTGCGCTCGCCCTGCAGCCGCACCGGCCGCCACCCTTCGGGCAGCCGGTCGGCCTCGGCGGCGTGCACGTAGAGCGTCGGGGCGTCGCCGCCGCGGGCGCGCAGGTGCGCCGTCAACCCCTCGACGCCGCCCACGTGGTCGGGGTGGGTGTGGGTCAGGGCGATGGCCTTGAGGAGCCGCACCTCGGCCGCCGCCAGCGCCTCGTCGAGCAGCGCCAGCGCCTCCGCGTCGGCGGCGCCGGGGTCGACGAGCAGCCCCACGCCCGCGTCGGCGATGAGGTAGGCGTTGGTGTGGTCGTAGGGGGGCAGCGTGTGCACCGGGAGCTCCACGCGCCACAGGTGGGCGCTGAGCCGCTCGAGCTTCTGCTGCGGCGCCGCGGCGCCCCCGCTCACCGCTGGCCCTCGAGCCACTCGATGGCGCGGGCGGGCGCCCTGGCCGGGTCGGTGGCCAGGTCGGGGATCACGCCCTGCCCCTCCCAGGTGCGCCCCACGATGGGCGCCAGCACGCCGGTAGCGATCCAGGCCTGCGAGCCGTCGCGCAGGCAGAAGGGCAGCAGCGCCTCGACGTTGCCGGCGCTGGTCTCGCCGACCACCACGGCGCGGCCGCTGGCCTGCAGGGCGCCGGCCAGGCCCTCGGCGGCGCTGTGCACGTCGCGGTCGATGAGGACGGCGAGCGGCAGGTCGGTGGCGGTGAAGCCGATGGCGGGGTAGGGGAAGGGGAACGACCAGCTGGTGACGGCGCGCCACAGGAAGCCGCTGGTGAACACCCCGGCCACCTCCATCATCGTCACGAGGCGCCCGCCAGGGTTGCCGCGCAGGTCCAGCACGAAGGCCCAGGCTCCCGCGTCGCTCAGGCGTTCCACGGCGGAGCGCACCGCCGCCCCCACCCCGCCGGTGGCGAGGTCGGGCACCCGCAGGTAGCCCACGCCCTCGGACGTGAGCCCGTAGGTGACGTTCACGAGGCGCCCGCGCTCGGTGAGGGCGGGGAGGCGCTGCGCGAAGAGGGCGATGCAGGGGAGCGCGCCGTAGCTCTCGCGGATCTCCTCGACGCGGTCGGGCGGCACGAACACCGAGTGGTCGTCGGCCAGCTGCTCGTACATCTCCACCAGCACCTGGTAGAAGGCCGCCTCGTCGGGGGCGGCCAGGGCGCGGGGGCGGTACTCGGCGCCCACGGCGTCCCAGTCGACGCCGGTGCGGTCGAGCCCCCAGTAGCGCTCGGCGACGAGGCGCCAGGCGCGGTCGAAGCGTTCTCCGTACGCGGGGTCGGCGCCCTGCGCGCCGGCCACGGCCAGCGTGAGGGCGACGGCCAGCGCCGTCAGCAGCCGCCGCGCCTCAGGCCGGCGCACTGGTCAGCACCGCGGCGTGGCGCTGCAGGGTCTCGTCGTCGAGCTGCATGTTCTGGGCGCCGACGCGGGTGGTGTTGAGGGCGCCCGCCACGTTGGCGAGGCGCGCCGCGGTGATGGGGTCGTGGTCGGCCATGATGGCGTGGGCGAAGGCGGCCGTGTAGTAGTCGCCGGCGCCGGTGGAGTCGACCACGCCGTCGACGTCGTGGGCCTCGACGAGCTCGTTCAGCTCGGGGGTGATGACGATCGACCCCATCTCGCCGACCTTGACGATCAGCTGCTCGACGCCCATGTCGCGCAGGTCGTTCACGGCCTCCGAGATCGAGGCGCGCCCCGTGACGAGGTAGAGCTCGTGCTCGTTCATCAGCAGGTAGTCGACGTCCTTGACCAGCGGGATGAGGCGGTCCTCGAGGGCGTTCACGGCGCCGGTGCCGAGGTCGACGAAGGTGGTGAGGCGGTGCTTGCGGGCGTAGGCGAGCGCCTGCAGCGCGTACTCCTTCTGGCGGCCGCCCACCAGGGCGTAGGCGCTCATCACGAGCGCGTCGCAGTCGGCGACGTCGGCCTCGTCGAGCCCCGCGGCGTCGAGCTCGCGGCTGGCGCCGCCGGCGCTGATCATGGTGCGCTGGGCGTCGGGGGTGATGATCAGCGTGACGCTGCTGGTCTGGCGCTGCTCGTCGTGCTGGACGAGCCGCGTGTCGACCCCCGCCGCCACCAGGTTGCGCAGCGCCAGCTGCGCGAAGGGACCGGTGCCGACGCGCGTGGCGATGCGCGTGGGGTTGCCGAGGCGGGCGAGGACGGTGGCGACCGTGCCGCCGGAGCCGCCGGGCTCCATCAGGGCGCGTATCGCGGGGACCTCGCCTCCGGGCTCGGGGAACTCGCTGACGAAGTACATCTGATCGACGGCGGCGTCGCCGACGACGAGGAACTGGGCCATTCGCTCTCTACTCCTACCGGCGTGAGCGCCGGGGCTCTGTATGCTTAGGGCAGTATACTCGCCGCATCATGAGGACGAGGTGGTGGGGGGTCGGCCGCGGCGCCGCGCCCGTCACCGCAGGCGCTCCCGCAGGCGCTCGAAGGTCGTCAGGTCGAGCGCCTCGGCGCGCACCCGCGGGTCGAGGCCGAGCTCGGCCAGCGCCGCGTCGACGCGCTCCGCGGGGTAGCCGGCGTATAGCAGGTTGCGCTTGAGCGTCTTGCGGCGGTGGGCGAACCCCTGGTGGATCAGCGCGAACAGCTCCGGGTCGGGCTCGGCCGCCGGGTCGACGTCGACCCGCACCACCGCCGAGGTGACCTTGGGCGGCGGGAAGAACGCCCCCGGGGGCACCAGCCGCACCGTGCGGGCGCGCCCGAAGCGCGCCACCAGCAGCGAGAGCGCGCCGTAGGCGGGCTCCTCGGGCTTCGCCGTGAGGCGGTCGGCCACCTCGCGCTGCACCAGGAACACCAGCCGCGAGAAGCGCCCCGACTCGAGCGCGCGCGCGACGATGGCGGTGGCGACGTTGTAAGGCAGGTTGGCGACGAGCTTGGCGCCCTGGGGCAGGCGCGCGAGGTCGAAGCGCATGGCGTCGCCCTCCACCACCTCCACGCTCCCGGCGCCGGGCAGGCGCTCCAGGTCGGCGAGCGTCTCCGCCAGCACCGGCAGCAGGCGCCGGTCGAGCTCGACGCTCGTGACGTGGGCGCCGCGCTCGGCCAGGGCGTGGCTGAGCACCCCCAGCCCCGGGCCCACCTCGAGCACGCGGTCGCCGGGCGCGAGCTCGGCGGCGTCGACGATCGCCCGCAGGGCCGCCTCGTCGACGAGGAAGTTCTGCCCGAAGCCCTTGTCGGCGCGCAGGCCGTGGCGCTCCAGCAGCTCCGCGACGCGCGAGCGCGCCGTCAGCGGCTTACGTGGACCGGGGTCGCTCATGCGGCGCGGACGGCGCCGGCGGCGCGCAGGCGGGAGCGGCGCTCAGCTGGCGTGGACGCGGACCGCTTCGTCGAGCTGCTCCTCGGCCGCCTGCAGGTCGATCTGCTGCACCACGGCGAGCTCGCTGGCGAGCATGCTGCGGGCGGTGTCGAGCACCTCGCGCTCGGTGGCGGCCAGGCCCTTCTCGACGTCGCGCTTGGCGAGCACGCCGATGAGGCGCGCCAGGTCGTAGGCGCTGCCGCCGGCGAGGATCTCCTGCTCGGCGCGGAAGCGCGGCGGCCACTGCGCCGGCAGGGTGAGGTCGGCCTCGCGGACGGCCTCGAAGAGACGCGGGATCTCGTCGGGGCCGACGGTGTGGCGCAGGCCCACCTCCTCGCCCTTCCTGAGGGGGACGAGCACCTCCATGTCGCCACGGATGAACACGACCTTGAGGTACTCCTGCTTCTCGCCGAGGACCACCCGCGTGGTGCGCTCCTCGACGACCCCTGCCCCTTGGGAGGGGTAAACCACGTGGTCACCCACATCGAAGGTCACAATGTAGCCAGAGTACCATAGGGTCTGGGGGCCACGGCGTGCTGAAGTTCGCGCCTCCGACGGGGCGCGGGGCCGCCGCGCGGGCGCCTCAGCTCAGCCCGATGAACGGCGCCCACTCCTTGTAGGTCAGGAACGACCAGAGCGTCACGCCGGCGAAGGCCGTCACCGCTCCGGCCAGCGTCATGGTGCCCTGCGCCTCGCGGTCGCCGCGGCGGCTGAAGAGCCAGCCCACCAGGGCGCCGAACAGCGCCGCCGCCACCACGGTGAGCAGGTCGGGCTCGGCGCCGGCGGCGGGGCCCACGCTGCGCGCGTAGACGACGCCGGCAGCCACCACCGGCAGCGCGCCGAGCACCAGCCCGGTGACCATCGCGCCGCGCGGCCGCCGCACGAAGCGCGCCAGCAGCGGCGCCAGCGCCAGGAACAGCGGCACCAGCGCCACCCCGAACACCACGCCCACCAGCACCGCGGTCAGCGCCTGGCCGAAGAGCTCGTCCCACATGTGCCACGGGCTCCAGCCCATCGCCGCCGCCACGCGGTCGCGCCAGCCGAGCGCGATGGGGGTGCGGTCGTCGGTGGCGTACACCTCGATGGCGCCGCCCTGGGCGCGGCCGAACCAGGCCAGCGCCTCGACGCCGCCGGCCGCGGCGAAGGCGGCGCTCTCGATCGTCACCGGCGACCAGGCGACGTTCAGCGCCTCGCGCGCCGCCACGTCGCTGCGTACCACGCTGCCGCCCGTGACCCAGTAGACGTGGGGCCAGGCCGCGCCGATGGGGCGCCCCCGCCCCAGCGGGGCGCTGGGGGCGCCGGCCACCGGGCCGTCGGCGCCGGCGCGCAGCTCGGTGAGGCGTAGGTCGGCCTCGGCGTCGGGCCACAGCGCCGCCACGGCGGGCAGCGCGGCGTCCGCGGTCGCGGGCGCCAGCAGCGCCACGCGCTGGCGCTCGTCCTCGACGTTGGCCTCGCCCAGCCCGACCACGCCGGCGAGGGCCGCGGCGCCGGCCGGCAGGTGGCCCACGAAGGCGTCCCACTCGGAGACGAGGCCGAACTCGCCGCGCTCGTTCTTGCCCTCGAGCCAACCGAACCACACCCCGTCGGCGGCCGGCAGCAGGCCCAAGCCGCGCTGGGTGAGGGCGGTGCGGTAGACCACCAGGTCGTCGCCGCCCGCCAGGGGCACGAGCCGCAGCTGGCCCTCGCCGTCGCGCCGGAAGAGGCCCGCGGCCCACGCCTCGCCCTGGAACGAGAAGAGGGTGAGGTCGATGATGAGGGCGTCCTGGAACAGCTCGCGGGTGGCGCCGGCGTGGTGCGCGAGGTAGTGGTAGACGCCGGTGCGGCGGTCGCGCGTGACCCAGGTGACGGTGAGCTCGTCGCCCAGGTAGGCGGCGCTCACGGTGCGCACGTCGTCGGACGCGGCGACCAGCACCGGGGCGGCGGTGCCGGCCGCGGAGCGGTCGGCGCGCCACACCCCCTCGCGGCCGGCCCACACCGTGGTGGTGGTGGCGCCGTCGGGGCTCACGGCCACGGCGACGCTGGCGGCGGTGGCGCGGGCCTCCTGCTGCGCGGGGCGGCCGAAGCCGCCGGCGGCGGCGTAGGGCTGCGCGGCGGCGCCGCCCCACAGGCCCAGCAGGCAGAGGAACGGCAGCACGACCCGCGACCGGAGCGGACGCATGAGCACGGTTCTGGTCAGCAACATCACCTCAGTGAAACACCTTCCGGCGTCAGGCGTCGGCCTTGGCGGCCGCCGGCGCCCGGCGGCGCCCCTTGCCGGCGGCCTGGGCGCTGGGCGGCGCCTGGCCGGGGATCTGCGGCAGGTTCACCTCGCGGCCCTGCAGGCGCGCCTCGATCTCGCGGATGCGGTCGCGCACGGCGGCGGCGCGCTCGAAGTCGAGGCTCTCGGAGGCGGCCCACATCTCGTTCTCCAGGGTGGCGAGCTCCTGGCGCAGGTCGTCGAACACCAGCTCGCGCTCCCAGGGGTCGAGGGCGGGCGCGGCCTCGGCGTGCTCCTCGTCCTCGCCGCGGATCACGTCGTGGACGCGCTTGCGCACCGACTCGGGGGTGATGCCGTGGAGCTCGTTGTACGCCAGCTGCTTCTCGCGGCGGCGGTTCGTCTCGTCGATGGCGGCCTGCATGGCGTCGGAGGTCTCGTCGGCGTAGAGGAACACCTCGCCGTTGACGTTGCGGGCGGCGCGGCCGATGGTCTGGATCAGCGAACGCTCGCTGCGCAGGAAGCCGGTCTTGTCGGCGTCGAGGATCGCCACCAGGCTCACCTCGGGCAGGTCGAGGCCCTCGCGCAGCAGGTTGATGCCCACCAGCACGTCGAAGTGGCCGAGGCGCAGGTCGCGGATGATGACCTGACGCTCGACCGCGTCGATGTCGGAGTGCATGTAGCGCACCCGCACGCCCTGGCTGGCCAGGTACTCGGTGAGGTCCTCGGCCATCTTCTTGGTGAGGGTGGTGACCAGCACGCGCTCGCCCTTCTCGGCGCGCGCGCGGGCGGCGAACAGCAGGTCGTCGATCTGGCCCCGGCTCGGCTTGACCGTGACCTCCGGGTCGACGAGGCCGGTGGGGCGGATGACCTGCTCGGCCACCTGGTCGGACATGCCCACCTCGCGCTCGGTGGGGGTGGCTGACACGAACACCACCTGGCCCACCTTGGCGAGGAACTCCTCCTCGGTGAGCGGGCGGTTGTCGAGCGCCGCCGGGAGGCGGAAGCCGTAGTCGACGAGCGTCTGCTTGCGCGCGCGGTCGCCGTTGAACATGCCGCGGATCTGCGGCAGCATCACGTGCGACTCGTCGAGGAAGGTGATGAAGTCGTCGGGGAAGTAGTCGAGCAGCGTGTTGGGCGCGCTGCCCGGCGGCCGCCCCTCGAGGTAGCGCGAGTAGTTCTCGATGCCGTTGCAGTAGCCCAGCGTGCGCAGCATCTCGAGGTCGTAGTTGGTGCGCTCGCGCAGGCGCTGCTCCTCGAGGAGCTTGCCGCTCTCCTTGAAGAACGCCAGGCGCTCGGCGAGGTCGTGCTCGATCTGCTGGATGGCGGGCTGCAGCTTCTCGAACGGCGTCACGTAATGCTTGGCGGGGAAGACGGTGGCCTTGTCAAGCTCGGCCGTCTCGTCGCCCGTGACCGGGTCGATCATGGTGATGCGGTCGACCTCGTCGCCCCACAGCTCGATGCGCAGCGGCTGCTCCTCGTAGGCGGCCCACACCTCGATGACGTCGCCGCGGGCGCGGAAGCGACCGGCCGCCAGCTCGACGTCGTTGCGCTCGTACTGCTGCCGCACCAGGGTGGCGAGGATCTCGTCGCGCGGCAGCTTCTTGCCCACGTCGACCAGCAGGTGGAGGTTCTGGTACTCCTCGGGCGAGCCCAGGCCGTAGATGGCCGACACCGACGCCACCACGATCACGTCGCGCCGCGTGAGCAGGCTGCGGGTGGTGGAGTGGCGGAGCCGCTCGAGCTCCATGTTGATGTTGGCGTCCTTCTCGATGAACAGGTCGCGCGACGGCACGTACGCCTCGGGCTGGTAGTAGTCGTAGTAGGAGATGAAGAACTCGACGGCGGCGTCGGGGAAGAAGTCGCGGAACTCGGCCGCCAGCTGCGCCGTGAGCACCTTGTTGGGCGCCAGGATCAGCGCCGGCCGCTGCATCTCCTCGATGATCTTGGCCATCGTGAAGGTCTTGCCGGTGCCGGTGGCGCCGAGCAGCGTCTGGAAGCGCAGGCCGTCGTTCAGGCCCTCGACGAGGGCGCCGATCGCTTCGGGCTGGTCGCCTTTCGGGGTGAACGAGGTATGTACCTTCAGCGGCATGACCCCTCATGCTACTCGGCCGGGGTGCGTGGGCGGCCGTGCAGGGCTACCGGCGGGTCGCGGCCTCCTTGGCCTGCACGGCGAACTGGCGCCGGAACAGGTCGGCGTAGAGCCCGCCCGCCGCCAGCAGCTGCTGGTGGGTGCCGCGCTGCACCACCCGGCCCTCGTCGAGCACCACGATCTCGTCGGCGCCGAGCACGGTGGCGAGCCGGTGGGCGATCACGAAGGTGGTGCGGCCGCGCCTCAGCGCCTCCAGCGCCGCCTGCACCAGCGCCTCCGACTCGCTGTCGAGCGAGCTGGTGGCCTCGTCCAGCACCAGGATGCGCGGGTCCTTGAGCAGCGCACGGGCGATGGCGATGCGCTGGCGCTGCCCGCCCGAGAGCTTCACGCCGCGCTCGCCCACCTGGGTGGCGTAGCCCTCCGGCAGCTGGCGCACGAAGCCGTCGGCGTTGGCGGCGCGGGCGGCGGCCACCACCTCCGCCTCGCTGGCGTCGGGGCGGCCGTAGCGGACGTTGTCCAGCACGCTGCCCGAGAACAGCTGCGTCTCCTGCGGCACCACGCCGACGAGGCCGCGCAGGTCGCGCAGCGCCAGCTCGCGCAGGTCGACGCCGTCGAGCAGCACGCGCCCCGCCTGCGGGTCGTAGAAGCGCGACACCAGGCTCACCAGCGTGCTCTTGCCGGCGCCGCTGGGACCGACCAGCGCCACGGTGGCGCCGGGCGCGACGTCGAGCGAGACGCCGTGGAGCACCGGGCGCCCCTCGGCGTACGCGAAGGTGACGTCCTCGAACGTCACGCGCCCCCGCACGCGCTCGAGCCTGACGGGCGCGGCGGGCTCCGCGAGCTCCGGGCGCAGGTCGAGGAGCTCGAAGATGCGGCGCGAGGCGCCGATCGCCTCCTGCAGCTGGGCCCACAGGCCGGTGAAGGTGCCCACCGAGCCGGCCACGAACAGGGTGATGAGCAGGAAGGCCATCAGGTCGCCGAGCTGCAGGGCGCCGCCCACCACCAGGCGCCCGCCGTACCACAGCACCACGCCCACGCCGGCGAAGCCGAACAGCACCACCGCCGGGACGAACAGCGCCCGCAGCCGCACGCGCCGCAGCGCCTGGCCGAACGAGGCGTCGATGGCGTCGGCGTAGCGGCGGCGCTCGAGCGGTTCGGCGGTGAACGACTTCACCACGCGGACGCCGCTGATGGCCTCCTCGGCGTAGGCGTTCGCCTCGGCCACCAGGTCCTGGTAGCGCGTGCTGACGCGCCTCAGGCCGCGCCCGAAGAAGGCGGCCGCGAACGCCACCGCCGGCACCACCAGGAGCATCACCAGGGTGAGGCGCGCGTCGAGCGCGAACAGCACCACCAGCCCGCCCACCAGCGTGATGCCCTGGTTCACGAGCTGCGCCAGCGCCTGCGACACGGCCGCCTGCACGGTGGCCACGTCGGAGGTCAGGCGCGAGGTGATCTCGCCGGTGCGGCGCTCCTCGAAGAAGCGCACCGGCTGCGTGAGCAGGTGGGAGAAGAGCTCCTTGCGCAGGTCGGCCACCACCGCCTCGCCGACCCGCCCCAGCTGGTAGACGCGCAGGAAGTTGAAGCCCGCCTGGAGCAGCATCAGGCCGGCCAGCAGGAGCGCCGTGCGGTCGAGCGCCGCCCGAGCAGACCCGGCGCCGCCGGCGAGGGCGCCGTTGAGCAGGTCGCGCACCACCAGCGGCGCGGCCAACCCCAGCAGGCTGGCGATCCCCACCGCCACGATGCCCACCAGCAGCCGCCCGCGGTACGGCCGCAGGTAGCCGAACAGGCGCGCCAGGCGCTGGCGGTCGGCGGTGTCAGGGAGCCCGCGGCGGGGGGCCGGCGGGCGCGGGGTCACGTCGTCGGGGGAGCTCGCTGGCACGGCCCAAGGGTACACTGCTCGGGCAGACACCGAGGAAGCGGCGAAGCATGCCGTTGGGGAGAGGACCGTGACCGAGCAACCCGCGACCGGCCCGAGCGAGCGGCCGCTCTGGACGCCCGACGCGGCGCGCGTGGCGGCGAGCGCCATGGAGGCGTTCCGGCGCGAGGCGGAGGCCGCGCTGGGCCGCGCGCTGCCCGGCTACGACGCGCTGCACGCCTTCAGCGTGGCGGAGCCCGAGCGCTTCTGGCGGCTGCTGGCCGACCACCTGCGCCTGCCGTTCGCGGCGCGCGGCGACGTCGTGCGCTCGGCCGACCCCATGCCGCGCACGCGCTGGTTCGAGGGTTACACGCTCAACTACGCCCGCGCGCTGCTCTACCCGCCCGAGCTGCCGGACGAGACGGCGCCCGCGCTGGTGGGCGTCACCGAGGCGGGGCACGAGCGCCGCCTCGACTGGCGCGAGCTGCGCCGCCTGGTGGCGCGCGTGCAGGCCGGCCTGCTGCGCGCCGGGGTGGGGCGCGGCGACGCGGTGGCCGCCTACGCCGCCAACGTGCCCGAGACGGTGGCGCTGCTGCTGGCCAGCGCCGGGCTCGGGGCGGTGTTCACCTCGTGCTCCCCCGACTTCGGCGCCGAGGCGGCGGCCGCGCGCTTCGCGCAGCTGCGCCCCAAGCTGCTGTTCGCCTCGGCCGCCTACCGCTACGGCGGCAAGCGCTTCGACACCGCCGCGGCGGTGTCGGCGCTGGCGGGGGGCCTGCCCGGGCTCGAGGCGGTGGTGACGCTGCCCTACCCGGGCGAGGCGGAGCCGGAGCTCGAGGAGGCGACGACGTGGGAGGCTTGGCTGGCCGCGGGCCCGGCGCCCGACGAGCCCATCACCGAGCCGCTGCCCTTCGACCACCCGCTGTACGTGCTCTACTCGTCGGGCACCACCGGCCTGCCGAAGGCGATGGTGCACCGCGCGGGCGGCACGCTCCTCACCCACCTGAAGGAGCTGCGGCTGCACTCCGACGTGCGCCCCGGCGACGTGGCCTACTACTTCACCACCTGCGGCTGGATGATGTGGAACTGGCTGGTCTCGGCCCTGGGGGTGGGCGCCACCGTGGTGCTCTACGACGGCTCGCCCGCCTACCCCGAGCCGGAGGCGCAGTTCGCCCTGGCCGCGCGGCTGGGGGTGACCTTCTTCGGCACCAGCGCCCGCTTCATCGGCGAGCTGCAGGCGCGCGGCGCGCGGCCGGGCGCGGCGCACGACCTGGGCCGCCTGCGCACGCTCGCCTCGACCGGCTCGCCGCTGTCGCCCGACGCGTTCCGCTACGTCTACCGCGCGGTCGAGCAGGACCTGCACCTGGCGAGCATCTCCGGTGGCACCGACATCGTCAGCTGCTTCATGCTGGGGGTGCCCACCCTGCCGGTGTACGCGGGGCAGATCCAGCGCCCGGGCCTGGGCGTCGACCTGCGGGTGCTCGACGAGGCGGGCGCCGAGGTCGTCGGCCGCCCCGGCGAGCTGGTGTGCGCCCAGCCGCTGCCCTCGATGCCGCTGCGCTTCCTGAACGACGACGGCTTCGAGCGCTACCTGGCCGCCTACTTCGAGCGCTACCCCGGTCTGTGGTGCCACGGCGACCTGGTCGAGCGCACCCCCGAGGGCGGCATCGTGGTGTACGGCCGCTCCGACGCCACCCTCAACCCCGGCGGGGTGCGCATCGGCACCGCCGAGATCTACCGCCCGCTGGAGCGCCTGCCCGAGGTGGTCGAGGCGGTGGCGGTGGGCAAACGCGTGGGCGCCGACCAGGAGGTGTGGCTGCTGGTGGTGCTGGCGCCTGGCGCGGCGCTCGACGAGGCGCTGGCGGGGCGCATCCGCGACGCCGTGCGCCGCGGCGCCTCGCCGCGCCACGTGCCGCGGCGCGTGATCGACGTGCCGCAGCTGCCGCGCACGCGCAGCGGCAAGGCGATGGAGCTGGCGGTGGCGCGGCTGGTCAACGGCCAGGCGGTGCCGAACCTCGAGGTGATGGCCAACCCCGGCTCGGTGGCGCTGATCGAGGCGCGGCTGCGCGAGCTGGGCCTGCTCTGAGCGCGGCGCGCCCGCTCGTGCGGGCCCAGCTCAGCCCTTGACGGCCCCGGCGGTGAGCCCCGCCACGATGCGCTGCTGGAACAGCAGCACCAGCACCACCAGCGGCACGGTGACGATCACCGCCGCCGCCATGATCTCGCCGAACGGCTCCTGGCGCGCCACCTCGCCGGTGAACAGCGCGATGGCCACCGGCACGGTGCGCGATGGCGGGTCGATGATGGTGAAGGTGAGGGCGAACAGGTACTCGTTCCACGCCTGGATGAACGCCAGCAGGCCGGTGGTGACGAGCGCGGGCGCCGTCAGCGGCAGCAGCACGTGCCGGAACGCCTGGAACAGCGTGGCGCCGTCGACCTGCGCCGCCTGCAGCAGCGAGTCGGGCAGGCCGCGGAAGAAGGCGGTGAGCACCCACACGGTGAACGGCAGCGTGAACAGCATGTAGGAGAGGATCATGCTGGGGATCGCGGGCATGCCCAGCACGCGGATGACGGCGTACAGCCCGGCCAGCACCGCGATCTGCGGGAACATGGTCATGGCCAGGATGACGTAGAGCGAGGGCGCCTTGCCCTTGAAGCGCATCTTGCCCAGCGCGTAGCCGGCGAAGGCGCCCACCACCAGCGACAGCAGCGTGACGCTGGAGGCCACCAGCGTCGACACGCCCATGGCGCGCACGAAGCGGTCGTTGCTGAGCACCGACCGGAAGTTCGTGAGCACCGGCTGGTCGGGCCACAGCGTGGCGGGGGTGCGGATGAGCTCCGCCTGCGTCTTGAGCGCCGACACGATCGCCCAGTAGAACGGGAACATCAGGTACACGAAGATGACGGCCACCAGCAGCCAGAAGAACACCTGGCCCACGACGCGCGCGGGCTTGACCCTCCGCCTCATCGGGTGTCCACCCTCAGCATGCGGATGTAGATCAGCGCGAAGACGAAGATGATCACGAAGATCACCATCGACGCCGCCGACGACATCCCGAGGTCGCGGCGGCTGACGAGCATGTCCTGCGCGAAGCTGGCCATCGAGTAGCGCTGGTTGCCGAGCACCACCTGGAAGATGTCGAAGACGCGCAGCGAGTCGAGGGTGCGGAAGATCAGCGCCACCGCCAACGTGGGCCGCAGCAGCGGCACGGTGATGCGGAAGAAGCGGCGCAGCGGGCCGGCGCCGTCGACCTTGGCGGCCTCGTAGATGTCGGAGGGGATGGTGGCGAGCCCGGCGAGGAGCAGCAGCGCCATGAACGGCGTGGTCTTCCAGACGTCCATCATGATCATGCTGGGCAGCTGCAGCGTGGGGTTGCCGAAGAAGTCGGTGCGCCCTTCGCTGAGGCCCAGGTAGCTGCCGACGGTGTTGAACAGGCCGGCGCGCGTGGGCTGCAGCATCCACTCCCAGATGCGCGCGGAGACCACCGTGATCACGGCCCACGGCACCAGCATGGCGGCGCGCATCAGCCCGCGGCCGGGGAAGTTGCCCGCCAGCGTCAGGGCGATGATCATGCCCAGCACGGTCTCGAAGAACACCGCCACCACCGTGAACACCACCGTGTCCCAGACGGCGCGGATGAACTCGGCCGACACCGCGCCCAGCACGTAGCGCTTGCCGAGCAGCGAGAACTGGAACACCTGGCGGAAGCGTTGCGGCTGCCGCGGCAGCACCGACACCCAGCTCTCGTACTGCACCTGGCCGTCGCGCAGCACCGGCTCGCCGTCCTCGTCGAGGCGCGGCGGCAGCTCCTTGATGGTGAAGGCGAAGAGCGCGCGGTAGTTGTCGAGGCCCACGAAGCGCGTCTCGGTGGAGCTGGCGAACTTGGCGTTGGTGAAGCTCGAGTACACGACCTGAGCGAACGGGTAGAGGGCGATGACCGCCAGGATCACGAACGTGGGCGACAGCAGCAGCCACGCGGTGCGCTGCTCGACGCGCACGAGCCGCGACGGAGGGCGGCGCTTCGGCGTCGGGGTTACGGAGGCGGCCGCCTCCAGCCCGTTGGCGTTCTCCATCCTTCACTCCACTTCGGATTCGTCGTGTCCGAGCTTAACAGATGGCCGAACGCAGGGGGCCGGGCGCCCGAAAGCGCCCGGCCCCGTCGCCGATCGGGTGTGAGGCTCAGTCGGCGGTGGGTGCGCCGGTCTCGAGGCCGGTGATGTCCTGGATGTCGGCCTCGGCGATGGCCATGGCGTCGGCGGCGGTCTCGGTGCCGGTCAGCACGCTGTGCACCGCGGTGTAGAAGGCGCGCGACACGGCGGCGTAGTCGGGGGCCGACACGGTGGAGGGGCGCGCCACGGCGTTGATGAAGACGTCGTAGAGGCTGCCGAAGAACGGCACCGCCTCCAGGACCTCGGCGTCCTCGTAGAGCGCCATGATCGTGGGGTTGAGGCTGCCCTCGACGGCGCGGATCTTCTGCTCCTCGTAGGAGGCCATGAAGAGCGCGACGTCGGCGGCGACCTCGGGGTTGGCCGAGTAGCGCGAGACGGCCAGCTGCCAGCCGCCGAGCGTGGCGGCGGGCGAGCCGCCGGGGCCGGCGGGCAGCGGGCTCACGTCGAAGTTCCCGGCGATGGCGCTGTCGGCGGCGTTGCCCAGGCTGTAGGCGTACGGCCAGTTGCGCATGAAGGCGGCGTTGCCCGCCTGCCACATGTTGCGTGCCTCCTCCTCGCCGAAGCTGGTGACGCCGTTGGGGGAGATGGTGCCCACCCAGCTGGCGGCCAGCTCGACGGCGTCGATGGCCGCCGGGTTGTTGATGGTGATGACGCCCTCGGGGCTGATGATGCTGCCGCCGCCGAACGACGCCACCCACTCGAGGGCGTCGCAGGTGAGGCCCTCGTAGGAGTTGCCCTGCCACACGTAGCCCCAGAAGTCGGGGTTGCCCGCGGCGCGCTCGCCGTCCTGGATGGTCTGCGCCATCTCGGTCAGCTCCTCCCAGGTGGTGGGAGGGCCGTCGTAGCCGTACTTCTCGAGCAGGTCCGTGCGGTAGTAGAGCAGGCCGGCGTCGGTGAACCAGGGGATGCCGACCAGGCGGCCGTCGACGGTGTTGTTCTCGATGATGGCCGGGAAGTGCTCGTCGGCGACCTCGCGGGCGCCGTACTCGTAGAGGTCGACGAAGTGCTCGGCCAGGTCGCCGGGCCAGATCACGTCGATCTGGAACACGTCGACCTCGGGCGACCGCGCCTCGAACAGCTGCAGGTAGACCGACAGGCGGTTGTCGGAGAGGTCGGGCGTCTCGAGGACGTTGACCGTGACGCCGGGGTTCTGCTCCATGTAGCGCTGCGCGGCGGCCCGGGTGAGCTCCAGCTCCTGCCCGACGGCCCCGGCCGCGACCGTGATGGTCGTCTGCGCGAACGCCGCGCTGCCGAGCAGGAGGACGAGAAGGGCGTAAAGGCTACGCTTCATCGTTGCACCTCTCTTCCGTGGCGCCGGGCCCCGGCCGCGGTGGCCGTGCGGCCGCGCCACGCACATGACCTGCGCCTGGCTCGAGGCGCGCCCGCGCCGGTCGGCGTGGCGACCTCGAGATCCGCTGTGTCATGCGACTGAGGAGATTGTAACAGCCGGCGGCTTTTGTGCGGCTGAGCCGTCACGTCCGGCTACACAGGGCGCGCGGCGCCGCGTGATGAGGGGCCGGCGCCTAGAAGCTGCGGCCCAGCAGCTTGCTGACCTGCCGCTGCAGCGTGACCTCGTGGAACGGCTTCACCAGCGTCTCGGCGCGCGGCAGGCGGCGGAAGAGGCTGCCGCGCGGCGGCTTGTCGACGAGCAGCAGCACCGGCAGGTGGCCGTGGGCGCCGCTCTTGCGCACCTCGCGCACCACGTCCCAGGCCACGCCCTCCTTGTCCTCGTCGACGACCAGCGCCTGCGGGTGGTGCGACTCGATGCGCTCGAGCGCCTCGTCGTAGACCGCGGTCAGCTCCACGCGCATGCCGGCGCGGTGCAGCGTGAGCCTCAGCAGCCGCCCCAGCGCCTCGGAGGGGGTCACCACCAGCACCAGCGGCTCGTCGGCGGGGTAGGGCGCCTGCTCCACCACCCCCAGCGACGCCAGGGTGGCGAGCAGGTGGAACACCTTGCGCTCGCTCATGTCGATCTCGGCGGCGATGCTGCGCGCCGAGCGGCGCCCGTCGACGTGCCCCAGCACCTCCCAGCCGCCCGCCGGCAGCTCCACGGCGGTGGGGTCGCCGCTGCGCAGGAACACCGCGTCGGGGGAGACGCCGTCCTCGTAGGCGTGGAGCCCGTGCACCACCTGCATCAGCAGCGCCAGCGCGTCGATGCCGTCGCCGGCCGGCACCTGCGAGGCGTCGTTGGCGGGCGGCGTGAACTCGAAGCTGCCGTCGGTCCAGCTCATCAGCTCGGTGAGGACCTCGAGCGCCTGCAGCTCGACGGCGGCCAGCAGGTCGTCCTCCTCGATGTAGCCGAGCTCCACGGCCATGCGCCCCAGCAGCGTGCCGGGGCTCTCGTGGCGCTGGCGCTTGAGCAGCTCCTGCACGTCGTGGAACGTCAGCATGTCCATGCGCACCATGATCTCGCCGAGGTGGTTGCCTGGCGTCATGTGGGCGTAGGAGATGCGGCCGAGGTCGAAGTAGATGCGCGCGCGGGCTTCGAAGCGGGTGAGGGTCATGATGCCCGACTTCTGGCTGTTGGCGATCAGCTGGAACATGTCGGTCAGGGGCAGGTTCTTGAGGCTGCCCTGGATCATGCCGCGCCCCCCTTGGCGGGCTCGTCGAGGAGCCCCAGGTCGCCCTGCGCGCGCGCCGGCGGCGTGACCCCGAGGTGCAGGTAGGCGGCGTCGGTGGCCACGCGCCCGCGCGGCGTGCGCATCAGCAGCCCGCGCTGGATGAGGAACGGCTCGTAGACCTCCTCCAGCGTGGCGCGGTCCTCGCCGACGGCCGTGGCCAGCGTGTCGAGGCCGACCGGCCCGCCGGCGAACTTGCGCACGATGGCGTCGAGGATGGCGCGGTCGCGGCGGTCGAGGCCCTCGCTGTCGATGCCGAGCGCGTCGAGCGCGCTGCGGGCGCGCGCCAGCGAGATGCGCTCGTCGCCGGCCACCTGGGCGTAGTCGCGCACGCGCCTGAGCAGCCGCTTGGCGATGCGCATGGTGCCGCGCGAGCGGTGGCCGATCTCGAGGGCGGCGTCGTCGTCGAGGGCGTAGCCCAGCTGCCCGGCGTCGCGCTGGATGCCCAGCGCCAGCTCGGCGTCGGAGTAGTACTCGAGGTGTTCGATGATGCCGAAGCGGCTGCGCAGCGGGCCGGTGATGAGGCCCGGGCGCGTGGTGGCACCCACCAGGGTGAACCGCGGCAGCTCGAGGCGGATGGAGCGCGCCGCCGGCCCCTGGCCCAGCACGATGTCGATCTTGAACTCCTCCATCGCCGGGTAGAGGTGCTCCTCGGCGACGCGGCCCAGGCGGTGGATCTCGTCGATGAACAGGACGTCGCCGGGCTCGAGGGCGTTGGTCAGGATGGCGGCCAGGTCGCCGGGCTTCTCGATGGCGGGGCCCGACGTGACGCGGATGCCGACCCCCAGCTCGAAGGCGATGATGTGCGCCAGCGTGGTCTTGCCCAGGCCGGGAGGGCCGTAGAGCAGCACGTGGTCGAGCGCCTCGCGGCGGTCGCGGGCGGCCTCCAGGTACACCTCGAGCTTGCGCTTGAGGCGGCTCTGACCCACGTAGTCGGCCAGGGAAGCGGGCCGTAGACGTGCTTCATCCACGCCCGCGAGCGTACCACGCCCCCTCGCCGGCGCCGTTCCCGAGCGCTACCGGCCCGCCGCGGTGGGGTACGCTTTACGGGTTCACGGGCCAGGCACGCGCCCGTGACCCGGGCGGGGCGGCCCGCCCAAGCCGCCCCGCCCCAGGAGGGTTCTTGCATGCAGACTCATCGGGTCCGCGTCGGCGACCAGGAGCGCGAGCTACCGGTAGTGAACGTCGGCGACGTCTCCGTCGCGCTCCTCAACCTGCTCGGCGACACCGCCCTCACCGAGGCCGCCGCCGAGGAGCTGGTCAAGCGCCTGCCGCACGGCGTGCAGACGCTGGTCACGCCCGAGGTGAAGGCGGTGCCGCTGGCGCACGCCATGAGCGTGCGGTCCGGCCTGCCCTACGTGGTGGCGCGCAAGACCGAGAAGCCGTACATGGTGGGCTCCGTGAAGAAGACGGTGGTGAGCATCACCACCGGCAAGCCGCAGGAGCTCGTCATCGACGGCTCCGACATCGAGAAGCTCGATGGCAAGCGCGTGGCGATCGTCGACGACGTCGTGTCGACCGGCGGCACCCTCACGGGCCTGGTCGAGCTGCTCACGGAGGTGGGCGCCGAGGTGGTGGCCACCCTGGTGGTGTTCACGGAAGGGGAGGCGCGCGACGACGTAATCGCGCTCGGCCACCTGCCGCTCTACCCTAAATAAGATAGGTACCACTGAGGCGGGAAGGTGAGCATGTCTGACGCCAAGGAGAAGATCCGCGAACGGCTGGACATCGCCGAGGTGGTGGGCGAGGTGGTGGCCCTGCGCCCCGCCGGTCGCGGCCAGTTCAAGGGCCTGTGCCCCTTCCACGACGAGAAGACGCCGAGCTTCCACGTGCACCAGGACCGCGGCTTCTTCTACTGCTTCGGCTGCCAGGCCAAGGGCGACCTCTTCGACTTCGTGATGCGCACGCGCTCGATGTCGTTCCCCGAGGCGCTGAAGCTGCTCGGCGACCGCGCCGGGGTGGAGGTCGGGCCGCCGTCGCCCAAGGAGGGGCAGCGGCGCGACCTGCTCGACGTCAACAAGCTCGCCCTCGACCACTTCCGCGCCCACCTCGCCGGCCCCGCCCTCGAGTACCTCGAGGGCCGCGGCCTCACGCGCGACACCATCGACGCCTTCGAGCTCGGCTACGCCCCCGACGCCTGGGACGGCCTGCTCAAGGCGCTGCTCACCAAGGGCGTCGACTCCGACGACCTGGTGACCCTGGGGCTGGTGGTCGAGAACGAGCGCGGCCGGCGCTACGACCGCTTCCGCGGGCGCGTGATCTTCCCGATCCGCGACGCGCTGGGGCGGCTGGTGGGCTTCGCCGGGCGCGTGCTCGGCGACGGCACCCCCAAGTACCTAAACAGCCCCGAGTCGGAGCTGTTCCGCAAGGGCGAGCTGCTCTACGCCCTCGACAAGGCGCGCGCCGAGATCCGCAAGGGCGGCGAGGTGCTGGTGGTCGAGGGGTACATGGACGTCATCGCGCTGCACCAGGCGGGGTTCGGCAACGCCGTGGCCACCCTGGGCACGGCGCTCACCGCGGCGCACGCCGAGGCGCTGGCGCGGCTCGACGCCAAGCGCGTGCAGCTCGCCTTCGACTCCGACGAGGCGGGCCAGCGCGCCACGCTGGCGGGGCTCGACCAGACGGCCACGCGCCGCCTGCTGGTCAGCGCCGTCACGGTGCCGCACGGCAAGGACCCGGCCGACGCGGTGCTGGGCGGGCACGCCGACGAGTTCCGCGCGGCGCTGGCGCACGGCCTGTCGGAGGTGGAGTTCCGCTTCCGCCGCGTCGTCGAGCGCCACGACGCGCGCAGCCTCGAGGGCCAGCGCGCGGTGCTGGAGGAGCTCCAGGGCGTGCTGCGCCCCCGCGACCTCTTCGACCCGGTGGCCGCCGAGATGCGCCGCCTGGTCACCGAGCACCTGGGCATCGACGGCGCGCGCCTCGACGAGTGGCTCCAGAGCCGCGCCGGCCGCACCCCCAGCCTCACCGAGATGAAGGGCCTTCGGCGCCGCCGCCCGCACCTCGACCAGGCGTGGCGCCTGGAGCTCGAGGTGGTGGCGCTGCTGCTGATGGAGCCGCGCCACCTGCCGTCGCGCCTGGCGCGCGCGCTGTCGGAGCTGCCCGACGAGGAGAGCGGCCCGGCCATCCGCCGCTTCGCGGCGCTGGTCGAGGAGCGTGGCCACGACGTCGACGCGCTGCTGGCGGCCTACGCCGACCTCGACGAGGGGTCGGTGGTGTTCGAGCGCCTGTTCGGCCCGCAGGCCGACGACGAGGCGCGCATCGACGTGGAGGACCAGCTCGCCAAGGCGATGTCGCGGCTGCGCGAGTTCCACCTGGAGGGGCAGAAGGAGCAGGGGCGCAGCCGCCTGGCGGCGCGCCGCGAGGAGCTGCAGCGCTTGCTGGCCGCCGACGGCCTCGCCGAGGAGGAGCTGGCCGACGTCTACCGCGAGCTGCAGGAGATCCAGGCGGTGCTGGCCGCGCGCGACGCCGAGCGGCGTCTGCGGGTGCCGGCCTCCTACGCCCGCCAGCGCCGCAGGCGCACCGTCTGACGCCGCGATATGCGCGTCGCCAGCGGCTATCGCGAACATGAGAGGGACGTTTGTCCCAGATTGACACCCCCTAATGCCCTTGGTATGTTCATCCCCGACGCGTCAGGGGCGCCATCCGCCGCACGACCGCGTTTTTTTGTGTGCGTTCATCCACGTAAGCGTCCAACAGATCAGCCTGTAGCCGCACGCGTGTGGGTGGGCTGATCCCGGGAAGGAGGGCCGCTTGGAAGCTCAAGGGGAACGACTGCTCCAAGACCTGGTCAAACAGGAGAAGAGCCTGGTTCTCAAGGTCGAGGAAGCGAAGGCCAAGGCCAAGCTGACCATCGAGCAGGCGCAGGCCGAAGCCGCGCGCGTCCTCGAGGAGGCTCGCGCCAAGGCCGACGCCACCGCCAAGAGCGAGGCCGAAGCCGCCGCTGCCGAAGCGGCCAAGATCCGTGAAGAGGTGGTCAGCAGCGCCCGCGAGGCCGCCGAGGCCCTCGAGGCCAAGGCCACCGCCAACCGCGACGCCGCCGTCGTGCTGGTCATGGAGAAGGTCTTGCCATGATCGCTGAGATGGACCAGGTGCTGGTCGTCGGGCGCCGCAGCCTCGCCAAGCAGGTGCTGACCAGCCTCCAGAGCCTCGGGGTCGTGCAGATCGACGACCTGGAGGTGGCGGAGGCGGAGTCGACCCTGCGGCCGCTCGAACTGACCGGCGACGACCTGGTCGTCAAGGAGACCTGGGACCGCCTGGTGGCGCGTTCCGCGTCGCTGCTCGACATGCTCGGGCTGCGCCCCGAGCGGCTCGGCCGCGTCGAGGTGTCCACCGACCCCGCTGCGCTGGAAGCGGAGCTGAGCGGGCTCGCCGAGCAGGTGGAACGCCTGGTCGCCGAGCGCGCCGAGCTGCGCGACGAGCAGGAGCTGAGCGGCACCTACCTACCCCTGCTGCGCAACCTCGCCCCGCTGCTGGGGCCCCTCGACGACGCCCGCTACCTCGCCGGCGTCGCTTTCGTGGTGGCCGACAAGGAGCTGGCCGACGTGCAGGCGCGCCTCGCCGAGGAGTTCGGCCCCGGCTTCGCGCTGGCCAGCCGCCCCTACGACGGCGAGGCCCTGGTGGTGGCCGCGGTCCTGCGCAAGGACCTGGTCGCCTTCCGCACGGCCCTCGGGCGCCTCGGCGTCTCCGAGGCGCAGCTGCCCGAGCGCTACGCCGGCTACGGCGTCGCCAAGGCCGCGCACGTGATGGAGGAGCGCGCCCGCACGCACCCGCAGCGCCTCGAGACCATCGAGGCCGAGCTCGCGAAGCTCGCGCAGCAGCACGGCGCTCGCCTCGCCTCCATCCACCGCGTGGCGCGCAACCACCAGGACCGCTACGAGCGCATGGAGGACCTGGCCGAGGGCCGCTACTCGTTCGCGCTCAAGGGCTGGGTGCCCAGCGAGAACACCGGCAACGTCGTGGCGGCCCTCGAGCGCCAGTTCGGCTCCGACGTCGTCGTCGACACCCGCCCCGCCGACGCCCACCACGACGTGGGGGTGCCGGTGAAGTTCGAGAACCCGGCCTGGGTGCGCCCGTTCACGGGGCTCCTGGCGCTGTTCGCGCCGCCCAAGTACGGGAGCTTCGACCCGTCCTGGACGCTGGCCGTGTTCTTCCCGATGTTCTTCGGCCTCGTGGTCGGCGACTTCGGCTTCGGGCTGCTGTTCGCCCTGCTCGCCTGGGCGCTGCGCAAGCGCGGCGCGGCCGGCAAGGAGCTCAGCCTCGGGCCGCTCGGCATCGTCATCCCCGCCGACGCCCTCAAGCCCATCAGCACCGTCATCTACTGGTGCGCGGGCTGGAGCATCGCCTGGGGCCTGACGTTCGGCGAAGGGTTCGGCAACTTCTTCGAGCGCTTCCCGATCGGCAAGCCGCTGTTCTACACCACCCTGCACCACGAACCGGGCTACGGCATCTTCCAGATCCCGATCTTCCGCGTCGAGGTGTTCACCCCGCTCCTGCTCCTCAGCATCGGCTTCGGCACGCTGCAGGTCGTGGGCGGTTGGGTGATCCGCGCCATCTACGGCGCCAAGCACAACGACCGCAAGCACCTGTTCGAGGGCATCGGCATGGCCGCCGGCCTCGTCGGCGTGGTGCTGTTCGCCTGGGCGTTCCTCAGCGGCGCGCTCTCCACCCCGATGCTGGTGGTGGTCGGCGCCCTGCTGGCGCTGTTCCTCGTCTGCGTGGTGGTGGCCGGGTTGCCGCTCATGCTCGTCGAGCTCATCTCGAACTCGGGCAACATCCTCAGCTACCTCCGACTCTTCGCCGTCGGCCTCTCGGCCGCGCTGGTGGCGAACCTCGCCACCGACCTGGGCTTCGCGCTCGGTGGAGTGCTGCCGGTCATCGGTCCCGTCCTCGGGATCCTGGTGGCCGCCGCGGTGCACCTGACCGCGTTGACCCTCACGATCATCGGGCATACGCTGCAGCCCTTGCGTCTGCAGTATGTCGAGTTCTTCACCAAGTTCGGTTTCTACGACGAAACCGGCCGGCCCTACCGACCGTTCAAGCTCCTAGGAGGAAAGTGATGAAAAAGGCAGTTCGCGTTCTCTCGGCCATCTCCCTCTTCGCTCTCGTCGGCGCCGTCGCCTTCGCGCAGGGCGCTGACGGCACCAGCGTCGGCACCGGCCTGATCGCCCTCGCCGCCGCCCTCGCCATCGGCATCCCCGCCATCGCCGTGGCCATCGCTCAGGCTGCCATCGGTAGCGCCGGCGCCGGCACGCTCGCGGAGCGCCCCGAGTCGTTCGGTCAGATCCTGATCTACCTCGTCATCCCCGAGACCCTCATCATCTTCGGCTTCGTCATCGCGTTCTTCCTGAACAACCAGATCGGCGGGTAACGTGGCTGATCTTTCGGCTCTGCTCGACAAAGAGGCGAGCGCGGAGATCGAAACCGTCCTCTCCGAG
>JAAYYF010000036.1 GCA_012515535.1 Deinococcales bacterium
CGATGTAGGGAACGCCCACCTGGCGCGCCAGCAGGATGTGCTCGCGGGTCTGGGGCATGGGGCCGTCGGCCGCGCTCACCACCAGGATGGCGCCGTCCATCTGCGCCGCGCCGGTGATCATGTTCTTCACGTAGTCGGCGTGACCCGGGCAGTCGACGTGGCTGTAGTGGCGGTTGGCGGTCTGGTACTCGACGTGCGACGTGTTGATGGTGATGCCGCGCGCCTTCTCCTCGGGGGCCTTGTCGATCTGGTCGTACGACTGCACCTCGATCGTCGGGTCAGCCGCCGCCGCGGTGAAGGTGATCGCCGCGGTGGTGGTGGTCTTGCCGTGGTCGACGTGTCCGATCGTGCCCACGTTCACGTGAGGCTTGGTACGCTCGAATACACCCTTAGCCATCGTCGTACTTCCTTTCGGGGCGCCCGCTCGTGGACTCGGCGGATGCGCCACCAGTTGGTCGGCCTGGCAGCCGAACCGAGCCGCGCGCGCCTTGGCGCTGCGCGACTCGTCCGGGCACGGCGATCTTTGGAGCTCGTGGTCAGGATTGAACTGACGACCTCTCCCTTACCAAGGGAGTGCTCTACCACTGAGCTACACGAGCCCGTCGCGGCCGTTCTTGGCCACCCCCACTATGACGCAGCAAGGCAGGGGTTGCACTGGAGCGGGAGACGGGATTCGAACCCGCGACATTCAGCTTGGGAAGCTGACGCTCTACCGACTGAGCTACTCCCGCATGTGGGAACCTCGCGGTTCCCGTTTGGGCCTCGCGGCCTGCCGGCGACGGCGTACCGCATCGGCTGGTGGGCAGGGCTGGATTCGAACCAGCGTAGGCGTTAGCCAACGGATTTACAGTCCGTCCCCTTTAACCACTCGGGCACCTACCCAAGCACCAACCACGGGCTACCGGCTACCTGGAGCCACCCATCGGAATCGAACCGACAACCTTCCGATTACAAGTCGGGTGCTCTACCGATTGAGCTAGGGTGGCAGGCGGCCACGAGCCCGAGGAAGTAAGTTAGCACGCGCATTTCAGGCGTGTCAACCGCCGTCCAGGACGCTGCATCGGGCGCCGCCGGCGGCCCGCGTGGCGGCCGGCGCCGGGCCGCCCGAGGTGAGCGCAGCGCCCTCCGTCGGCCCCCGGAGCGCCGGCCGCGCCCGGGCTTGCTACCATGTGGGCGTTTGGAGGCCTTCTGATGCCCAAGATCGGAACGTTGGGGATAGTCGAGCTACTGATAATCCTGCTGGTGGTCCTGTTGATCTTCGGTCCGCGCCGCCTGCCCGAGATGGCCAAGGGCCTGGGCCAGTCCGTGCGCGAGTTCCGCAAGGGGATCAAGGACATGCGCAAGGAGATCGACGAGGAGGCCGCCGAGGACGGCGCCACGCGCGTCAAGGGCGCCCCCGTGTCGACCGCCAGCGCCGCACCGGCCGACGACGCGGCCGACGACGCCGGCAAGGCCTGACCGCTACACCTCAGAGAACGGGACGCACGATGCCTGACTCCCAGGGCGGCGTAGGCCGCCCAGCTACGTCCTGGGGGCGCGGTTGACGATCCTCGAGCACTTCGAGGAGCTGCGCAAGCGGCTCCTCATCGCCTTCGCCGCCTGGGTCGTGGCCTCGGGCGCGGCGTTCGTGTTCCGCTTCGAGGTCCTCGAGTGGCTGCGCGCCCCGCTGCCCGAGAACATGACGCTCAGCTTCTTCGCGGTGCTGGAGCCGTTCACGGTCTCGATGCAGATCGCCTCGTTCTTCGGCCTGGTGCTCGCCAGCCCGGTGATCCTCGGCCAGGTGTGGGGCTTCGTGGCGCCGGGGCTGTACCCCCAGGAGCGGCGCTACGCGGTGCCGTTCATCCTCTTCGCGGCCTTGGCCTTCGCCGCCGGCGTGCTGTTCGCGTACTACGTGGTGCTGCCGTTCACCATCCCCATCCTCCTCTCCTTCTTGGGCGGCGAGGCGCAGGGGCTGCTGTCGATCGGGCGCTACATCTCCACGCTGCTGATGCTGATGGCCATGTTCGGGGTCATGTTCGAGATGCCGGTGCTGGGCTTCCTGTTCGCCCGCATCGGGCTGCTGCGCTCCGAGCCGCTGGTGCGCAACCGCCGCTGGGCCATCGTCGGCGGGCTGGTGGCGGCGGCGCTCATCACCCCCACCGGCGACCCCTTCAACCTCGCCCTCGTGGCGGTCCCGCTGCTGGTGCTCTTCGAGCTGACCGTGGTGGTCGTCAGGCTCTCCCAGCGGCGCGCGCTGGCCGATAGGATGGACCATGCTAGAGAAGATCCGGAGCCTACGGGCTGAGATCGACGAACTGAACCTGCGCCTGCTCGAGCTGCTGTCGCGGCGGGCCGAAGCGGCGGCCGAGATCGGCGCGCTGCAGACCGAGCTGGGCGCCTCGCAGTACGACCCCGTGCGCGAGCAGGAGATGCTCGACGCGCTGGTGGCCGCCAACCGCGGCCCCTTCGACGCGGGCACCGTCAAGAGCCTCTTCAAGCAGATCTTCCAGGCCAGCATGCAGCTGGGCCAGGCGGCGCAGAAGCGCGACTACCTCACCTCGCGCGCGGCGCGCTCCCACGACACCGTGGTGGAGGTCAAGGGCGTGCTCATCGGCAGCCGCCACTCGCCGGTGCTGATCGCCGGCCCCTGCGCCATCGAGTCCGAGGAGCAGGTGAACGCCGTGGCCGAGCGCCTCGCCTCGCGCGGCGTGCGGCTGTTCCGCGGCGGCGCCTTCAAGCCGCGCACCGACCCCTACTCGTTCCAGGGGCTGGGCGCCGAGGGGCTGAAGATGGGCCGCCGCGCCGCCGACCGCTACGGCCTGGCGTTCGTGTCGGAGATCATGAGCCCCGAGCTGCTGCCGCTGTTCGAGGAGCACGTCGACGTGCTGCAGATCGGCGCGCGCAACATGCAGAACTTCGACCTGCTCAAGGCGGTGGGCCGCAGCCGTCAGCCGGTGCTGCTCAAGCGCGGGCTCGCCGCCACCGTCGAGGAGTGGCTGATGGCCGCCGAGTACCTGCTCTACGAGGGCAACACCAACGTGATCCTCTGCGAGCGCGGCATCCGCACCTTCGAGCGCTACACGCGCAACACCCTCGACGTGTCGGCGGTGGCGCTGGCCAAGCTCGAGAGCCACCTGCCGGTGCTGGTCGACGTCACCCACTCGGGCGGCCGCCGCGACCTGCTGGTGCAGCTCACCAAGGCGGGCCTGGCGGTGGGCGCCGACGGCATCATGGTCGAGGTGCACCCCAACCCCGCCGTGGCGCTCTCCGACCAGAAGCAGCAGATCGACTTCGACACCTTCGACGCCTACCTCGAGGAGACCGGCTACCACACCAAGCTCAGCGAGAAGCGCGTCGAGCTGTACGGCTTCTGAGGTAACGGCGTGGCGCTGCTGGGCGACCTGTTCGAGATGGTGATGAAGGCGGTGGAGGTGGCCCCCGCCGTCACGCCCGAGCGTTGCCTCAACGCCGGCTCCGGGGCCGGCACCTGCACCGCCTGCGTCGACGCCTGCCCCCACGAGGCCGTGTCGCTGGTCGGCGGCGTCGCCGTCGACGCCGTCGACTGCACCGGCTGCGGCCTCTGCGTGCGCGCCTGCCCGTCGCAGGCGCTCGAGCTCGACGTGCGCGTCGCGGGCGGGGCCGCCGCCCGCTGCTCGCAGGTGGGAGGCTCGGCGCAGAGCGTCGTGTGCCTGGCGCAGCTCTCCCCCACCGACCTGCTGCGCCTAGCCGGCACCAGCGGCGAGCTGACCCTGGCGCGCGGCGCCTGCGCCGGCTGCCAGGTCGGCGACGCCAGCGTGCCGGCGGTGGTCGACGCCGCCGTCGCCGAGGCGGGGCGCCTGGCCGCCCAGCTGGGGCGCGAGCTGACGGTCGACGTGGCCGAGCGCCCGCGCCTCGACGACGAGCGCCACCTGCAGCGCCGCGTGTCGCGCCGCCAGCTGTTCGGCGGCGGCCTGCGCGAGACCCGCCGGCTGGCCAGCGACGCGCTGGCGCCGCTCGAGCGCCTGCTGCCGGCGCCGCCCGCCGAGGACGAGCGCCGCCCGCTACCCACCGAGCTGCAGCGCCGCTACCGCGCGCTGGAGATCGCCGAGCCGGCCCCCGAGACGCTGGTGCCTTGGCGCCTGCCGCGCGTGGCCGACGGCTGCATCATGTGCCCGGCCTGCACCCGCGCCTGCCCCACCGACGCCCTGCGCCGCGACTTCACCGACCCCCAGGGCGCGCTGCTGCTCGACCCCGAACGCTGCGTGGGCTGCGACGCCTGCGTGAGCGCCTGCCCCGTGAAGGTCGTGTCGATGGACGACCAGGTCACCTGGGCCGAGCTGGCGAGCGGCACCCAGGAGGCCTACCGCCCCTCGCCCGACCGGCGGCCCGAGGGGTCGTTCCACCGCTGACGACCGCGGCCGCCGCCCCCGGCTCTGGGCATCCCGTACACTGGGCCATGACCGTCGACGCCTGGGTACTGGAAGCAGTCACGGAGGCCGGGAACCGGGGGGCCACGCTGCGCGACGTGCAGCGTTACATCGACGAGAGGCACTACGAGGAGCTCTCGATCGACACCCTCGAGGCCTCGCTCGCCGAGCTGGTCGCCAGCGGGCGGCTGACGGTAGAGGGAGAGCGGTACCACCCCGCCAAGCGCACCTCCAAGGAGGACGCCCTCAAGAAGCTGTTCGGCGACGGCTGAGCCGCGCCGGCGCCGGCGCCCCAGCGGGGCCGGCGCCGCGAGCCCAGCCGCGCGACCAAGGAGGCGGTCGATGACGACCACGACGGCCAAGGGCTCCGCCCTGTCGCTAACCGATTTCTACGACGTCGAGTCGCTCTACTCGAGCGAGGAGCGCCTGATCCAGAGCAGCGTGCGCGAGTACGTGCGCTCCGAGATCCTCCCGCACGTGGGCGAGTGGTGGCAGGAAGGCTTCTTCCCGCCCGAGCTGGCCCGCAGCTTCGGCGAGCTCGGCGCGCTGGGCGTGACCCTGCCCGAGCGGTACGGCGGCGCCGGCGCCAGCTACTCGGCCTACGGCCTGGTGTGCCGCGAGATCGAGTACGTCGACTCGGGCATGCGCTCGTTCGTGAGCGTGCAGTCGAGCCTCGTGATGTTCCCCATCCACGCCTACGCCACCGAGGAGGTCAAGCTCGAGTGGCTGCCGCGGCTCGCCTCCGGCGAGGCGGTGGGCTGCTTCGGCCTCACCGAGCCCGACGCCGGCTCCGACCCGGGCGCCATGCGCACCCGCTGCCGCAAGGTCGGCGACGAGTGGGTCATCAACGGCGTCAAGCGCTGGATCACCAGCGGCTCGCGCGCCGACGTGGCCGTGGTGTGGGCGCGCGACGAGGGCTCGGGCAAGGTGCTGGGCTTCGTGGTGCCCACCGCCACCGAGGGCTTCCAGGCCGTCGACATCAAGACCAAGGCGTCGATGCGCGCCAGCGTCACCTCCGAGCTGTACCTCGACGACGTGGTGGTGCCCGAGCGCTACCGCCTGCAGGTCGAGGGCCTCAGGGGCCCGCTGTCGTGCCTCAACCAGGCGCGCTTCGGCATCGCCTTCGGCGTGATGGGCGCGGCGCAGGCGTGCTTCGACGAGGCCGTGGCCTACGTGTCGGACCGCCCCGCCTTCGGCGAGCCGCTGGCCGCCAAGCAGATCGTGCAGGAGCGCCTCGCCGACATGCTGAGCGAGATCACCAAGGGCTCGCTGCTGGCCTACCGCCTGGGGCGCCTCAAGGAGGAGGGCAAGGACCACCCGGCGCGGGTGTCGTTGGCCAAGCGCGACAACTGCCGCAGCGCCCTGAGCGTGGCGCGCGCCGCCCGCGACCTGCTGGGCGGCAACGGCATCACCACCGAGTACGCCGCCATCCGCCACATGCTCAACCTCGAGACGGTGGCCACCTACGAGGGCACCGACACCGTGCACACGCTGGTGCTGGGCCGCGAGATCACGGGCCACAACGCCTTCTAGCCGACCGGGACCGAGCGTGCGGGCCGCGGGGCGAGCGACGCCTCCGCGGCCCGCACGCTTCCGCGGGCGCGGGGCGCTCGGCGACGGGTTCCCAGGCACGCGACGCAGCGAAGCCGCGCGCCGGAGGACGGCGGCGCTCGGCGACGGAGGTCAGCGGTCGCGTGAAAGGTCAGCGCTCAGCGGAACAGCCACGCCAGCGCCAGCGCCCCCGCCAGCAGCACGGCGCGCAGCAGGTGGTTCGGCCACTCGACCTTGCCCAGCACCAGCCGCGCGTTTAGGAACGAGGCCAGGTAGCCCAGGAGCGTGCCGGCGAGCAGGAACCAGAACGCCTCGCTCAAGCGGTAGGCGTAGGCCACCGCCGTGACGGTGAGCAGCATGGCGGCCAGCAGGAACAGGCGCGCCACCGGCGGCTTGCGGCGGCTGACGGCCCAGGCTCCGAAGGTGTTGATGGCGACGAGGACGAGCGCCAGCAGCAGAAGCAGCAGGTGCACGCGGTCAGTCTAGCTGCCAGTTCGCCAGGCTGTCGACCAGGCCCGCGTCGGCCAGGGCGTCCTGCACGCTGATCACCTGCACCGGCTTGTGCACGGCCTTCTCGACGCGCCGCGCCAGCCAGGCGTCGGCGCCCGAGCCGGCGTCGACCACCAGCTTCAGGCGCGCGACGGTCGCGCGCCGCGCCGCCGAGCGGGCGGCGCCCAGCACCTCAGCGTCGGTGTCGATCAGCTGCGGGTCGGCGCGCAGCCCCTCGTCGCGCAGCTCGATCGGGTCGAGGCGGTGCTGCGACACCAGGTGCTCGGCCGGCGTGGCCAGGGCGCGCTCGACGGCGTCGTTGAGCAGCCACGGCTGCCCCACCAGCGCCACGGTGCTGAGCTCACCGGGGCGGTAGTTCCAGTTCACCGGCTTCGGGCGCGGCGGCTTCGCCTCGGGGCGCATGCGGCCCCACACGCGCCGGACCTGCGCGGCGTCGTGCAGCAGCGCCTGCAGGAAGGCCACCGCCTCCGACTCCACGCCGGGCAGCACGTCGACCGGCACGTCGCGCAGCGGCGGCAGGTTCGGCACCGCGCTGCGGAGCGCGCCCGGGAAGTCGGCGATCCAGGGGTCCTGGCCGCCGCCGCGCTCGACGCCGCTGTCGCGGTTGAGGCGCGGCACCACCAGCACGTCGGCCTCCTCGGCCAGCGCCAGCGCCTGCGCCGCCGCCAGGCGGAAGGCCACGGCGGGCACGGCCGCCACGGCCTCGTCGGCGAGCGCCGCGCTCACGCCCTCGGGCGTGGGGAAGCGCGCCTCGGCGCCGGCGGCGACCACCAGGTCGGTCCAGAAGCGCCCGTAGCGCCTGAACAGGAGTTGCGTCACGAAACCTACGCGCACGGCCTGCGAGTCTAGCACCTACGCGCGCGCCACCGCGCTGGCCTGCCGCGCGGCCTCGCGCTGCGTGCGCGCCAGCAGCGCCTCGGCCAGGCGCAGCGCCGCCCCCTTGTCGAGGAACTGGTTGCCGTTGCCGCACTTCGGCGACAGCACGCAGCGCGGGCAGCCCGCCTCGCAGCCGCACGCTGCCAGCAGGTCGCGCGCCGCCGTCAGCCACGCCTCGAAGGCCGCGGCCCCGGCGCGGGCGTAGCCCACCCCGCCGGGCGCGCCGTCGTAGATGAACACCAAGGGCTCCTGCAGCGGCGGGTAGAGGGGGTACGACACGCCGCCCACGTCGGCGCGCTCGCACAGCACGAACGAGGGCAGCAGGCCGATCAGGGTGTGCTCCAGCGCGTGCAGGGCGCCGGGCAGGTCGCCTACCGCCGCCAGCCCCTCCACCCCGCGCAGGTCGAACCACAGCGCCTGGGTGTCGTAGGTCACCTCGGGCAGGTCGAGGGCGCGCTCCTCGAGCACCGCCTCGGAGTAGTAGCGCTTGCGCACGTAGCCCACCACCTGGTGGCGCACGCGCACGCGCCCCACGTGCACCCCGGGGGGCGGCGCCTCCAGCACCCCGACGGCGCTCTCGCGGGCGGGCAGCGGGCCCAGCACCTCGATGTCGGTCTCGGAGCGCGGCTGGGTGTAGTAGTCCTCGATGTGCGGCAGCAGCCGCGCCACTCCGCGCTCCAGGTCGAGGCTGGCCACCAGGTACTGCTCGCCCTGGTGGAGGTAGACGGCGCCCGGGTGCAGCTCGCGCAGGGCGGTGGCGAAGTCGGTGGCGCCCAGCGAGCGCCCCATGCCGTCCTTCAGGCGCACGAGCTTGCCGCCGCTGCCGCGCAGCTGCACGCGCCGGTGCGGGTAGCGCCTCAGCGAGCGGTAGCGCCCGGCGCGCTCGCTGAGGCCCTCCACCGCGGCCAGCTCCACCCACGGCGCCACCAGGTCCTCGTCCTGCGCGAGCGGCAGCTCGGCCGCCGCGCAGCGCAGGTGGCGCGGGTGGAGCTCGTCGTTGAACGGGTCGGCGACGGCGTCCTCCACCGGGCCGTCGACCAGCAGGTCGGGGTGGGTGCGGTAGTACTCGTCGAGCGGGTCGGCGCCCGGGATCAACAGCGTCAGCGCGCGGCGCCCCTCGCGGCCGGCGCGGCCGGAGCGCTGCCACAGCGCCATCTTCGAGCCGGGGTAGCCCACCAGCACCACCGCGTCCACGCCGCCGATGTCGACGCCCAGCTCCAGGGCGCTGGTGCTGGTCAGCACCGTGATGTCGCCGCTGCGGAAGCCGTGCTCGATGAGGCGCCGGTCGGCGGCGGTGTAGCCGGCGCGGTAGCTCTGGATGGTGGTGCCGAGGGGCTCGCCGGCCAGGCCGGCGGCGTAGCGCCTGACGAGCTCGGCGCTCTTGCGCGAGTTGCAGAAGAACAGGCTCTTGACGCCGTGGCGCGCGAAGGTGGCCGCCAGCCGCGCCGCCTCGCCGTTGGGGCTGCGGCGGCGCTCGCCGGCGGCGTCGGCGGCGGGCGGCTGCCACACCACGAACTCGCGCGCGCCGGCGGGCGCCTCGTCCTGGTCGACGAGCGTGAAGCCCCGCCCGGTGAGGCGCTCGGCGTGCTCGGCGGGGTTGCCCACGGTGGCGGAGGCCGCCACCACCACCGGGTCGGCGCCGTAGGCGCGCGCCACGCGCAGCAGCCGCCGGACCACGTTGGCCACGTGCGAGCCGAGCACCCCGCGGTAGGCGTGCAGCTCGTCGAGCACCAGGTAGTCGAGGCGCCCCAGGAAGCCCGCCCACCGCTGGTGGTGCGGCAGCACCCCGAAGTGCAGCATGTCGGGGTTGGTGAGCACCACCCGCCCGCGGTCGCGCACCTCGGCGCGCCGCTCGGTGGGCGTGTCGCCGTCGTAGGCCGCCACCGCCGGCGCGGCGCCGTCGAGCCCCAGGCGCCCCGCCAGCTGCCGCAGGCGCAGCAGCTGGTCGTGGGCCAGCGCCTTGGTCGGGTAGAGGAGCAGCGCGCTGCGCTCCGCCTCCAGCGCCGCCAGCACCGGCAGCTGGAACGTCAACGACTTGCCCGACGCGGTGGCGGTGGCCACCACCACGTCCTGCCCCGCGCCCACGGCCTCCAGGGCGCGCGCCTGGTGGGCGTACGGCTCGAAGCCGAGCCGTCCCAGCTGCGCCGCGAAGGGGCCGGCGTAGCCGCCGGCACGCGCGCCGCGCCGCGGCGGGAAGAAGTGATAGCCCACCACCTGGCCCTCGTAGTCGTCGAGCTGCGTGAGGAAGGCGTGGAAGCTCTGGTCCGGGTCCTTGGCCAACTCCCAGCCAGCCTACCGCCCGCGGGACGGGCGTCCTGGGCCGGGGTGCTACACTCGCCCCCGTGAGAAGTGCCGAGGCGAACGCGGCGTGACCAGCGCCCTCATCTTCCTGCTCTACCTCTTCGGCGTCCCCTACATCCTGCTGATGGTGATGGTGGTGGTCGGCATGTTCCGTCCCGGCCCCCGCGAGCGCAGCAGCGCCCGCCCGAGCGTCACGGTGGTGGTGCCGGCCCACGACGAGGAGGACGACCTGCCGGGCACGCTCGAGAGCCTGGCGGCGCAGCGCTACGACGGCGAGCTCGAGTTCGTGATCGTCGACGACCGCTCCACCGACGGCACGCGGCGCGTGATCGAGGCGTTCGCCGCGCGCGACCCGCGCTTCCGGCTGGTCAGCGTCACGGAGCCGAGCCGCAAGCTCGCGCCCAAGGTCAACGCCGTCGACCACGGCATCCGCGCCTCGACGGGCGCGCTGATCCTGGCCACCGACGCCGACTGCCGCTACCACCCGGAGTGGGTGGCCGGCATGGTGTCGCACTTCACGCCCGACGTGGCGATGGTGGTGGGCTACGTCTCCACCAGCCGGCCGGGCGCGGCGCGCACGCTGCTGCAGCGCTTCGAGAGCGTCGACTGGTTCACGCTGATGCTGGTGTCGCGCAGCCTCACGCGCTTCGGGCTGAAGTTCGCCAGCAGCGCCAACAACCTCGCCTACCGCCGCAGCGCCTTCGAGGCCGTGGGCGGCTTCGGCGCCGCCGGGCGCGCCCCCAGCGGCGACGAGGACCTGCTCACCCAGAAGCTCGGCCGCCTGCCCGGCATGCGGGTGGTGTTCGCCGAGGAGCCGCGCACGCGCGTGCTCACCCACGGGGTGGGCAGCGCCCGCGCGCTTCTGCGCCAGCGCCGCCGCTGGGTGAGCCGCTACCACCACGTGCTGCACTACCACCCGGGCTTCATGGCCGGCATCGCGGCGCTGGGGGCGCAGAGCGTGTTCCTCAGCCTGGCGGTGCTGCTCACGCCGTTCGTGCCCGGCCTGCTGCCCTGGGTGGCGGGGCTGTGGGCGGTGAAGGCGCTGGTGGAGTGGGTGGGCATGGGCGTGGGCACGCACCAGTTCCAGCGCCGCGACCTGTGGGGGCTCTCCACGCTGTGGTGGAGCCTGTGGCACCCGGCGTTCATCGCCGCCTCGGTGGTGGGCTCGTTCCTGCGCCCCAGCGCCTGGCACGCCGGCGCCGAGTCGTACCGCCGCCGCTTCTTCCAGCGCCGCTGGCGCGAGCTGCTCAGGCGCGTGCGCGCCGGCATGGCGCGTGGCTGACGCGCCCGCCCGGGCCTACAACGGCGCCGGGCTGCCGGAGGCGCCCTGGGCCGGTGCTACACTGCGGCGTTCGTCGCGCCGCTAGGCGCGCCATGACCATCGGCAACCTCGGAGGAACCGCATGAAAGTGATCGTTCTGGGTGGCGACGGCTTCTGCGGCTGGCCCACCAGCCTGCACCTGAGCAACGTCGGCCACGACGTCGTGATCGTCGACAACCTGTCGCGCCGCAACATCGACAACGAGCTGGAGGCCGGCTCCCTCACCCCCATCCGGCCCATGGGCCAGCGCATCCGCGCCTGGCGCGAGCTGTCGGGCAAGGAGATCCGCTTCGAGAACATCGACGTGGCGCAGGACTACGCCGCGCTGCTGGCCCTGCTGGAGCGCGAGCGCCCCGACGCCATCGTGCACTTCGCCGAGCAGCGCGCCGCGCCCTACTCGATGAAGTCGAGCTGGCACAAGCGCTACACCGTCGACAACAACGTCAACGCCACCAACAACGTGCTCGCCGCCATCGTCGAGAGCGGCCAGGACATCCACCTGGCGCACCTCGGCACCATGGGCGTGTACGGCTACGGCACCGCGGGCATGAAGATCCCGGAGGGCTACCTCGACATCGAGGTCACCACCGACGAGGGCGAGCGCGTCCAGCAGCAGATCCTCTACCCCACCAACCCCGGCAGCATCTACCACATGACGAAGACGCTCGACCAGCTGCTCTTCGCCTACTACGCCAAGAACGACCGCCTGCGCATCACCGACCTGCACCAGGGCATCGTGTGGGGCACCAACACCCCCGAGACGAACCTCGACGAGCGCCTCATCAACCGCTTCGACTACGACGGCGACTACGGCACGGTGCTCAACCGCTTCCTGATGCAGGCGGCGGTGGGCTACCCGCTCACGGTGCACGGCACCGGCGGCCAGACGCGCGCCTTCATCCACATCACCGACACGGTCAAGTGCGTGGAGCTGGCGCTGGCCAACCCGCCCGCCCGCGGCGAGCGCGTGAAGATCCTCAACCAGATGACCGAGACCCACCGCGTGCGCGACCTGGCCGAGCTGATCGGCAAGCTCACCGGCGCCGAGGTGGCCTACGTGCCGAACCCGCGCCGCGAGGACGCCGAGAACGACCTGCACGCGCGCAACGACGCCTTCCTCGACCTGGGCCTCGAGCCCACCACGCTCGAGGCCGGCCTGCTGACCGAGGTCACCGAGGTGGCGCGCCGCTACAAGGACCGCGCCGACATGGACAAGATCCCGGCCACCAGCACCTGGACGCGCGAGCAGCGCCCCGGCATCCCCGAGCAGGTCAAGAAGCTCGAGCACGCCTGAGCGGAGGGGCGTAGCGGCGCCGGCATGAGGATCGCCATCTTCACCGAGACCTTCCTCCCGAAGGTCGACGGCATCGTCACGCGCCTGCTGCGCACGCTCGAGCAGCTGGCGGTCCTGGGGCACGAGGCGCTGGTCTTCGCGCCCCACGACCCGCCCGACTCGTACGCCGGCCACCGGGTGGTGCGCGTGCCGGCGCTGCCGTTCCGCCCCTGGTACCCCGAGCTGTTCCTGGGCCTGCCGCGCCCGCGCCTCGGGCGCGAGCTCGACGCTTTCCGGCCCGACGTGGTGCACGTGGTGAACCCGGTGGTGCTGGGTCTGTGGGGCACGGCGCTGGCCAAGCAGCGCAACCTGCCGCTGCTGGCCAGCTACCACACCGACATCACGCAGTACGCCCGCCACCTGAAGCTGCCGATGCTGCAGGAGCCGTCGCGCCGCTTCCTGCGCGACGTGCACAACCAGGCGCACGTCAACCTGTGCACCTCGGTGCCGATGGTGCGCTCGGCGCGCGGGCTGGGCATCAAGCGCGTGCGCCTGTGGCCGAAGGCGGTCGACACCGACCTGTTCCGCCCCGAGCGCGCCACCCGCGCCATGCGCGAGCGCCTCTCGGGCGGCCACCCCGACGACCCGCTGATGATCTACGTGGGGCGCCTCTCCTACGAGAAGCGCATCGACTGGCTCTACGCCCCGGTCACGAGCCTGCCCAACGTGCGCCTGGCGCTGGTGGGCTCGGGACCGGCCGAGGCCGACCTGAAGAAGCGCTTCCGCGGCACCAACACCGTGTTCACCGGCTACATGAGCGGCACCGAGCTGGCCAGCGCCTACGCCAGCTCCGACGTGTTCGCCTTCCCCTCCGACACCGAGACGCTCGGCTTCGTGGCGATGGAGTCGATGGCCGCCGGCACCCCGGCGGTAGGCGCTCGCGCCGGCGGCATCCCCGACGTGATCGCCGACGGCGAGACCGGCCTGATGTTCACGCCCGGCGACCTCGGCGACCTGACCGGCAAGCTGAAGCGGCTGCTGTTCGACGCCGCCGAGCGCCGACGGCTGGGCGAGGCGGCGCGCGCCGAGATGCTCAAGCACAACTGGCAGGCCGCCACCGAGCGGCTGGTGGGGTTCTACGAGCTCGCCCGCGCGGTGCACGGGCGCTTCGACCCGCCCAGCCGCTACTGACGCGCTAGCCGCCCGCCGAGCGAGCGCCGACGACCCTCGTGGGTCCGGCAACGGGGGACGCGATGCCCGGCGGCAGCGCGCCGCGGACGGCGTCGGCCGCACCGATTTGATAACTCGACCACCGGGAGGCCGCCGCGGCGCTCAGCCGTCGAAGCGCGGCACCACCACCGGCACGCCGTCGTCGTGGAGCAGGCGCACGGCGGCGCCGTACACCTCGCGCAGCAGCCCCTCGCTGAGCACCTCAGCAGGCGCCCCCTCGGCCACCTTGCGCCCGCCCGCCAGCACCACCAGACGGTCGCAGCTGCGCGCCGCCAGGTTCAGGTCGTGCAGCACCACCAGCACCCCCACCCCCGCCGCCGCCTGGGCGCGCGCGTAGGTCAGCAGCTCGACCTGGTAGCGCAGGTCGAGGTGGTTGGTGGGCTCGTCCAGCAGCAGGTAGCGGGGGCGCTGCGCCAAGGCGCGGGCGAACACCACCCGCTGCAGCTCGCCGCCCGACAGCGTCTCGACGCGCCGTTCCGCGAAGCGCGCCGTGTCGGTGGCCGCCAGCGCCGCCTCCACCACCGCCTCGTCGGCGCGCCCCGGGGTGCCGAACAGCCCCAGGTGCGGCGTGCGGCCCATGGCCACCACCTCGCGCACCAGGAAGCCGGCCGGCACCACCGGCGCCTGCTCCACCAGCGCCAGCGCGCGCGCCAGCTGGAAGCGGCCGTAGCTGGCGAGCGCGCGCCCGTCGACGGTCACGCTCCCCGCCGTGGGCGTCAGCCGCCGGGTGAGGAGCCGCAGCAGGGTGCTCTTGCCGGCGCCGTTGGGCCCCAGCACGCCCACCACCTCGCCGGGCGCCAGGCGCAGGCTCACGCCCGCGAGCACGGGCCGGAGCGCGCCGCCCGCCTGCGGGTAGGCGGCGCTCACGCCTCGCAGCTCGACGCTCACGCGGGCTCGCTCCCCGCCCGCTGACCGCGCTCGGCGCGCCCGCCGCGGCCCTTGAGCAGCAGCAGGAAGAACGGCCCACCCACCAGCGCCGTGACGATGCCCACCGGCACCTCCACGGGCGCGATCAGGGTGCGCGCCAGCAGGTCGGCGAGCACCATGAAGCCCGCGCCCCACACCGCCGCCAGCGGCAGCAGCCGCGCGTGGCGGGGGCCCACCGCCAGCCGCACGGCGTGCGGCACGATCAGCCCCACGAAGCCGATGATGCCCGCCACGCTCACGGCCGCGGCCGTCACCAGCGTGGCCACGGCCAGCATCAGGTGCTTCACGCCCTCGACCGGCAGGCCCAGCAGCGCCGCCCCCTCCTCGCCCAGCTGCAGCAGGTCGAGGGCGCGGGCGAAGGCGCCAGCCAGCAGCAGTGTGGGCAGCGCGAAGGCCAGCATCACGCCCACGTCGCGCCAGCCGGCGAAGCCGAAGCCGCCCAGCAGGCGCGCCAGCATGCCGGCCGCCTGCTCGCGCGAGGCCACGAGCAGGAAGCTGGTGGCGGCGGTGAAGATCGAGCCCACCACCACCCCAGCCAGGATCAGGCGCACGGTGGGCAGCGAGTCGCCGTCGCGCGCCAGCGCCGCCACCAGCAGCACCGTGACGAGCGCCACCAGGAAGGCGGTGAGCGGCGCGCCTAGGCGCGCGAGCAGCGGCACCGAGCCGGCCAGCGCGGCCGCCAGCGTGGCGCCGAAGCCGGCGCCGCTGGCGGTGCCGATGAGGTACGGGTCGGCGAGGGGGTTGCGGAACACCCCCTGGAACACCGCGCCCGCCAGCGCCAGCGAGGCGCCCACCAGCGCCGCCAGCAGCACGCGCGGCAGGCGCAGCTGCCACACGATGGTCTCGAGCGCCGACAGCCGCTCGCCGCGCACGGCCTTGCCGAGGGTGGCGAGGACCTGGCCGGGGCTCACCTCGACGCTGCCGACCCCCACCGCCACCAGCACGGCGGCCAGCGCCGCGGCGAGCGACGCCAGGCCCAGCAGCCAGCCGCGCCGCGCGCGGGCGGCCGCCGTGGCCGTCGACCGGGCCCTGCTCGTCAGAAGCGGTCCGGGTGCAGCAGGCGCGCGAGCTGGATGACCGCTTGCCCCAGGCGCGGGCCGTTGCGGCTCAGCATGTCGACCGTCTCGGGCGTGAGCTCCAGCACGCGCCCCTCGCGCACCGCCGCGATGCCCGCCCAGCCGGGCCGGGCGGCCACGTCGGCGGCGGTGACGCCGAACGGCGCGTCGGTCAGGAGGATCACCTCGGGGTCGGCGGCCACCACGTACTCGGGGTCGACCTGCGGGAAGTCGCCGAGGGCGGCGTCGACCACGTTCTCGCCGCCGGCCAGGCGCACCAGCGTGCCGACGTACGACGCGGGGCCGACCGTGTAGGGGGTGGGGTCGAGCTCCACGAACACCGTGGGCGGCGTGACGCCCTCGAGCCGCGCCGCCACCCCCGCCAGCTCGCCCTCGACGCGCCCCACCAGCAGGGCGGCGGCGGCCTCGCGCCCGAGCATGGCGCCGAGCAGCTCGAAGAAGGCGAACGTCTCCTCCAACGTCTGCGGCGTGCCGGCGTAGACCGTCAGGCCCAACGCCGCGAGCGGCTCGTGCATGCCGCTGTACTCGTCGACCAGCACCAGGTCGGGCTCGAGCGCCACGAGGGCCTCGAGGTCGGGCGCGAAGGCGTCGCCGAGCGTGGCCAGCCCGGCCACCTCGGCGGGCCAGTTCGAGTGGCGGTCGACGCCGACCAGGCGGTCGCAGGCGCCGAGCGCGCACACCGTCTCGGTGTGCGAGGGCGCCATGGCCACCACGCGCGCCGGGGCCGCCGTCAGCGTGACCTCGCGCCCGAGGTCGTCGACCACGGTCAGGGGGAAGGCGGCGAATGCGCTCGAGAGCGCGAACGCCAGGAGCAGGGCCGAAGGCAGCAGAGCTCGTCTCACGTTCTCTCCTTGGCAGCCTGCGAGTTGTGGGGTGGGCGCCGTGCGGCGGGGTCGCCGGGCCGCGTGCCCGGCGGACCTGCCCTTCCTCGTCCTCGCAAGGGGTGCAGTGCTGACCGTGCCGCGGTACTCGGACTGAAGGCCCGGGGGCCTAACACCGTTGCGGGACAGCGTCGGACTCGCACCGACTTCCCCGCGGCAGGGTTACGGCACTGTACGTCGGCACCCGGGGCGTGTCAAACGCCGGTGGTAGGCTCGCGGGCGTGACGCGCCCGCTCACCGTGGCCGACCTCGCGCCGCCCTCCCCCATCGACACGCGCGACCTGCGCCCCCCGCCGCGCTTCGCGGAGGTGGCGTTCGAGACCTACCACCCGCAGCACCCGAGCCAGAGCGAGGCCCGCGAGAAGGTCCGCGAGTTCGTGCTGGCGCGGCGCTGGCGCCACCGCCGGGGCGCCGCCCCCGCGCGGCGCCGGCCGGGCTGGTGGCCGTTCGGCGCCCCCGCCGAGGCGGGCGCGGGGCTCTACCTCGACGGCGGCTTCGGCGTCGGCAAGACGCACCTGCTCGCCAGCGCCTACGCCGCCGCCGACACCGCCGCCAAGCGCTACGTGAGCTTCCAGGAGCTCGTGTACATGATCGGCGTGATGGGCATGGAGCGCGCCAAGGCCGAGCTGGCCAACCTCGAGCTGCTGTGCATCGACGAGTTCGAGCTCGACGACCCCGGCAACACCCTGATCGTCAAGACGTTCCTGGCGGCGCTGCTGGAGGGCGGCGGCGCGGTGGTGACCACCTCCAACACCCCGCCCGAGGCGCAGGGCCAGGGTCGCTTCAACGCCGACGACTTCCGCCGCGAGATCCAGTCGCTGGCCGCCAGCTTCGAGGTGCTCCGCGTCGACGGCCCCGACTACCGCCACCGCAGCAGCCTGGGCGCCTGGCTGGCGCCCGAGCGCCTCGCCTGGCTGACGGCTCACGAGCGCGCCCCCGGTCCGCGCCTGGTGCTGGGCTGGGACGAGCTGTTCGAGCTGCTGCGCGGCGTGCACCCCACGCGCTACGGCGGGCTCCTGAAGCAGGTGGGCACCGTCTACCTGGCGGGCGCGCGCCCCATCCGCTCGCAGAACGACGCGCTGCGCTTCGTGCACTTCGTCGACAAGCTCTACGACCTCCAGGTGGGCCTGCGCGCCTCGGGCGAGGGCGCGCTCATCGAGCTGTTCGACGCCTCCTACCGCGAGGGCGCCTACGCCAAGAAGCACCACCGCTGCCTCTCGCGCCTCTCCGAGCTGCTGGCCGAGGCGCCGGAGGCGGGCGAGCCGCTAGCCGAGGGCCGCGAGCCAGCCGGCCAGGTCGTCGGCTAGCGCCGCGCTGGCGCCCGGCGGCCCCATGCGCTCGGCGCCCGCCGCGCGCGCCGCCGCGCGCACGCCCGGGTCGCGTAGCGCGCGCTCCAGCTGCCGCGCCACCGCCTCGGGGGTGGGCGCCGCCACCAGCAGGCCGGCGCCCAGCAGGCGCGCCTGGTTGCGCAGGTAGTCGCGGCCGTAGAGCGGCGGCACCTCGAACGCCACCACCGGCAGCCCCAGCCCCACCGCCTGCTCGTTGGCGGTGCCGGCCGTGCCCAGCGCGGCGTCGGCCGTGGCCAGCACCGCCGCGAAGCGCCCCTCGACCCACCACAGGCGCCGCTCCCCCCGGCGCCAGGCGGCCACCACCCCGTCGGCTGCGGTCGGCGTGGGGCCGGCACCCGCCGCGGACGCGGCCGCCCGGCCCGACGTGGGGGCGGCATGCGGTACGGGCGCACGGCCGCCGTCCAGGACGGCCTCCGGCTCCCAACCGGGCGGCGGCGCCGGCACGCGCGCGTGCGTCCAGGCCACCAGGCCGTGCACCCGCGGCAGGCGCTCCAAGGCGCGGGTCATCAGGCTCACGCTGGCCACGGCCTGGTCGCGCGAGCCGGGCAGCAGCGCCACCACCGGTGGGTCCTCGCCGCCCGCGCCGCCCACGCCCGGAAGCGGCGCGGCGGCGAGCCCGTCCATCATCGGGTTGCCGAGCCAGGTGGCGTCGCGCACGCCCCGGCCGCGCAGGAACTCCGCGGTGGCGGCGTCGCGCGCGTACACGCGGTCGGCGCGGCGCAGCAGCGCGAGCTCGGGGGCGCGGAAGCTCTCCATGAAGTAGCGCAGCGGCGAGCCGCCGCCCTCGCGCCCCTGCTGGTGGTACGCCGACACCAGCGGCTGCAGCACGCGCCGCGGGGCGGGCACCAGGCTGGCGTGCAGCTGGGCGTAGACGTCGCCCACCACCAGCACGGCGTCGGGGCGCGCGCGGCGCAGGAACGACGCCTGCGCCAGCGTCAGGCCCAGCAGCCCGGCGCGCAGGTCCTGCCACAGCAGCCGCGGGTGGTGGAAGGTGAAGCCGTCGGCCGGCAGCCGCCGCCTCGGCCCCACCAGCGCGACGCCGGCGCGCTCGAGCTGCGCGCCGAGCCCCACGAGCGGGAACGCCGCCAGCTCCAGCTCCGGCAGGCGCGCGCGGAGCGCCTCGGCCAGGCGCGCGGCGATGAAGTCCTCGCCGTGGCCGTTCGAGACGATGAGCAGCTGGGTCATGCCGGCTGGCGCTTCCGTCAGGCCTCGTCGACGGGGATCGGCGGCAGCGGCCCCTCGCCCCAGCCGAGCTTGTGGCGCAGCACGTCGAAGGCGCTGCGGCGGCCCGTCGACAGCAGGCACATGCCGCGCGGCGCGGCCGTGACCACCAGCCGGTCGCCGACCGACAGGTCGACGCGCTCCTGGCCGTCGATCACCATGGCGATCTCGTCGGAGCGGGTGAGGATCTCGAGGCCGATGTTGACGTCGCCCGGCAGCACGATCGGGCGGTTGGTGAGCGAGTGGGGGGCCACCGGCGTGACCACCAGCGCGCGCAGGCGGTGGTCGAGGATGGGCCCGCCCAACGACAGCGAGTAGGCGGTGGAGCCGACCGGGGTGGAGACCACCAGGCCGTCGGCGCGGTACTCGGTGGCGTAGCCGCCGTCCACGCGCATGCGCACCCGCACCAGGCGCGTCATGACGCCCTGCGACAGCATCACGTCGTTCACGGCCAGGAAGCGCGTGGGGCTCGGGGGGCGGCGCACCGCGATCATCATCTTCTCGTGGACGGGCCAGGCGGGCGCCGCCTGCCCCTGGGCGTAGGCCAGCGCCTCGTCGGCGCCGAACTCGGCCAGGAAGCCGAGCTTGCCGAGGTTCACGCCCATCACCGGCGCGGTGGCGCCCGCCAGGCGCCGGCCCACCGACAGCAGGGTGCCGTCGCCCCCCACCGACACCACCAGGTCGGCGCCGGTGGCCAGGGCCCCCAGGTCGGCGGTGCCGTCGAGGTCGAAGTCGACGTGGGCGCCCCGCGCCGCCAGCAGCTCGCCGAGCTCGCGGCCCAGCGGGTGCGCCTCGGGCTTGTGGCTGGTGCTGGTGACCACCACGCGCCTGAGGCTTGCGGCTGGGAGCTGGAAGGTGGGCCCGCCCGGGCTCAACGCTCTACGGCTCCGAGCGGCAGCGCCGCGCGCACGTCCTGGAGCACGCGCTCCACGACCTCCTCGAGCGTGAGCGGGCCGGTGTCGAGGAAGATCGCGTCGGGCGCGGGCGCCGACTGGCGCGCGTCCTGCTCGTCGCGGCGCCGCAGCCTCTCGGCCACCTGGCGCAGCTCGCCGCTGCGCTCGCCGGCGCGGCGCGCGGCGCGCACCTCGGGGTCGGCGGTGAGGAAGAACTTGACGCTGGCCTGCGGGAACACGGCCGTGCCCATGTCGCGGCCGTCGATGACGAACGAGCCCCGCACCTCGCGCAGGCGCTCGGTGACCCAGGCGCGCACGCGGGCGTGGCGCGCCACGGTCGAGACGGCCACGTCGATGGCGTCGGTGTGCAGCTCGGCGGTGACGTCGACGCCGTCGACGCGCACGCGGTTGCCGCTCGGGTCGGGCTCCAGCGCCACCTCGTGGCTCCGCAGCAGCGTCACCACCGCCTCCTCGTCGGTCAGCTCGACGTTGGAGCGCAGGGCGACGTGGGTGGCGGCGCGGTAGAGCAGCCCGCTCGACACGTAGGCGATGCCCAGGCGGTCCGCCAGCAGGCGCGCCACGGTCGACTTGCCCGAGGCGGCGGGGCCGTCGATGGTGATGACGGTGCGCCCCTCTGCGGTCATGGCGCTCATGATAGCCTCCCGCCCAGCAGCCCTAAGAAGTCGGTGAAGAAGCCCGGGTAGGTCTTGGCCACGCAGGCCGGGTCCTGGATCACGACGTTGGGGATGCGCGCACCCGCCACCGCCAGGGCCATGGCCATGCGGTGGTCGCCGTACGTCTCGAGCACCACCGGGCGCTCGGGCGCCGTCGCCAGCGGGTGGACGGTGAGCTCGTCGTCGCCCTCCTCCACCAGCGCGCCGAGCTTGCCGAGCTCCACGGCCATGGCGGTTAGGCGGTCGGTCTCCTTGATGCGCAGGTTGCCGACGTTGTGGATGCGCACGGGCGCGTCGGCGAACAGCGCCACCACCGCCAGCGTCTGGGCCTGGTCGGGCATGTCGTTGAGGTCGAAGGCGAAGCCGCCGCGCAGGCGCCCGCCGGGCGGGCCCGCGACCGTGACGTCGGTGGCGCCCCACGTCACGCGCGCGCCCATCTCCTCGAGCACGCTCGCCAGGCGCGCGTCGCCCTGGCGCGTGCCGCGCCCGAGGTTGGTGATGGTCACCTCGCCGCCGCTCACGGCCGCCGCGGCCCAGAAGTAGCCGGCGGCCATGGCGTCGCCCTCGATGCGGTGGTCGTGGCCGCGGTAGCGCCCGGGCGTCACGTCGAAGCGGCGGTAGCCGTCGCGCGCCACCCTCACCCCGAAGTCGGCCATCAGGTCGATGGTCATGTCGACGAACGGCTTGGAGAGGAGCTCGCCCTCCACCTCGAGCGTCACCGGCGCGCCGGCGTACGGCGCCGCCAGCAGCAGCCCCGAGAGGAACTGCGAGCTGCGGTCGCCGCGCAGCCGCGCGCGCCCGCCCGCGAGGCCGCGCGCCTCGATCACCACCGGGGGGCAGCCGTCGCCGTTCTCGGCGTAGGCGCGCGCGCCCAGCTGCTCGAGCGCGTCGAGCAGCTCCTGGATGGGGCGCTCGCGCATGCGCGCGTTGCCGTCGAGGCGGAAGCGGCCGTCGCCGAGCGCCGCCGCGGCGGCCAAGAAGCGGATGCTGGTGCCCGACAGCCGCAGGTCGAGCTCGGCCTCGCGCGCGGGCAGCGGACCGCCGGCCCCCACCACGGTGACCTCGGTGCCGCGCGCCTCCACACGCGCGCCGAGCTTGAGCAGCGCCTGCACCATCACCTCGGAGTCCTCGGCCACCAGGGCGCCGCGCAGCGTGCTGACCCCCTCGGCGAGCGCCGCCACCACCAGCGCGCGGTTGGTGAGGCTCTTGCTGCCCGGCACGGCGAGGGCGCCCCGCGCGGCGACCTGGGGTCCGACGTTGACGGTGGGAGGGAGACGCATCATCCTTCCAAAGATACACCGCCCCCTGGAGCACCCGGCGCCGGGGCCCGGTCTGGTACCCTGCCGAGCGTGAGCAACCCAGCCCCGCTACAGAAGATCGTCGACGAGTTCCGCGCCGCCCCGAAACAGCTGCGCCTGCCGCTGCTCCTCGAGTACGCGAACCGCCTGCCGCCGCTGCCCGCGGGCATGGACTCCGACCTCGAGCGGGTGCACGAGTGCCAGACGCCGCTGTTCCTCAAGACGACGCTGGAGGACGGCCGGGTGCGCCTCTTCTTCGACGCGCCCCCCGAGGCGCCCACCACCCGCGGCTTCGCGGCCGTGATCGGCCTGGGGCTCGACGGCGCGGCGGTCGAGGACGTGCTGGGCGTGCCCGACGACTTCTACCAGGAGATGGGGCTGGCCGAGCTGATCTCGCCCCTGCGCCTGCGCGGCATGGGCGCGATCGTGGGGCGCGTCAAGCGCCAGCTGCGCGCCAAGCAGCAGGCCTGAGCCGTACCCGCGGCGCCGAGCGCGCGCTGGTCGCGCGTGGGTGGCGCTTCGGGCGGCGTTGGTGCTAGAATCCGAAGGTTTGAGATGGCCGGGCCGTGGCGCGGCCCGTGGAGGAAGACGATGAAGAAGGACATCCACCCCAAGATGGTGCCCTGCAAGGTCATCTGCGACGGCGAGGTCGTCATGGAGACCTACAGCACGAAGCCCGAGCTGCACGTCGACGTGTGGTCCGGCAACCACCCGTTCTTCACCGGCGAGCAGCGCTTCATCGACACCGAAGGTCGCGTCGAGAAGTTCCAGAAGCGCTTCGGCGACAGCTACCGCCGCACCGCCAAGAAGTAAGCGCCGCGCCCCCGTGGCGCTCGGCGTTACGCGCTAGCGGCCCGCTCCGGTTACGGAGCGGGCCGCTTCGCGTCGCGAGCTCGGGCGCCCCTGCCTCAGTCGGGCACCGCCGCGCACACGGTGGTGCCCTGGCCCGGCGCCGACTCGATCGTCAGCCGCCCCCCGCGCCCCTCGACGCGCTCGCGCATCTGCTTGAGGCCCAGGCCGCCGGCGCTGGTGACGCGGTCGCCGACCGCCTCGGGGTCGAAGCCGGCGCCGTCGTCGCGCACCGACACGTAGGCCATGCCGTGCTCGTCGGTGCCGAGCCGCACCTCCACCAGCCCGGCGCGCGCGTGCTTGGCCACGTTGTGCATCGCCTCCTGGAAGATGCGGAACAGCACCCCCTCGGACTTGACCGACAGCTCGCCCACGTCGCCGATCTCGAGGCTCACGCGCACCTCGTTCTGCTGGCCGAAGTCGGCGGCGTAGCGCCTGACCGTCTCGACGAAGCCGTAGCGCTCGAGGTCCACGGGCCTGAGCGCGAAGATCGAGCGGCGCACCTCGCGGATGGTCTCGCGCACCGTGCTCTTGGCCTGCTCGAGCTCGAGGCGCGCCTTGCTCAGGTCCTTGTCGAGGAAGCGCTCCACCAGGTCGAGCTTGAGGGCGCTGAAGGCGAGCAGCTGCGCCACCCCGTCGTGGATCTCGCGCGCGATGCGCGAGCGCTCCTCGGTGATCGCCAGCTCCTCCGACTGCAGGTAGGCGGTGGCGTTGCGCACCGCCAGGCTCACCTGGCTGGCCAGCAGCCCCAGGTACGGGATGGTGGAGCGGTCGAAGTGCTCCTCGTCGGGGTGCACCAGCACCGTCACGCCCAGCAGCTGGTCGTCGGCGAGCAGCGGCAGCGCCAGCACGCTGCCGGCCCCCTTCAGCAGCGGCCCGGCGCCGGCGCGCTCCTCGGCGCTGAGGCGCTGCAGCACGCTGGGCTCGCGCTGCGCCGCCACCCGGCCCACGATGCCCTCCCCCACCTTGTAGGCCACGGGCGAGGCGCCGCGCGGCAGCCCGACGCTGGCGCTCATGCGCAGGGTCTGCTCCTCGTCGGAGAGGAACACCCCGCCGGCGCGCGCCGCCACGCGCTGCATCATCTCGTGGAGGATGGTCACCAGCATGCGCTCTAGGTTGCCCTCGGCGCGCACCGTGCGGTCGACCTCCATCAGCGTGAGCAGGTCGCGCATGCGCGCGCGCGTCGACTCGGCGGCGGCCGAGAACTGCGCCGCCAGGATCGCGAACGCCTCGCGGCGGCGCTGGTCGGGGGCGACGTCGTAGTAGGCGTGCAGCGAGCCCTCGGAGCGGCCGCCCCACGACAGGGCGTGGCTCAGCACCGTGAGGCGCGCGCCGCTGCCCAGCGTGACGGGCGCGCTGGCCATGCCGTCGTCGGCGGCCGCCACCATGGCGCGGTCGCGCGCCAGCGCGTCGGCCTCGAGCTCGGGCGTCATGCCCACGCCGTGGCTGGCCCCCACCTCGGTGGGCCCCACCACGAGGCCCACGGCGCGGGCGCCCGTGACCTCGGCCACCCCGCGCGCGGCCACCCGCATGGTGGTCTCGAGGTCGGGCGCGGCGGCGTAGCGCGCGGTGACGTCGTGGATGGCGCCGAGCAGCTCGTGGCTGGCCTGCAGCTCGTCGTAGAGGTGCGCCAGCTCGGTCTGCGCCCGCTCGCGCTGGCGCACCTCCAGGGCGATCCAGTTGAGGATCAGGTACGTGGCCAGCGGCCCCAGCACGCTGTAGAACGCCACCGGCAGCCACACGCGCGGGGTGGGGCCCAGCTGCGGCAGGACCACGAGCTGGAACACCAGCACCACCCCCACGATGGCGAGCGGCAGCCACAGGCGCGCGAGGCGGATCTGCTCGTAGAGGCTGCTCTGCGGGGCGGCGGGGCGCTCCGGCGGCTCGAGGCCGGCGATGGGGCGCGCGGTGGCGGCGCTGGTGGCTTCGGCGGGGCGCGACATCGCCTCGATTCTAAGGCGGGGGCCGCCGGCGCCGGGCGGCGCGCGGAGCGGAGGGCGGCCGCCGCCCCGCGGCGGGCCGGCGGCGGGGTTCAGGGGTAGACTCTCGCCATGAACGATGGCAAGGAGCCTGCAGTGCAGCCCGACGAGGCGCGCCACGACCCGCGGTCCGAGGCGGGCGCGGCCTCCCAGACGGGCGCGTCCGCCCAGGCGGCCCCCTCCGCGCAGGGCGGCGACCCTGCACAGGCGGGCGACCGCCCGAGCGCCGAGGCGCTGGCCGCGCTGGCGGAGAGCGAGCCGGTGGCGGTGGTGGAGCAGGGCGGCGTGCGCTTCACGCTGCTGGGCACCGCGCACGTGTCGCGCGCCAGCGCCGAGCTGGTGACGCGCATGGTGCGCTCGGGCGTCTTCGACGCGGTGGCGATCGAGCTCGACCAGGGCCGCTACGCCACCCTCACCGACAGCCAGTCGTGGCAGAGGATGGACCTGTTCAAGGTGATCCGCGAGGGCAAGGGCGCCATGCTGGCCGTCAGCCTGGCGCTGTCGGCGTACCAGCAGCGCCTCGCCGACCAGTTCGGCATCGAGCCGGGCGCCGAGATGCGCGCCGCCATCGACGCCGCCAAGGGCGCGCGCCTGCCCCTGCTGCTGGTCGACCGCGACATCGGTGTGACGCTGCGCCGCGTGACCGGCAACCTCGGCTGGTGGCGACGCCTGATGCTGGCCTCGGGGCTGCTGGCCAGCGTGTTCAGCAACGAGAAGATCGACGAGGACGACATCGAGCGCCTCAAGGAGGGCGACATCCTCGAGTCGACCTTCACCGAGTTCGCCGAGAGCTCCGAGGAGATGTACCTCCCGCTGATCACCGAGCGCGACCAGTACATGGTGTCGAAGCTGCTGCTGCAGTCGGGCGCCGGCCAGGCGACGCCGCGCCACCGCGAGGTGCTGGTGGTGATCGGCGCCGGTCACCTGAAGGGCGTGCGCGCCGGCCTGGAGGCGGGCGGGCGCGTGCCCGGCCTGCCCGAAGCCCCGGGCGCCGACCCCGCGGACGCGCGCGCCACGCTGGCGCGCCTCGAGGAGGTGCCGCCCCCCAGCCGCCTCGTCAAGGCGCTGCCGTGGCTCGTGGTGGCGCTGATCCTGGCGGGCTTCGTGATCGGCTTCGCCCGCAGCCCCGACCTGGGGCTGGGGCTCCTGTCCGACTGGGCGCTGATCAACGCCTCGCTGGCCGGCATCGGCGCCCTGGTGGCGCTGGCGCACCCGGTCACGATCGTCGCCTCGGCGCTCGCCTCGCCGTTCACCTCGCTCAACCCGCTGGTGGGCGTGGGCATGGTGGCGGCCGGCACCGAGCTGTGGCTCAGGCGCCCCAGCGTCGGCGACTTCGAGGCGCTGAAGAAGGACATCACCACCTGGCGCGGCTGGTGGCGCAACCGCGCGGCGCGCGCCCTGCTGGTGTTCGTGACCACCACGCTGTTCGGGGCCACCGCCACCTGGATCGCGGGCGCGCGCCTGTTCGGGCGGCTGCTGGGCTGAGGCCGGCGCCTCAGCCCGCGCCTAGGGCGTCGCGGGCGCCCCGTCGACCGCCCACTGGGCGTAGCCGTCCACGAAGGTGAAGCGCGTGTCGGCGGTGCCGCTGGCCACCAGGTAGGTCAGGTAGTCGAGGACGTCGGCGGCGGTGCTGCTGCTGAACAGCTCGCGCCCCCCCATGCCCGCGAAGCGCCCGTCCTCCACCATGGGCAGCGCCTGCTCCGCGATGTCGGCGGCGCCGTGCAGCTCCGCCAGCATCCGCTCCAGCACCAGGCCGGTGCGCGCCACGTCGGCGCGGCCCACCAGCGGCAGCTCGACCTCGAGGGTGGTCATGACGACGTTGCGGCCGAACAGCTGCCGCACCGGGTCGGGGTCGCCCGCCACGCTGACGAGCGTCTCGCCGCTGGCGTGCAGCCCCTCGTCGGCGCGCGCCTCGACCGCCAGGCGGTAGTCGCCGGCCGGCAGGTCGGCCGGGAGCTCCAGGTTGAGGCCGTCGACGACGTAGCCCACCGCGCCCGCGGGCGGCTCCACGCGCGCGGCCGCGGCTGCCAGGGGCTCGCCCTCGCCGTCGGCGGGCCGGAGGACGAGCTCGACCTCGACCAGCGTCGGCAGCTGCTCGCCGGGGGTGCTCAGCTCGAAGGTGGCGTAGAGCGGGTCGCCGGGGTGGTAGGGCGCCACGTCGGGGCCGCGGTGGCCGAGCCCCAGGCTCACGGCGCCCAGGATCTCGAGGGGCGGCGGCGGGGCGCTCAGCACCGTGACGCGCTCGCGCGCCTGGTCGAGGTAGGCGGCGGTGTCGTCGCCGGCGTCCGCGGCCAGGTCGAGGAAGCGCTGGTACGCCTCGCGCGCCAGCTGGCGCTGGCCCTTCGCCTCGTAGAGGCGCGCCAGGGCGTACTCGACGGCGGGCTCGTGCGGGTAGAGCTCGCGGGCGTCGATCAGGTCGACGATCACCTCGTCGTCGACGGCCGGGTCGAGCGCCACGGCGTAGTCGTAGGCGTCGAGCGCCGCGCCCAGCCGCCCCGTGACCGCGCGCACCAGGCCCAGGTTGTAGGCGGCGATGTACTGGTTGGCGTCGAGCTCGAGGGCGCGCTGCGAGGCGGCCTCGCTGTCGTCGAGGAAGCCCAGCAGGTACCGCGCCCAGCCGAGGTTGGTCCAGTAGAGCGACGATCCGGGCTGCAGCTCCACCGCCACCGCCAGCGCCTCGGCGGCGGCCAGCGCGTCGTCCTGGTCGAAGGCGATGAACGACAGCTCCTGGAACGGGTAGGCGAGGAACGGCGCCGCGCGCGCCAGCGCCTGCAGGCTGGCGACCTGACGCTCGTCGTCCTCGCCGAGGAACGCCACGATGGACGCCCCCAGCAGCGGCGACGCGCCGGCCTCGGGGCCGCGCGCCAGCAGCGCGTCGACGAGCTCGAAGGCGGCGTCCAGCTCGCCCTCGGCCTGCAGCAGCGAGGCCATCAGGGCGGCGGCGAAGGGGTAGTCGCCGGCGGCGCGCGCCGCCTCGAAGGCGCTGGCGGCCGCGTCGGGGCTGCCCATGTCGGCGGCGAGCACGCCGCGCCAGGCGTGGGCCACCGGCGGTCCGCCGAGCTCCGCCAGGGCGGCGAAGGCGTCGGCGGCCCCCGACTCGTGGAGCGTGGGCAGGGACAGGGACAGGAAGGCGCGGCGCGCCAGGCGGCGGGCGGCGGCCAGCTCGTCGGCCGCGTCCACCTCGGCCAGCTGGCCGCCGGCGCGGACGCGCTCCAGGTCCTCGGCCAGCTCGGCGGCGCGCGCCGGCAGCTCGCCGTCGCCCTCGGCGGCGGCCTGCTCCAGCGTCGAGGCGGCGTCGGGCACCAGGCCGGTGGCGGCCAGCGCCACGGCGCGCGCGTGCTCGGCGTAGGCGCCCTCGAGGGGCGGGCTGGCCACCGGGGTGGGCGCGCGCTCCAGGCCCAGCTGCGCCGCCACCAGCCGTACCGCCTGGCCGACGAGGCGCTCGCGGCGGTCGTGAGGCGCGCTCAGCTCGGCGCGCTGCGTGCCGGCGGCCGAGGCGAGCTCCAGGCGCAGCACGGCGCGGTCGTCGTAGAGCTCGAGCTCACCGCTGACCACCACGTCGACGCCCGTGCCGCTGCGCACCAGCTGGGGCCCCGACGGCCCCGTCCACTCCTCGGGGGGCAGCACGCGGCCCAGGTTGACGAAGCCGTCGACCACCACCAATGGCGGGACCAGGCCCGCGGCGATCTCGGGCCCGAGCACGACGGCGCTGTCGTGGAAGCTAGCGGCGATCTCGTCGGCGATGGCGACGCCCAGCAGGGCGTCGTCGCTGCGGAAGGGGTGGACCGCCAGGCTGGCGGCCAGGGCGCTCGACAGCAGCGCCAGGGTGAGCAACGCCACGATCGAACGGCGGAACGGTGCGGCTGACCACCTGTGCATCCTGACTCCTCCTAAACGGGGTCAGGCTAGCACGCACCGGGGGGCGCCCACGCTGCCGGAGCGCTACTCCAGCAGGGCCTCGAACTCCTCCAGGACCGCCTCGGCGGTCGCCACCGAGCGGCACACCACGAGGATGGCGTTCTGCCCGGCCAGGGTGCCGACGATCTCCTCGCGGTCGAGCTTGTCGATCACGTAGGCCACCCCGGAGGCGTGCCCCTCGTCGGTGGTGACGACGATGACGTTCTCGCCGCGGTCGAGGTCGCGCACGAACAGCTTGAAGCGCTGCCGCAGCTCGTGCTCCACGTCGTCCTGCTGGACCAGCGGGGTGGCGCGGTAGCGGTGGCGACCGGGGGCGGCCGGCACGCGCACCAGGCGCAGCTCGGTCACGTCGCGGCTGATGGTGGCCTGCGTCACCTTGATGCCGCGCTCGGCGAGCCGCTCGGCGATCTCGGCCTGGGTGGAGATGAACTCGTTCTCCACCAGCTCGGTGATGAGGCGCTGCCGGTAGTCCTTGCTTGGCATATTTATGCAGTGTACCAGGAAGGCATGCAACGCGTGAGGGGCGCCGCGGGGACCGACCCCGGGGCGCCCCTCACGCCGTGGCCGCGCCCTAGGCGCGCGCCTCGGCCTCGCTCACTCCTCGTCGTCGAGCGTGGCGGAGGTGTAGCCCGCGGTGGTGGGCTCGGGGCGGGGCGGGGCCGACACGCGCCGCAGCTCGTCCATGCTCGGCAGGTCCTCGCCCCACACCACGTCCTTCGTGAGCTCGAGCTCCTTCATGGCGATGGTGACGCTGTTCTCGGTGCGCGGCAGCGCCTCGGGCGGCAGCACGCTGGGGATGCCGAACTTGAGCTGCGCCGCGCGGCGCGCCACCACGATCGAGAGGCGGTAGCGCGAGTCCGTCAGGTTGATCAGGGTGTCGTAGCCTTCTTGTGCCACTTCTCTAGCCTCCAGGGAGCCGGAGCCGCCTCGGTGGCGAGGGTGCTCTGGGGGTGCGTGACCCGGGCGTGCGCCGGCACGCGAACGGGGCCGCCAGGGGCGGCCGAGCGTCCGATTCTACACCACGCGCGGCGGCCGCGCCGTCCCGCGCCGCGGCGGGCGCCTCACTCCTCGCGCAGGAAGCCCGCCACGCGCTCGTCGCTCAGCAGCCGCGCGCGGGCGCGCTCGGCGCGGATGACGCACTGGAACAACGTCACGGCCTCGGTGACGTCGTCGTTGACGATCAGGTAGTCGAACTCGCGCAGCGCGCGGATCTCCTCGCGGGCGCGCGCCAGGCGCTTCAGGATCTTCTCCTCGCTGTCGGTGCCGCGCCCGCGCAGGCGGCGCTCCAGCTCGTAGAGCGACGGCGGGGCGATGAAGATCATCACCGCCTCGGGCACGCGGCGCTTGACCTGCCTGGCGCCCACCAGCTCGAGCTCGAGCAGCACGTCGCGCCCCTCGGCCAGCGCCTGCTCCACGGGGCCGGCGGGGGTGCCGTAGTAGTCACCGACGTAGTCGGCGTACTCGAGGAACGCGTCCTCCTCGATCATGCGCTCGAAGCGCGGGCGATCGATGAAGTGGTACTGCACGCCGTCCTGCTCGCCCGCGCGCCGCTCGCGCGTGGTGGCGGAGATCGAGAACTCGAGGTTGTCGATGTGCGGCATGGCGGCATGTCGGATGGTGTCTTTGCCGACACCCGACGCGCCGGTCATCACGAAAAGGACGCCGGCACGGTCACGGGAGCCGGTGGGGGTACGGCCGTCTGCCACTGGGTTCTTCTGCCTCCAACTCGTGCGTGCGCGTGTGCGCCGCTGCTAGCCGCGACTGTATCACGCTCGCGACGCGGGACCGGACCGGCGCGTCGAGCGGCGGGGCGGCCCGGGCCTCCGCCGGTGCTACCATTGAGTCCCGGGAAGGTGAGGCATGGACCGTAAGTACATCTTCGTCACCGGTGGGGTCGTGTCGAGTCTCGGGAAAGGGATCTCTACCTCCAGCATCGGCGCCCTGCTGCGTGGCCGCGGCTACCGCGTCACGGCCGTCAAGATCGACCCGTACGTGAACGTGGACGCCGGCACCATGCGTCCCTACGAGCACGGCGAGGTCTTCGTCACCGACGACGGCGCCGAGACCGACCTCGACATCGGCACCTACGAACGCTTCCTGGACGTGGACCTGGCGCGCACCAACAACGTCACCACCGGCCAGGTCTACCTGAGCGTCATCGAGAAGGAGCGCCGCGGCGCCTACCTGTCGCAGACCGTGCAGGTGATCCCGCACATCACCGACGAGATCAAGGCGCGCATCGAGAAGGCCGGCGAGGAGGCCGACGCCGAGATCACCCTGGTCGAGGTGGGCGGCACCGTGGGCGACATCGAGTCGCTGCCGTTCCTCGAGGCCATCCGCCAGTTCCGCTTCGAGGTCGGCCGCGAGAACACCCTCTACCTGCACGTGACGCTGGTGCCGTTCCTGGGCACCAGCGAGGAGCACAAGACCAAGCCCACCCAGCACTCGGTAGCCACGCTGCGCAGCGTGGGCATCCAGCCCGACGCGCTGGTGCTGCGCTCGCACACCCCCGTGCCCGAGGAGGCGCTGCGCAAGATCGCGCTCTTCTCGAACGTCGACCCGGGCGCGGTGTTCAACGCCTACGACGCCGACTTCGTCTACGCCGTGCCCGAGATGCTCGAGCAGCAGGGCATGGGCCGCTACGTCGAGAAGATGCTCGCGCTCGAGAAGGTCACGCCCGAGCTGCGCGTGTGGCAGGAGGCGGTGCGCGTGCTGCGCCACCCCGAGCGGCGCGTGAGGATCGCGGTGGTGGGCAAGTACGTGGCCATGCCCGACGCCTACCTGAGCCTGATGGAGGCGCTGAAGCACGCCGGCATCGCCAACCGCGCCGCCGTCGACATCGACTGGGTCAACTCCGAGGAGCTCGACGACGCCGGCCTCCAGGCGCTGGCTGGCTACGACGGCATCCTGGTGCCGGGCGGCTTCGGCGTGCGCGGCATCGAGGGCAAGGTGCGCGCCGCGCAGGTGGCGCGCGAGGAGCGCGTGCCCTACCTGGGCATCTGCCTCGGCATGCAGGTGGCCGTCATCGAGTACGCGCGCTCCGTGGCGGGCCTGCCGGGCGCCAACTCCACCGAGTTCGACCCCTACACCCCCCACCCGGTGGTGGGCCTGATGCCCGAGCAGCTCGAGGTCGAGGGCCTGGGCGGCACCATGCGCCTGGGCAGCTGGCCGATGGAGCTCAGCCCGGGCAGCCGCCTGGCCGCGCTCTACGCCGAGCAGGGCGTGGGCTCGCCCGTCTACGAGCGTCACCGCCACCGCTACGAGGTCAACCCCGAGTACGTCGAGCGCCTCACCGCCGCCGGCCTGCAGGTGGCGGGCGTCACGCCCGGCATGGCGGGGCGCGGCAGCGGCCTCGTGGAGGCCATCGAGCTACCCGACCACCCGTTCTTCGTCGGGCTGCAGTCGCACCCCGAGTTCCGCTCGCGGCTGATGCGCCCCAGCCCGCCCTTCACCGGCTTCATCCGCGCCGCCGTGGAGCGCGCCGAGGCGCGCCAGGGCGCGCGGCCGGCGGCCGAGGCGCCGAGCGCGCCCGCCAGCGCGGACGGGACGGGCGAGGCTTGAAGACGAGCCGTCCCCTCGTCATCGGGCTGGCCGGCGGCACCGGCTCGGGCAAGACCACCGTCGCGCGCGCGCTGCTGCGGTCGGCCGGCGAGGGCAACGCCGTGCTGCTGCCGCAGGACGCCTACTACCGCGAGCAGGCCGACCTGCCGTTCGAGGCGCGCGAGCTCACCAACTACGACGAGCCGAGCGCCTTCGACACCGAGCTGCTGGTGCGCCACGTCGACCAGCTGCTGAGCGGCGAGGCCGTGGAGCGGCCGGTCTACGACTTCGCGCAGCACAACCGCGCCCCCGACACGGTGCTCACCCCCTCGGCGCCGGTGGTCATCGTCGAAGGCATCCTGGTGCTCCACGACGTGGCGCTGCGCGAGCGCATGCGCCTCAAGGTGTTCGTCGACGCGCCGCCCGACGAGCGCTTCATCCGGCGCCTGGAGCGCGACGTGAACGAGCGCGGCCGCAGCGCGCAGAGCGTGATCGCGCAGTACCGCCGCACCGTGAAGCCCATGCATGACCTGTTCATCGAACCCACCAAGCAGCACGCCGACCTGATCCTGCCCGAGGGCGGCAGCAACCGCGTGGCGCTCGAGGTCCTCACCAGCTACGTCGACTCGTTCCTGCGCGCCAGGGCCGAAGCGGCGCGCGCCAAGGCGGAAGCGTGAGGCGCCCCGCGCGCGCGGCCGGGCTGCTAGAGCCGGCGCTGTGGTCCGTGCTCGTGCTGGCGCTGGTGGGCGCCACCGTGCTGGCGGCGCGCCGCGTGGCCACCGAGGGCACCCGCGAGCAGGTGGCGCTGGTGATGGACGAGATGGCGCTCGCCGAGCAGGGCCACCTGGTGGGCCTCACCAGCCTCGAGCTGGGCCGGCGCTACCAGCAGGCGGGCCTCACGGGCGTGGCGCTCTACGAGCAGACCATCGAGTCGCTGGTGCAGCGCGGCCACGCCGCCGCGGTGCTGGCCAAGGACCTGATCGCGCAGGCGCTGCTGCGCGGCGAGGCGCCGCCCCCCATCCCCGGCGACGCCACCCTGGTGACGGCGCTGCGGCCGGGCGCGCTCGACGAGCTGATCGCCAAGAACGTGCCCGCGGCGCGCCCCCTCGAGATCAACGGCCGCACCTGGTACCTGTGGCCCGGCGACGTCGTCGAGACGCTGCCCGCCGGCCCCGACGCCGCCGAGGTGGCGCTGTGGCGCGCCGCCGGCTTCGACATCGCCTACCGGCCGCGCAACGCCCCCTACCGGCTGCAGGCGGTCGGCGACTACCCCGAGGAGGCCGCCTACCTGGTCTACGCCGGCACCCAGGTGGCGGGCCACCCCGACGGGCTGAGCGAGGCCGTGGCGGCGTCGCAGGCGTACTACACCGCCGTCATCGA
>JAAYYF010000037.1 GCA_012515535.1 Deinococcales bacterium
AAGCACGAGAACACGCCCACCTGTAACGAGCGCAGCCGAGGGACCCACGACTGCCACGAGGTGCCCGTTGCGGCCGAAGCGGCCCCGCAAGCCGGAGGCGCGCAGGCGCTCCTCTCTCTCGAGGTCACCGGCATGGGGTGCCCCGCGTGCGCGGCGCGCGTTCGCAACGCGCTCGTCGCCGTGCGCGGTGTGATCGGCGCCGAGGTGCGGCTCGAAAGCGGCCGCGGGAGCGTCGTCTACGATCCACGGCGCGCCTATCCGCTGCGGCTGCTCGAAGCCATCGAACATGAGGGCCGGCGTAGCCGCCACGCCTACCGGGCGACGGTCACCGGCGTGCGTTTGCTGGCGAGCCCATGACCGCGCCGACCGCCTTGGACGAGACCCGGGGCGCGCCCGCCCTACCAAGGGGTTATGGGCTTCCCGACGACACTGACCTGAGGATCGACCCCGTGTGCGGTCAGGTCGTGAACGCCGGCTACGCCCCGTACTCCCGGGCGCGCGGCGGTGCGACCTATCACTTCTGCGGCCCAGGCTGCCGGGCGCGCTTCGACGCCGAGCCCGGCGCCTTCACCGGGGACCGCGGTAACGTCCCCCACTGGTAGACCCGGCGGTCGGTGGCGCCCGCGAGTTACCCCGGCTGAGCGAGCGCGAGACTCGTCGTGACCCTCGGCGCACCACCAACGCCCACTCCGCCCCGCGCGGTAAGGCTCGACGGCGTGGCGGGGGCGGGGCCACGCCCGTGCCGGGGCGTCGAACGGCGCCGCCGGGGGTGACCGGGGAGCACTCGCTGGCCCGAGCCACCCCGGCCGCTCGCGGGGTCGCTCGGGCGCTGCGGGAGCTCGGCTCCGCCTTCAGGCCCGGGCGCGCGTCGAATAGGGGCACGCGCGAACTTGAGCAGCGCGCTGCTGCAGAACGGCGCCCTGGAAGCCGTGACCGGGCTAGCTTCCAGGGCGCCTGGGCGCTTGTGGGGCGGGCGGCTAGCGTCCGCTGGTGCGCGCGGAGCGGGGGCTCACGCGGCGGAGAGGTCGGTGCGGCGCAGCAGCATGGCGTTGAACGCCACCACGATGGTCGAGACGCTCATGAGCACGGCGCCCACCGCCGGCGAGAGCAGGAAGCCGATGCCAGCCAGCACACCGGCGGCGAGGGGGATGGCGACGGCGTTGTAGCCGGTGGCCCACGCCAGGTTCTGCATCATCTTTCGGTAGGTGGCGCGTGAGAGCTTGAGGGCGGCAAGCACGTCGAGCGGGTCGTTCTCGATGAGCACCAGGTCGGCCGATTCGATGGCGACGTTGGTGCCGGCGCCGATGGCGATGCCCAGGTCGGCCTCGAGCAGGGCCGGGGCGTCGTTGATGCCGTCGCCCACGAAGGCGGTGCGCGCGCGTTTCTGCAGCTCACGCACCTTCTCCGCCTTCTCGCCCGGCAACACGCGGGCGTAGTAGCGCTCGATGCCGAGCTCGGCGGCGACGGTTCGCGCCACGGCCTCGGCGTCGCCGGTGATCATCACGGGCTCGACCCCGGCGGCCTTGAGGGCGCGGATGGTGTCCTTCGCCCGCTGGCGCACGCGGTCGGCGAGGCCGAACACGGCGAGGGCGGTCTGCTCGTTCATGAGGACGATGGCGCTCTCGCCGCGCGCCTCCGCCTCCGCCAGGGCGCCCTTGAGCGCCTCGGGGAACGCTAGCCCCTGCTCTTCGACCCACTCGGGGCGGCCGACGGTGTAGGTGACGCCGTCCACGCGCGCCTTGACGCCCTTGCCGGCCACGACCTCGAAGTCCTGGGACGCGGGCAGGCTCAGGCCGCGCGAGCGCGCCTCCTCCACGATGGCCTGCGCCAGGGGATGTTCGCTGCGCGTCTCGAGCGCGGCGGTGACGGCGAGCGCGTCGCGTTCGTCCATGCCGTGGACGTGCGCGGCGTTGACGCCGAACTTGCCTTCGGTGAGGGTGCCGGTCTTGTCGAAGGCGACGATGCCGATGTCGCGGGCGCGCTCGAACGCCTCGCGGTTGCGCACCAGGATGCCGTTGGCGGCGCTCATGGCGGTGGCGTTGACGGTCACGAGCGGGATGGCGAGGCCGAGGGCGTGGGGGCAAGCGATGACCAGCACCGTGACGGTGCGGGCGATGGCCTGCTGCAGGTCGCCGGAGGCGGCCAGCCACGCCACGAAGGTGATGACGCCCGCGGCCACGGCGATGTAGAAGAGCCAGCCGGCGGCGCGGTCGGCGAGGTTCTGGAACCGGCTGCGCGACGCCTGCGCCTCCTCGACGAGGCGCTGGATCTGCGACAGGGTGGTCTCGCCGCCCGTGCGGGCGACCTCGACAGTGAGGGCGCCCTCACCGTTGACGGCGCCGGCCACGACCTCGGAGCCTTCCTCCTTGGGCACGGGCCTGGACTCGCCGGTGAGGAACGCCTCGTTGACGCTGCTGCGCCCCTCCGTCACCACGCCGTCGGCGGGGAGCTGCTCGCCGGGGCGCACGAGGATGCGGTCGCCGTGGCGTAGTTCGGCTACCGGCACGTCCTCGATGGTTCCGTTGACGATGCGGTGGGCGGTGTGGGGGATGAGCGACGCGAGGTTCTCGAGCGCCCGGGAGGCGCCCTGCACGCTGGCCATCTCTATCCAGTGGCCCAGGAGCATGATGGCGATGAGGGTGGAGAGCTCCCAGAAAAATGGCATGCCGGGCACGCCCAGCGCCACCGCCATGCTGTAGACGTAGGCGACGGTGATGGCGAGGCTGATGAGCGTCATCATGCCCGGCTGCCTGGCGGCGAGCTCGTGGCGGGCGCCCTGCAGGAACACCAGGCCGCCGTAGAGGTACAGCACCGTGCCGAGGATCGGGTTGACCCACTCGCTGCCGGGGAAGCTGACCGCCTGGTAGCCGAACCAGGCCTGCATCTGCTCGCTGAAGTAGAGGATGGGCAGCGTCAGGATGAGCGCGACCCAGAAGCGGTCGCGGAACATCTCCGGTGAGTGGCCGGCGTGCTTGTCGTGCCCGCCGTGGTCGGCGTGAGCGCCGTGCCCGGCGTGGTTGCCGTGGCTAGCGTGATGGCCGGGGGCGAGCTGGGCGTCGTGCTCGGCGTGGTGGACGTGCGGCTCGCTCTCGATGGCCTCGGTCCAGGGGTCCTTGGTGCTCGTGCTGGTGGCCGCGCCTTGCTTGTCGTGGTCGTGGTGGTCGTGGTCGGTCACGGGGCCTCCTCGCGGGCGATGTCTGGGGTAAGGGCGGCGGGCGCGTGCGGGTGCGCTTGCGGCCTGAGGAAGTCGTCGGTGAGGCCGAGGGTCTCGTCGGTGAGGCGCATCGACTCGTCGGCGTCGGCGGTGGCGGTGAGGGCGCGCAGGGCGTCGATGGTTTCGGGCACCACGATGGCCTGGTTGTCGACCTGGTAGCTGTAGTAGAGCTCGTTTCCCTCGACGGTGAGGACGTCCTCCCAGAGGGCGACCTCCCACATGTCGCCGCGCGGGCGGTGGAGGTCGCGCATCAGCTCGATGGTGCTGTTGAGCGCGACGATGCCGTCGCCCATGCGCATGAGCGCGATGCGCGGCGCGGCCCTGAAGGCGTCCAGCACCTCGTCCCTGCTCGCTTCGCGGGTGAGTTCGGCGATCCAGAAGTGGCCGTGGCCCTGGGTGTGCGCCGCCTTGGCGGCGATGGTGACCACGTCGAGCGCGGGCATGACGGTGCGCGCGTCGGGCCCCTGGTGGCTGGGGATGACGCGTTCGGGCACGACGGTGTTCATGATGCCGGAGTGGTCCGACTCCCACGGGTCGGTGGCGCGGCGCACCAGCACCCCGCGCGCCTTCTTGAGCAGGCCGGCTTCGTGCAGCGCGCCCAGGGTGCGGACGGTGCTGGTGGTGTTGCAGGAGACGACGCGGGTGAAGTCGCGGCCGACGGCGCTGGCGTAGTTGGCTTGCGCCACGAACGAGTGGCCCGTCACGTCGTGCTTCTCGCCGCCCTGCAGCGCTGCCTTCACGCCCGCGCGCCGGTAGAGTTTGAGGTTGCTGGCGCCGACGCCCTTGGGGGTGCAGTCGGCGACCACGTCCACGCGCTCCAGGAGCGCGCCCAGCTCGCCCGCCACGGGGATGCCGGCGGCGCGCATGGCCTTCGCGCCTTCAGGCGTGGAGGCGTAGACGGGGACGTCCTGGAGGGCGGCGGTCTGGAGGCGGTAGTCGGCGACCACGTCGGCGACTCCCACGAGCTCCATGTCGGGCTGCAGGCGCACCGCGTCGGCGATGCGCTTGCCGATCACGCCGTAGCCGTTCACCGCCACGCGCGTTCTTGTCTGGGTCGTCATGTTGTCGTCCTTTCCGGGCTCGCGCCCTGGCCGGGAGTCAGGCGAGCGCCTGGCTGATCGCCGTCAGCAACTCCTCCTTGCGGTCGTAGGAGGGGCGCAGGAACACGAGCGTCAGCGTGGTCCAGTCCTGCACGGCGGCGATCTCCTGCCCGCCGTCCTCGAGCTTGAGGTGGGGGTAGGCGCCGTACTCGACGAAC
>JAAYYF010000038.1 GCA_012515535.1 Deinococcales bacterium
CCGACAAGCTCGACGACGGCATCGTGCAGGACGACCTCTTCGGTGAGAAGCAGGCGGGCTTCCTCGAGCCCGAGTACTACTTCGACACCACCGGCGCGGCGATCACGGAGTGGTAGGCGCATGATCAGCGGACGCGAGGCCCTTCAGGACATCCGGCAGGCGCTCTCCCAGGAGCAGCAGCGCCTGCGCGAGCTCGACTCGCGCCTCAAGCAGAGCAACGACCAGCTGCTGCAGCTGGACGCCCAGCGGGCGAACGAGCTGCAGAAGCTCGCGCGCCTGCGCCTGCGCTTCCTAGCCACCGGCGAGCGCGCCGGCAGCGGGGGCGACGCCGAGGGCTCGGTCGTCAACCTGCTCGAGGCGCGCAACGCCGCCTACCAGGCGGTGCAGGGGCGCCTCAGCGAGCTGGAGAAGGAGCGCGAGCGCTTCGAGGAGCGCCTGGCCGCCGCGGCCGACGAGCGCCAGCGCATCGCCGACGAGATCGGCCGCGCCGAGCTCGCCACCCAGGAGCGCCTGCAGCAGGACGAGGGGTACCAGCGGCAGCTGGCCGCCGCCACCGAGGCCGACCGCATCGCGCAGCAGGCCGAGGCCAAGGCCGCCCAGAGCGAGGCCGAGCTCGAGAGCAAGGGGGCGGCGTACCGTGCCGACCCGCTCTTCGCCTACCTGTGGCGCCGCGGCTACGGCACCAGCGCCTACCGGCCCGGCGGCGGGCCGTTCGCGCCGCTGCTGCGCTGGCTCGACGGCAAGGTAGCGCGCCTGATCGGCTACGCCGACGCGCGCCCCAACTACCACCGCCTGCAGGAGCTGCCCGAGCGCCTGCGCGAGCACGCCGAGCGCGTGCGCGAGCGCGCCGACGCCGAGTTCGAGGCCCTGCGCCGCCTCGACGTGCAGGGGCGCGTCGACGACGGCATCCCCGAGCTCGAGGAGCGCCTGAAGCAGGCGGAGCAGGGCATCGAGGAGCTGCAGGCGGCGCAGGCGGGCTGGACGGAGCGCAACCAGCAGGCGCTCGACGAGCTGGAGGCGTTCGCCCAGGGCACCGACGACAACTACCGCAAGGCCGTGACGCTGCTGCGCGACGAGCTCGAGGAGGCGCCGCTCGAGGTGCTGCGCTCGGAGGCGCTCGCCACCCCCTCCCCCGACGACGACGTCATCGTGGCGCGCCTGCGCGACCTGACCCGCGAGCGGGAGCAGCTCGCCCGCACCGCGGCCGAGATGAAGGAGAGCGCGGCGCAGCACCGCCAGCGCCTCGCCGAGCTCGAGAAGCTGCGCGCCGACTTCACGCGTGCCGGCATGGACGCCCCCAACTCGGCCTTCCAGGACGAGCGCGTGGTGTCCGCCGCCCTGTCGCAGTTCCTGTCGGGGCTGCTCACCGCCGAGGCGCTCTGGCGCCTGCTCAGCCAGCAGCGCGTGTTCACGCGCACCGGCTTCGACCCCGACTTCGGCTCGGGCGGCTTCGGGCGCGGCACCGTGTGGGGCGGCGGGCGCTACCCGCAGCGCCGCAGCGAGGAGTGGGAGGGCTTCGGCGAGGACCTCGCCGGCGACATCATCGGCGGCATCCTGGGCGGCCTCATCGGCGGCATGCTGGGCGGCGGGCGCGACCGCGGGCGCGGCGGCGGCTTCGGCGGCGGCCTCGGTGGTGGCGGCGGCTTCGGCGGCGGCCTCGGGGGCGGCTCGCGCCCCTCGGGCGGCGGAGGACGCTTCAAGACCGGCGGCAAGGTCGGCGGCGGCCGCTTCAAGACGGGCGGCAAGTTCTAGATGGCGGCCCGGCGCTCGGATCAGGCCCCCGGGGCCGACCGGGCGGCGGCCGAGCCCGAGCGCCCCGAACGCCCGCAGCGCCCCGAGGCGCCCGACGGGGCGACCCTCACGCTCGTCAGCTTCGACGCCGAGCGCTTCGACGAACGCGAGCTCGACGACCCCGCCGAGCTCGCCGAGCTCGTGCGGGCGCCGGGCACGCACTGGCTCAACGTCGCCGGCCTCGACGAGGGCACGGTGGGCGCCGTGGCCGAGGCGATCGGGCTGCACCCCCTCACGCTCGGCGACGTGCTGCACGTCGGCCAGCGCCCGCAGGTCGAGGAGTACGACGCTTACCTGTTCGTGGTGCTGCGCATGCTGACGGTGCGCAACGTGGCGGTGCCGCCCACGCCGGTGGCCAGCGCGAACGACAGCTTCACGGAGCTGAAGGCCAAGGTGGCGCTGCGCCGCACCGCCAACCGCTTCGCGCGCCGCCCCCGCCACGCCGCGACGAACGAGGCGGCGCCAGGGCTCGGCGGGGACGCCCTGCGCGCCGACCCCGACGACCCCGACCGCCTGCGCACCGAGCAGCTGTCGCTGGTGCTGCAGGAGCGGCTGGTGGTCACCTTCCAGGAGAACAGCAGCGACCCGTTCGGCCCCCTGCGCGAGCGGCTGCGCGAGGACCACGGCCAGGTGCGCACGCGCTCGGCGGCCGTGCTGGCGCACCACCTCGTCGACCTGGTGATCGACCAGTACTTCACGGTGGTCGAGAGCTACGGCGACAACCTGGAGGCGCTGGAGGAGGAGCTGCTGCTGCGCCCCTCGGCGGAGGCGTTCGCGCACGTGAACAACCTGCGTCGCGACATCAGGCACGTGCGACGCGCCGTCTGGCCGCTGCGCGAGGTGATGGCCAAGCTGGAGCAGCCCGACACGGCGTTCGTGGGCGAGGAGGCGGCCACCTACATGCGCGACGCCCACAGCCACGCGCTGCAGGTCATCGAGACGGTGGAGGCGCTGCGCGAGACGGTCACGGGGCTGTACGACATCTACCTCACCGCGCTCAACACGCGCATGAACGACGTCATCAAGGTGCTCACCGTGATCTCCACCATCTTCATCCCCCTGACGTTCCTGGCCGGCCTCTACGGCATGAACTTCGAGCAGCCCGAGTACCGCATCGCCTGGGCCTACCCGGCGCTGCTGGGGGTGATGCTGGTGCTGGTGCTCGGCATGCTGTGGCTCTTCCGCCGCAAGGGGTGGATCTAGGACGCTGCCGGCGTCCTGGCCCTCGCGGACCCGCGGAGCGCGCAGGAAGCGTGACGTCAAGGGCGCGGAGCGCGGCTGCGAAGCCGACCCCGGCGGCGTGCTAGACTCCGCCGCATGCGCGTGGCCATCGTGGGCGCGAGCGGCGCCGTCGGACGTGAGCTCCTGGCGCTCCTCGAGGAGCGTCGCTTCCCCCTGTCGCAGCTGCGGCTCTTCGCCTCGCCCCGCTCCGCGGGCCGCGAGGTGGCCTTCGCGGGCGGGCGCCTGGTCGTCGAGGCCCTGCCCGAGAGCGGCGACCTGGGCGCCGACCTGGTGTTCTCCAGCGCCGGTGGCGCCGTGTCACGCCAGCACGCCTGGCGCTGGGTGGAGCGCGGCGCGGTGGTGGTCGACAACACCTCCGCCTGGCGCCTCGACCCGCGCGTGCCGCTGGTGGTGCCCGAGGTCAACCCCGCCGCCCTCGACGGTCACGCGGGCGTGATCGCCAACCCCAACTGCTCGACCATCATCGCGCTGCTGGCGCTGGCGCCGCTGCACCGCGCCTTCGGGCTGACGCGCGCCACCGTGGCCACCTACCAGGCCGTGTCGGGCGCGGGGGCCGAGGGCATCGCCGAGCTACGGCGCCAGTCGGCCGAGGCGCTCGCCGCCGAGGCGGCGCCGAGCGGCGAGCCGGGCGCCTACGACGCGCGGCCCGAGAAGTTCCGCCACCCCATCGCCTTCAACCTGTTCAGCCACGACAGCGAGGTGCTGGACGACGGCTACAACGAGGAGGAGCGCAAGCTCGCCCTGGAGTCGCGCAAGATCCTGGAGGCGCCCGAGCTGGCCGTGAGCGCCACCTGCGTGCGCGTGCCGGTGTTCCGCGCCCACGCCGAGGCCATCCACGCCGAGTTCGCGCGCCCCGTGAGCGAGGCCGAGGCGCGCGCCGTGCTGGCCGCCGCGCCGGGCGTGCGCCTGGTCGACGACCGCGCCGCCAACACCTTCCCCATGCCCGTCACCGCCAGCGGCCAGGACGACGTGCTGGTGGGCCGCCTGCGCGCCGACGCCAGCCGCCCCGGCGCCATCGCGCTGTTCGTGGCCGGCGACCAGGTGCGCAAGGGGGCGGCGCTCAACGCCGTGCAGATCGCCGAGGCGCTCGTCGCCCGCGCGGCGGTGGCCTGAGGCGTGCGCGCCTGACCCTCAGGCGTTCGCGCCGCGTCTCGGGCAGCGACCAGCGGCGCCCGGCGCCGTCACTCCACCAGGCGCTCGGTGACGCGGTAGACCAGGTACGCCCCCCACTCGCGCGCCACGCGGTCCAGGCCCGCGAGCCGCTCGCCCACCTTCGCCTCGAGGCGCGGGCGCACGCCGCGCTCGGTGCGGTAGTCGACCGGGAACGGCACCAGCGTCCAGCCCTGGGTGCGGAACGTCTGGTAGGCGCGCGGCATGTGCAGCGCGCTCGTCACCAGCAGCCAGGTGGAGCCGGGGGCGGGCCGCAGGCGCTCGATCGCCAGCAGCGCCTCCTCGTAGGTGCTGCGCGCCTCGCCCAGGAAGACCACGCGCCGGCCCCTGAGCTCGGGGGCGAACAGCAGGCCGTCGCCGTCGGCGTCCCGCCACTCCAGCCGCAGCTGGTCGTCGAACAGGCCGGTGAACGCCAGCGTCGCCTCCGGGTAGCGCCGCGCCAGCGCGAGCGCCGCCAGCATGCGCTCGCCGGCGGCGTCGAGGCTCAGCTGGCCGCGGTCCTGGCCCACGCGCCAGTCGACCGCGCCGCCCAGCACCACGATGCCGTCGACCCGCGCCGGCAGCTCGGAAGGCGCGGCGTGACGGTCCTCGAGCGGGGCGGCCAGGTACCGGTCGAGCGGCAGCGCCAGCAGCGCTAGCAGCAGGGCGAGCGGCGGGAACAGCAGCGCGCCGGCCAGCCGCCGGGCGCCGGCGCGCGCGGCCAGTGCGCCCAGGCACACGAACGCCACCAGCAGGCTGCTGGGGGTGAGGAGCCACCACACCGCTTCGCTCATCGGCGCCATCATGACAGCCCGGGGCCGGGCGTGCGCCGGGCACGTTTCTCGGCTATCCTGCAGGCGAACCAGCGCTCCGCACCGTCCAGGGCCCGCGAGGCCGTGGCCCCACACCCCCATAGGGTGCGGCTGCCCGCTCACAGGAGAACCAGCATGAAGCTCGCCATCATCACCGACTCGACCAGCGACCTCAGCGCCGAGGAGCTGCAGCGCCTGCAGGTCGAGGCCGTCCCGCTGCACGTCAACTTCCAAGGCAAGATGCACCGCGACTGGCTCGACATCACGCCCGCCGACATCGTCGCGGGCGTCAAGGCCGGCGCCGACGTGCCCAGCACCAGCCAGCCGAGCCCGGCCGAGTTCGCCGCCGCCTACGAGCGCGCGGTCGCCGCCGGCGCCGAGGCCATCCTCGTCATCACCCTCAGCTCCAAGGTCTCGGGCACCTTCCAGTCGGCCACCATCGCCGCCGAGGACGCCCCCGTGCCGGTCACGGTGTTCGACAGCCTGGCCGCCAGCCTGGGCCACGGCGAGATGGTGCGCGTCGCGTCGCGCATGCGTGGCGCCGGCGCCACGCTCGACGACATCATGCCGGCGCTCGAGACCATCCGCGACACCAACTTCGTGGTGTTCACCGTCGGCACCCTCGAGTTCCTGCAGAAGAACGGCCGCATCGGCCGCGCCAGCGCCCTGCTGGGCGGGCTGCTCAACGTCAAGCCGCTGCTGACCCTCGAGGACGGCGTGGTGGGGCCGCTCACCCGCGCCCGCGGCCTCAAGAAGGCGCAGCAGGAGATGGTCGAGCGCTTCAAGGCCTACGCGGCGGGGCAGCCCGGCCCGGTGGTGCTGAACCTCATCCACGTCCAGGACCAGGCCGCCGCCGAGGGGCTGCGCGCCGCCATCGACGCCGCCGGCGTGGAGTACCGGTTCGGCGGCTACCACGAGATCGGCGCCGTGATCGCCACCCACACGGGCCCCAACACCTTCGGGCTGTACACGCACCTGGCCACCGACTGACCGGAGCCGCCGACGCGCACCGGGGCGCCCCATCGCGGGCGCCCCTTCTCGTTGGTCGGCCGTAGCTGCGCCTAGCCGACGCCAGCGGGCGCGGCCGCGCGGAGCGGCGCGTCCGCGGGCCACCGGGCCCTCGAGGCTACGCCGCGCCTCCCCAGCGCGCGCCCAGCGGCCCCGCCCTCAGAACTCGATCAGCCCCTGCGAGGCCTCGAGCCGCAGCCCCAGGGTGGCGCCCGCCAGCTCGTCCTGCTCGGCCGTCACCGTGAAGCTCGCCTCCGCCGCGTTGGTGGTGGGGGCCGAGGTGGCCAGGTCGAGGAAGCGCGTCAACGCCTCGCCCTCCAGCGCCAGGTCGCCCAGGGTGGCGTCGCCGACGACGGCGTAGGTGCAGGCCAGGTCCGTGCAGGCCTCCTGCCGCAGCTCGACCGTGACGCTCGCGTCCAGGCGGGCGGTGGCGCGCTGCTCCACCGGAGCGGCGTCGTAGGCGCCGGCCCCCTGCCAGCCGCGCAGCGTGAGCGTCAGGTCGCGCAGGGTGATGGTCGCGGGGCCCGAGCCGCTCACCAGCACGGCGCCCGCGATGCCGATGCGGTTGCGGATCACGCGCGGCCGCACGGGCAGGCCGCGGTCGAGGTCGTCGAAGGCGAAGGTCGTCGCCGCGCTGCCGTTCACGGCCAGCGGGGCGAGGGCGGGGCTGGCGGCCCCGAACGTCACGGGCACCACCTGGCCGTCGAGCCTGAAGGGGTCGTCCACCGACTGCGGTGGGATCAGCCGCGCGCAGGCCGCGACGAGGGCGAGGGCGAGGAGCAGGGCGACGAGCCGCGGGGCGCGGCGCGAGAGGGGCGTCATGGGGTTCCACCTCCGGAGCCGTGCCGCGCCCCTCCGGCCCGGTCCGGACGGGCGCTGCACGGACGTAGCTAGCCGAGGGCAACGCTAGCACCGCGTTCGCGGCGCCGGCCCGGCTACGCCACAGCGGGGCGTTCCCGGCCGGGCGGGCGCCCGCGGCGGGACACGGGCCTAGGGCGCCTGGGCGCGCGACCCGCGACCCCGCGCGCGGCAGCGGCGCCGGGCCTACCGTCGAGGCATGTTCGCCGTGGCCCACTCCGCCACCGTGGTCGGTGTCGAGGCGCTGCCGGTGCGCGTGGAGGCGTTCGTCTCCAGCGGCCTGCCGAGCTTCACGTTGGTGGGCCTGCCGGGCGCGGCGGTCCAGGAGTCGCGCGAGCGCGTGCGCGCGGCGCTGAAGCAGCTGGGGCTGCCGCTGCCGCCCAGCCGCATCGTCGTCAACCTGTCGCCGGCCGACGTGCGCAAGGAGGGCCCGGCGTTCGACCTGCCCATCGCGCTGGCGCTGCTGGCCGCCGACCGCCGGCTGCCGCAGCAGGCGCTCGAGGGCGTGCTGGCGTTCGGCGAGCTGGCGCTCGACGGCTCGCTACGGCCCGTGCGCGGCGCCGTCAGCATCGCGCTGCTGGCGGCGCAGCGCGGCGCGGCGGCGCTGGCGCCGCCCGACAACGCCGCCGAGGTGGCGCTGGCGCCGGGCGTCACGGCCTTCGCGCCCGCGAGCCTGGCCGCGGCCGTCGCCCACCTCACCGGGCGCGCCCGGCTGGCCGCCGTGCCGCCGCCCTCAGGGGCGGCGCCCGCGCCCGCCGCCACGGACCCGGGCCCCGACCTGGCCGACGTGCGCGGCCAGGCGGTGGCCAAGCGCGCCCTCGAGATCGCCGCCGCCGGGCGCCACAACCTGCTGCTCACCGGCCCGCCGGGCGCCGGCAAGACCATGCTGGCGCTGCGGCTGCCCGGCATCATGCCGCCGCTCACGCCGGCGGAGGCCATCGAGGTGTCGCGCGTGCGCTCCAGCGCCGGGCTGCCCACCCACGGGCTGCCCCGCACGCCGCCGCTGCGCCAGCCGCACCACAGCGGCTCCGAGGCGGGCATCGTGGGGGGCGGCGGCCCGCCCCGGCCCGGCGAGGTGAGCCTGGCCCACCACGGCGTGCTGTTCCTGGACGAGCTGCCCGAGTTCCGTCGCCCGGTGCTGGAGGCCCTCCGGCAGCCGCTCGAGGAGGGGTACGTCACCATCTCGCGCGCGCGGGGCAGCCTGCGGCTGCCGGCGCGCTTCCAGCTGGTGGCGGCCCAGAACCCCTGCCCCTGCGGCGAGGCGTTCACGGGCTCGGACGCCTGCGCCTGCCCGCCCCAAGCGCTCGCACGCTACCGGCGGCGCCTGTCGGGGCCGCTGCTCGACCGCATCGACCTGCGCCTCAAGGTGCCGCGCCTCTCCGAGGAGGAGCTGGTGCACGCCCCGCGCGGCACGCCCAGCCGGGTGGTGGCCGCGCGCGTGGCGAGCGCGCGCCAGCGCATGCTCGAGCGCCAGGGGTGCGCCAACGCCTACCTGGCGGGGCAGGCGCTGGCTCGCCACGCGCGCCCCGACCGCGCGGGCCAGGCGCTGCTGTCCGAGCTCGCGGCGCGCACGCGCCTGTCCGCGCGCGGCTACGACCGCTTGCTGCGCGTGGCGCGCACCGTCGCGGACCTCGAAGGCAGCCCGCGGGTGGCGGAAGCGCACCTCGCCGAGGCGGCCGGCTACCGCGAGGGCTGGTGACGGTAACGCCGGAACTAGTGTGAGGGACGCATGAGCGCCGCCTGCAGGCGCTGCGGCTTCGCGCTCGCCTCGCTGCGGACGGCAAGGTCCCTCGGAGCCGCTCCGATTCTCGTTCTAACCTTGTGCTACATTAGGCCGCAGAATCTAGGGGTTCCCTACCCTGCCCCCTGTTCAAACCCTTGAGGAGGGAATCGTGCCCATGAGGTGGTTGAGGCGGGCTCTGCCCGCCGCCGTTCTTGCGCCCTTACTTGCTGCCTGCGGCTTCGAAGGCGCCCAGTCGACGTTCCAGCCGGCCGGCGAGATAGCCCAGAGGCAGCTGGACCTGTTCATGTGGACCTACTGGCTCAGTTGGCCCGTCATGATCGGCGTCTTCGGGGCCATCGTCTACGTCATCTTCCGCTACCGTCGCCGCAGGGACGACGAGATGCCCACGCAGAGCCATGGGAACCCGGCCGTCGAGGTGATCCTCACCATCATCCCGGTCCTCATCGTCATCGCCGTGGCCATCCCGACGGTGCGCTCGATCTTCGCCACCCAGACGTACGTCGAACCCACCGAGGACGACGTGGAGGTCCACGTCACGGGCTACCAGTGGTGGTGGAAGTTCGAGTACCCCCAGTACGGCATCACCACCGCCAACGAGCTCGTCATCCCGCAGGGCAAGCGCGTGGTGCTCAAGCTCAACTCGGCCGACGTGGTCCACGCCTTCTGGGTGCCGCGCCTGGCGGGCAAGGTCGACCTGATCCCGAACCAGGACAACCAGCTCTGGTTCGTCGCCGACGAGCCCGGCGTCTACCCCGGCCAGTGCGCCGAGCTGTGCCTCGGGGCGCACGCCTACATGCGCTTCAACGTCATCGTCGAGGACGAGGGCGGCTTCGAGGAGTGGGTGGCGGCGTTCCAGGAGCCCCAGGTCGTCAGCGCCTCCACCGACGCGCTCGTCGCCCAGGGCCGCCAGCTGCTCGCCACCAAGGGCTGCATCGGCTGCCACACCGTCGACAACTACGCCGAGGGCATGAGCTTCGGCCAGCCCATCTACCCCGACCTCACCAACTTCGGCCTGCGCGAGAGCGTCGGCGCGAACGTCCTGCCGGCCACGCTCGAGAACGTGGCGGCCTGGATCGCCGACCCGCAGGCGGTCAAGCCCGGTAACTACATGCCCACGCTCTGGCAAGCGGACGATCCGAACCGCGAACAGGAAGCGACGGCCATCGCCGCTTACCTGCTGAGCCTCGGCGCCGACGGTGGCGCCGTAGCCCAGGCGTCCGCTGGAGGGAACTGATGGCTTCGCAGACCACCCTAGCCCCCTCGGCCGGCAAGCTGCTGCAGCGGCCCACCTGGACGCGCGGCGCGATGAGCTGGCTCACGACCGTCGACCACAAGCGCCTCGGCATCCTCTACATCCTCAGCTCCTTCGCCTTCATGGGGCTGGCGGCCATCGAGGCGTTCATCATCCGCCTGCAGCTGCTCACGCCCGACATGCGGGTCGTGAACCCCGACCAGTTCAACCAGCTCTTCACCATGCACGGCGTCACCATGGTGTTCCTGGCCATCATGCCGCTGGGCATCGGGCTGGCGAACTACTTCGTGCCGCTGCAGATCGGCGCCCGTGACCTGGCCTTCCCCCGCCTGAACGCGTTCGGCTACTGGATCTACTCGTTCGGCGGGCTGATGATCTACACGAGCATCTTCCTGGGCGGCGCCCCCGACGTCGGCTGGGTGGCGTACGCGCCCCTCACCTCGCTGTCGCACAACCCCGGCCTGGGCGTCGACTTCTACATGTTCGGCCTGTTCATCAGCGGTATCGGCACCACCGCCACCGCCATGAACCTCATCGTCACCATCGTCAACATGCGCGCCCCGGGCATGACGATGATGCGGCTGCCGGTGTTCACCTGGATGATGATGATCACCTCGTTCATGATCATCTTCGCCTTCCCGCCGCTGACGATCGCCTTCCTCGAGGTCATCCTCGACCGCACCTTCGGCACGCTCTTCTACGTGCAGGAGGCGGGCGCCCTGCCCATCCTGTGGCAGCACCTGTTCTGGATCTTCGGTCACCCCGAGGTGTACATCATCATCCTGCCGGCCTTCGGCGTGATCTCCGAGATCATCCCGACCTTCAGCCGCAAGCCGCTGTTCGGCTACCCGGTGATGATCCTCTCGGGCATCATGATCGCCTTCATGGGCTTCGCCGTGTGGACGCACCACATGTTCACCACCGGCCTCGGCCCCGTGGTCAACACGGCCTTCTCGATCACCTCGTTCATCATCGGCATCCCCACCGGGGTGAAGATCTTCAACTGGGTGGGCACCCTGTGGGGCGGCAGCATCCGCTTCACGGTGCCGATCCTGTACGCGCTGGCCTTCCTGGTCACCTTCACCCTCGGCGGCATCACCGGCATCATGGTCGCCATGCCGACCTTCGACGCCCAGGCGCACGACACCTACTTCGTGGTGGCGCACTTCCACTACGTGATGGGCGGTGGCGCGCTGATGGCGTTCTTCGGGGCCGTCTACTACTGGTTCCCGAAGATGACCGGCCGCCTCATCGACGAGCGCCTCGGCAAGGTCGCCTGGTTCTTCACCGTCCTCGGCTTCCACGTGCTCTTCTTCCCGCAGCACATCGCGGGCCTGATGGGCATGCCGCGCCGCATCCAGACCTACCCCGCCGGCATCGGCCTCGAGACCGTCAACATGGTCTCCACCATCGGCAGCTGGATCATGGGCGTGGGCCTCATCCTCATCCTGATCAACGTCATCCAGGGCTTCCGCGCGCCGAAGAACGCCGGCAACGACCCCTGGGACGGCCGCACCCTCGAGTGGAGCATCCCCTCTCCCCCGCCGTACTACAACTTCGCGGTGCAGCCGGTGGTCAACTCGCTCGACGCGCACTGGGCGAGCAAGTACCCCGAGACCATGCACGTCACGCCGCCCGACCCCGCCGAGGGGCGCAAGTACGACGCCGGCGGCGTCCACATCCCGGGTCAGTCGTGGTACCCGATGGTGGCCGCGCTGGCCATCACCATCGGCTGCTACGGGCTGATGTACGACAACCTGGTCCTCGCCGTCATCTCGGGCCTCTCCTTCATCGCGTGCATCTTCGGGTGGGCGTTCGAGGGCGTCGGCGGGCATCACCTGCACTTCGACACCGAGGAGGCCGCATGAGCGCCCAGCCCGCCGCGCCTGCTGCTAGCGAGCAGCCGGTCCCCTACCGCGCCACCAAGCTGCCCGACGTCAAGCTGCTGATGTGGGTGTTCCTGGCGTCCGACACCATGTTCTTCGGGTCGCTGATCGGCACCTACCTGGCCTACAAGGACCGCAGCCTCGTCGGCCCGCTGCCGGTGGACGTCTTCGACATCCCCCTCACCACCGTCAGCACCTTCGTGCTGCTGATGTCGTCGTTCCTGATGGTGCTGTCGCTGCACGCCATCCGCCAGAACGACATCCCCAAGTTCCGCCTCTGGACCGCCGGGGTGGCCTTCTTCGGCTCGATCTTCCTGGGCTTCCAGGTCTACGAGTTCGTGCACTTCGTGAACGCCGGGCTGAGCATCCACCAGAACCTGTTCGGCACCACGTTCTTCATCCTCACAGGCACCCACGGGGTCCACGTGACGGTCGGGGTCATCTGGCTGGTCGCCCTGATCATGGACTCGTACCTCAGGCCGCTCGGCGCCAAGGACTCGGTCTACGTCGAGATCGCCGGCCTCTACTGGCACTTCGTCGACATCGTGTGGATCGTGATCTTCACGGTCGTCTACCTCGTGGAATTCGTGTAGGCAGGCGTAGGCAATGGCTAACCAGAAACACTCATCCGTAGCGACCTACATCATCGTCGCGCTCATCCTGGGCGTCATCACCTACATCGAGTTCGCCATCGTCGAGTACCCCCAGGAGTGGCTCGGCCGCAACTGGACGCTGTTCTGGCTGGTGGCGCTGTCGGTGGTCAAGTTCATCATGGTGATCATGTTCTTCATGCACCTGAAGGACGACGACCGCACCTACACGGGCTTCTTCAGCAGCGGGATGTTCATCTCGATGGCCACCTTCGTGGCGCTGACCGCGATGTTCATCCTGCCGCGCTCGGTGGCCAGCACCCGCCCCGACAACGTGGTGGCGGGCGCCGCCAGCCACGAGGTGCCGCAGGACGTGCTGGACCTGGTCGAGACCAGCGGCCTGAGCCGCAGCCCGGCGGCGCAGGCCGACAGCCCGCGCCCCGCCGACCGCTCGGTGCAGATCACCCCGCCGCTGGCCGGCAACGACGCCAGCAGCTACGAGGTGACCGTGCCCGGCGGCGCGCCGGCGCAGGCTAGCGGCGAGGCGGGCGCCAGCGGCGACGCCACGGCCGCCGCGGCCGCGGGCTCCGACCAGACGCCCAACGAGGAGCAGGCCAGCGAGCAGGCGGCCGGCGGCACCACCGCCGAGGCGCCCGCCGCCACCGCCGCGAGTTGGGACGCCGAGGCCGGCGCCAGCGTCTACACCGCCAACTGCGTGGCCTGCCACCAGGGCAACGGCCAGGGCATCCCGGGCGCCTTCCCGCCGCTCGCGGACCACGCCACCGCGGTCTACGAGGCCGGCGGTCGCGAGTTCCTCATGGACGTGGTGCTGTTCGGCATGCAGGGCCAGATCCAGGTCAACGGCATGGCCTACAACGGCCTCATGCCGGCCTGGGGCCACCTGTCCGACGCCGACGTCGCCAACGTCCTCAACCACATCGTGACGGCGTGGGACGGCCCGCCCGCCGGCTTCGCGCCCTACCAGGCCGACGAGGTCGCTGCGCAGCGCGGCCTCGGGCTCAGCGCCGCCGAGGTGCACGCCATGCGCGCCGACCTGGGCCTCTGACGGCCTAGGCTCGCCGCCGCGCGGCGTACAACCCACACCCGAAACGCGAGCGCGGCCCCAGACCCGCGCTCGCGTTTCGTTTAGCATGGCGACGGCGAGGACCGCCTCTCGCCAGAACAGGAACACCTGATGCTCTATCTCTCCTGGCAGCTCGAACCCGTGCTCCTCGGGCTGATCGTCACTCTCTCGGTAGCCTTCTATCTCTCCATAGGCCCCCTACGGAGCCGCCTCGCCCCCGGCGAGCCGTACCCCACGAGGCACGCCATCTTCTTCGGCATCGGCCTGGTGCTGCTCTTCCTCAACGAGGGCTCGCCGCTGCACGACCTCGCCGAGCGCTACCTGCTCTCGGCCCACATGGTCCAGCACCTGGCCCTCAGTTACATCGTCGCGCCGATCCTCCTGCTCTCCACGCCCGCCTGGCTGCTGCGCGCCGCCCTGGCCGGGCCGCGGGTGCTGCCCATCACGCGCGTGCTGCTCAGCCCGCTGGTCTGCTTCCTGGCCTTCACGCTGGTGATGTCGCTCTACCACCTGCCGCGCATCTACGACCTGTCGCTGGTCAACACCTCGCTCCACCACGGGATCCATATCGTGCTGCTGCTGGTGAGCTTCATGGTGTGGTGGCCGATCATGAGCCCGCTCGAGGAGCTGCCGCGCCCGCCCTACATCATCCGGTGCGCCTACCTGTTCCTCCAGCCGGTGTCGCAGCTGCCCGTCTTCGCGTTCATCACCTTCTCGCCGGAGCCGCTCTACCAGGTCTACGCGAACGTGCCCACGCGCGCGTTCGGGATGTCGGTCATCGAGGACCAGGCGCTCGGCGGCGCCATCATGAACGTCGGCGGCGAGCTCGCCTTCGGCATCCCGTTCATCGTGGTCTTCTTCAACTGGTACCGCAACGAGCTGCGCCCGCGCCGCCCCGGGGCGGAGGGCGCGCAGGCGTGAGCCGCGACCCCGACCAGGAGTACGCCCCCCACCTCGGCGACGACCGCGAGCTGTGGGACGCCTCCGACCGCCCGCGCGCCATCAAGCTGATCCAGGGCTACGTCTGGCACCCGCGCGAGGCGGGCCTCGACCTCGCCGCCCTCCTGCCCGCCCAGCTCGAGGGCGAGGTGCACCTGCTCGTCGACCCCATGCCGGCCGCGCCGTTCGCCTTCTTCGACGACGGCACCCTGAGCGCCACCCAGCAGGTCTACCAGCTGACGGTGGTGAAGATCGTGCCGCCGGGCGAGGACCCGGCGGCGCTGCTCGAGGGCGTGGCCGCCGAGCTGCAGCGCCACCTCGACGCCACCCCCGAGGGCGTGGGCTGGCAGCTGATGGAGGACCTGCGCGAGGTCGACTGAGGCGCGCGCGAACGGCCGGCGGGCCCGTCAGGCGTGACCGCTCGTCGCGGACCCAGCGAGGCGCGCGCCTACAGCGGGATGTTGCCGTGCTTGCGGAACGGCAGGCTCTGCTCCTTGCCCTCGAGCATGCGCAGGTGGCGGATCAGCGCCAGGCGCGTGTGCTTGGGGTCGACCACGTCGTCGATGTAGCCCTTGGCCGCCGCCACGTAGGGGTTGTCGAAGCGCTTCTTGTACTCCTCGATCTTCTGGGCGCGCGTCGCGGCCGGGTCGGGGGAGCGCTCGATCTCGCGCCGGTAGATGATGTTCGCCGCGCCCTCGGCGCCCATCACCGCCACCGCGGCGGTGGGCCACGCCAGCACCACGTCGGCGCCCATGTCCTTCGAGTTCATCGCCAGGTAGGCGCCGCCGTAGCTCTTGCGGGTGATCAGGGTGATCTTCGGCACCGTGGCCTCGGCGTAGGCGTACAGCATCTTGGCGCCGTGGCGGATGATGCCGGCGTGCTCCTGCGCCACGCCCGGCAGGAAGCCGGTGACGTCGACCAGCGTCACCACCGGCACGTTGAAGGCGTCGCAGGTGCGGATGAAGCGCGCCGCCTTGTCGGAGGCGTCGATGTTGAGCGTGCCCGCCAGGTGGCGCGGGTTGTTGGCCACGACCCCCACCGGCTGGCCGCCCAGGTGCGCGAAGCCCACGATGATGTTCTTGGCGAAGTCGGGCTGGATCTCGAGGAAGCGCCGGTCGTCGACGAGCGTGCGGATCACGTCGTGCATCGGGTAGGGGCGGCGCTGGTCGGGGTGGACGATCGAGAGGAGCTCGGGCGTCTCGCGCGCCGCGGGGTCGTCGGTCTCGCGCCGGGGCGGCTGCTCCTTCGCCGACTGCGGCAGGTAGGCGAGCAGCTCGCGCACCTGGCGCAGCACCTCCACGTCGCCGTCGGCCTCGAGGTGGGCCACGCCCGACACGCGCCCATGCACGTCGGCGCCGCCCAGCTGCTCGAAGGTGACCTCCTCCTTGGTGACCGACCTGATGACCTCGGGGCCGGTGATGAACATGTACGAGGTGCCGCGCGCCATGACCACGAAGTCGGTCATGGCGGGGCTGTAGACCGCGCCGCCGGCGCAGGGGCCCAGGATGGCCGAGATCTGCGGCACCACGCCCGAGTAGCGCGCGTTGCGGAAGAACACGTCGCCGTAGCCCGACAGCGCGTCGACGCCCTCCTGGATGCGGGCCCCGGCGGAGTCGTTGAGGCCGATGATGGGCGCGCCGGTGCGCGCGGCCAGGTCCATGACGTTGGCGATCTTGCGGCCGTGCATCTTGCCGAGGCTGCCGCCCAGCACCGTGAAGTCCTGGCTGAACACGAACACCGTGCGCCCCTGGACGGTGCCGTAGCCGGTCACGACCCCCTCGCCGGGCGCCTCCACGCCGCGCATCAGGTCGCCGCCCGCGTGCTCCACGAAGGCGCCGAGCTCCACGAAGCTGCCCTCGTCGAGCAGGTGGTCGAGGCGCTCGCGCGCGGTGAGCTTGCCGGCGTCGCGCTGCTTCTTCTGCCGCGCGGGTCCGCCGCCGGCGGCGACCTTCTTGCGCCGCTCCTCCATCTCGGCGGTGAGCTCGTTCATCCAGGTGAGGGTGTCGTCGCGCACGGCTGGGTCCTCCAATGCTCTGGCGTCAACGATACCGCGGGGCCGGGCGCGCTCCGCCGGCGCCGGACGGTGCCTGCGGGGCCGCGCCGCGCGCCGTGCGCGGCCGAGCGGGGATGCTAGTGGGGGCGTTCCGGAGCGCGGCGGCCCGGGGTCCGGCGGCTCAGGGCCGCTGCGTCACCACCCGCAGCTCGTCGGGGTAGATGAACCCCTGCTTGCGCGCGAGCTGCTCGCGGTACACCTCGTCGTGGGCGCGCCCGGCGACCTCGGCGAGCGCGGCGCGTTCGGCCTCCAGCGCCGCCACCTCGCGCTCCAGGCGCGCGATCTCGCGCCGGTGCACGAACATGCGGTCGGCCTCCACGAGGTTGAGGAACACGAGCTGCAGCGTGCCCACCACGGCGATCGCCAGGATGGCGAGCCGCGCGAAGCGCGAGCGCGGCGGCGCCTCGGGCCCGCCGCTCACCGCATCACCTCCTGGAGCGCGACGGCCTCGCGCAGGAAGCGCGCCGCGTCCTCGGGGAGCGTGGGGTTGACGAAGAAGCCGGTGCCCCAGTCGAAGCCCGCCTGGTTGGTGAGGCGCGGCAGGATCTCGATGTGCCAGTGGAAGTCGGGCCGGCCCGCCTGCACCGCGGTGTGCAGCGTGAGGTTGTACGGCGGGTTGTCGAGCGCGTCGACCAGCCCGCGCACCAGCACCTGCAGCAGGTCGGCGAGCAGCGGCAGGCTGTTGGCGGCCACGCTCGTGAAGGAGCTGGCGTGCTCGCGCGGCAGGATCCACGTCTCGAACGGCGTCTTGGAGGCGAAGGGCGTGAGGGCCACGAACGCTTCGTTCTCGGTCACCACGCGCTCGCGCAGCTCCAGCTCGCGCGCCGTCACGTCGCAGAACAGGCAGCTGCCGCGCTCGCGGTGGTGCTCGGCCGCCACCTGCGCCTCCTCCTCCACCCAGCGGTTCGTGACCGGCACCGCCAGCAGCTGGCCGTGCGGGTGCTCGTAGAGGGCGCCGGCGGCGCGGCCCACGCTGCGCGTGACCTGCACGTGGCGCACCCCGGGGCGCGCCGCGGCCACCGCCAGGCGGTCGCGGTAGAAGCGCAGCACCTCGGTGAGGTGCGCCGGGTTCATGGTCTCGAGGCGCTCGCCGGCGTCGGGGTGCTCGACGATCAGCTCGTGGTGGCCCAGCGCCGGCGCCTGGCGGAACAGGGAGGTGCCCTCGTCGACGTGGCCGGGCTTGGCGCTGACGATGCCGGCCGGGTGGGCGAACGAGCGGATGCGCCAGTCGGGGCTGCCGACCCCCGAGGTGGCGGGGCGCACGGCGGCCATCTCGGGGCCCAGGCGCCCCTCGTTGCCCGGCGACAGCGGCGACACGGCCGGCGCGGGCGGCACGCTCCCGAAGTCCGACGGCTCCAGCCCTCGCTCCGGGCTCAGGAGCACCCAGGCGCGACCGAAGGGGTCTTTACGGAAGAGCGGCATCGTCGCACGAGTCTACAGCGGGGCGCCCACGCCCGACGTACGCGACTTCATGAAGCCTGCATGAGCGTCGGTGAGCCGCTAGGCCGACGGCGGCTCGGGGCGCGCCGCCACCTGCTCGAGCAGGCGCGCCACGCGGCGCTGGGTGCCGAGGAGCCAGACGTCGCTCGAGCGCGCGAACAGCTCCTGCAGCCACGCCGTGACGCGCTCGCGCGCGTAGTCGACGGTGGCCTCGCCCGCCGGGGTGAGGCGCAGCAGCGCGCGGCGGTGGTCGTTGGGGTCGACGCTGCGCTCCAGCAGCTCCAGGGCCTCGAGGCGCTGCAGCGCGCGGCTCACGTTGGCGGCGGGCGCGTTCAGCTCGCGCGCCAGCTCGCCGGGCGTCTCGTGGCCCTGCTGCACCAGGCGCAGCAGCAGGTACTCCTGGCCCCCGAAGGGCACGTCGGGCCCGAGCGCCCCGTCGAGGCCGCGCTCCAGCTCGCGCGCCAGCCGGAGCGCGTCGCGGGCGAGCTGCAGCAGGTCGGGTCGCTCGCGCTTCTCGGGCATGTCGGAGTCTAACCGCGGCGGCGCCGCGCCCCGCGCCTATCCGAACAGGCCGGGCTGCTGGGGCGCTTCGTCGAGGTCGGGCAGCGCCGTGACCTCGCGGAACTCGAGGCCGAGGGCGCCCAGGCGGTTCAGCGCCGGGGCCGTCACGGCCGGCGCCGCCAGCACGCCGCGCACCTCGCAGTCGCCCACCACGGCGCGCACGCTCTCGACGTAGCGGCTCAGCTGGTGCACCGCCTCGTGGGTGGCCTTGCTGCGCTTGAGCTCGACCACCACCAGGCGCCCGGCGGCGTCGCGCGCCAGCAGGTCGATGCCGCCCACGTCGGTGGGCAGCTCCATCTCGAGCAGCTGCAGGCCGGGCTCGATCACCTCGGGGTTCCTAGCCAGGGCGCGCTGCATCTCGGCCTCGCTGCCCATCAGCACGAAGTTGCCGTTCTCGTCGAGCTCGATTGCGAGGGCGAGCGCCGGGTGGTCGAACGCCACCCGCACCAGCTCGGCGGGCGTGAAGCGCTCGGCCGTGAGCACCGCCACGCCCTCCTCGAGGCCCACGGCGATGCTGTCGGTCTGCGGCTGCCAGTTGACCGGCTTGACGCCGCGCGGGCCCTGCACCTGCACGCTGCCGTCGGGCTTCACCAGCACCAGGTAGTCGCCGGCCTCCGCCACGCTGGCGGCCCGGCCCGAGTAGAGCACCTCGCACTCCCCCACCACCTGCAGCAGCGCCCCGCCGAGGCGCAGCTGCTCGTCGAGGAAGGCGGCCAGCGCCTCGGAGGTGGGGCTCGTGAGCATGTCGCGGATCACGCTGCGCAGGATAACAGGGCGGTCGCGCGGGGCCCTCGGCGCGAGGCGACCGCCGTCGGCGGGCTGCCGGGGTGGCCGTCGCCTCGCTGTTAGACTCGGCCTCATGGCCCTACTCGGAGCGCACGTCTCGACCGCCGGGGGCGCCGCCAAGGCGTTCGCGCGCGGCAGCGACATCGGTTGCGAATCGCTGCAGATCTTCGTCAAGAGCCCCAACCAGTGGCGCGCCAAGCCGCTCGCGCAGGAGGACGTCGACGCCTTCCGGGCGGCCCGCGCCGCCGCGCCGCAGCCGGTGGTGGCCCACGCCGCTTACCTCATCAACCTGGCGAGCCCCAAGGAGGACGTGCTGGAGCGCTCCAAGGCGGCGCTGCTCGACGAGCTGCAGCGCTGCAGCGCGCTCGGCGTCGACGGCCTCGTGCTGCACCCGGGCGCCCACCTGGGCGCGGGCGTCGACGAGGGGCTCGAGCGCATCGCGCGCTCGCTCGACGAGGTGCTGGCCGCCGACCCGGGCATCACCACCACGGTGCTGCTCGAGAACACCGCCGGCCAGGGCAGCACGCTGGGCGCCTCGTTCGCCGAGCTGGCGCGCGTGCTGGAGCTGGTCGACCAGAAGGACAAGGTGGCCGTCTGCCTCGACACCTGCCACGCCTTCGCGGCCGGCTACGACCTCGCGAGCGCGGAGGGCTACCGCGCCACCTTCGACGAGTTCTTCGAGGTGCTGGGCCGCGAGCGGCTCGCCTGCGTGCACCTCAACGACTCCAAGCACCCGCTCGGCTCGCGCAAGGACCGCCACGACAACGTGGGCGCCGGCCTCATCGGCCTCGACTTCTTCGCGCGCGTGATCCACGACGGCGCCCTGCAGGGCCTGGCCATGGTGCTCGAGACGCCCCTGGGCGACGACGACCTGGGCCACAAGCGCGACCTCGAGACGCTGCGCGCCCTGGCGCCGCAGCTGGCGCCGGCCGGCGCGTGAACCGCGCCCTGGCGCGCGGCGCCTGAGCGCCACGCGCGCCGAGCGCCCGACGCCTCAGCGCGCCACCACCGGCCGCACCGGCATCAGCGGCTCGCGCGGCTCCACGCCGACGAACGGGCTGCCCTCCTCGAACCAGGAGCGCGGCGCCGGGTGGCCCCACAGCGTCTGGCGCTGCGGGTCGTCGAGCTTCCAGCCGATGGGCTCGAAGTCGGGGTCGAGCGTCTGGTAGTCGCCGGTGAACAGCTCGACGCGGTGGCCGTCGGGGTCGCGCAGGTAGAGGAAGAAGGCGTTGGAGATGCCGTGGCGTCCCGGCCCGCGCTCGAGCGCCCCGCGCCAGCCGGTGGTGGCGAGCACGTCGCAGGCGCGGATGACGTCGAGCTCGCCGCGCACCCACAGGCCCACGTGATGCAGCCGCGGCCCCACGCCGTTGGTGAGCGCCACGTCGTGCACGTTCCCCTTGCGGTGCATCCACACGGCCCACAGGCGCGGCTCCGCCTCGTCGGTGTCGGTGTACTCGCTGGTGCGGAAGCCCAGCTGCCCGGCGTAGAAGTCGTGGGTGGCCTGCAGCTCGGCGGCGAACAGGTTCACGTGGTCGAGGCGCTGGATGGCGGCGCCGCGGTACTCGCCGTAGCGCTGCAGGCGCCGCTCCACGCGCGCCTGGCTGGCGTAGAGGGCGAGCGGCTGGCCGAACGGGTCGGACACGTGCAACGTGCGCCCCTGGCCGGGCGCCTCGGCCCAGGCGGGCGCCAGCTCGCGCTCGGCGAAGAAGGCGAAGGCGCGCTCCAGGTCGGCCTCGGCGGCGACGCGGAAGCCGAGCCGCAGGCAGCGCCCGGCCGCCTCCTGGCGCAGCACCAGCGAGTGGTGCGAGCGCTCCTCGAGGCCGCGCAGGTAGAGCGCGCCGTCGGCCTGCTCGGTGACCACCAGCCCCAGCGCCTCCTCGTAGAAGGCGCGCGAGCGCTCCAGGTCGGCGACGCCCAGCTCGACATGCGCCACGCGCACCACCGCGAAGGGCGGCGCGGGGTTGGCGGGCGTGACCGGGCTCATGCGCCGCCCTCGGGCCCCCCGGCGCCCGCGCCCACCGCCTCCTCCGCGCGCCGCGTGCGCGACGCCTCCAGGAACTCGGCGACGCGCTGCACGTACGGCTCCTTGTCGTAGCTCTGGTAGAGCGCCCCCTGGGTGCGCACCGGGTCGCCGAAGAAGAACTTCTCGTAGAGGTTCTGGCGCCCGCCGAAGCCGGAGATGGTCATGTCCCAGGCGAGGCGGAAGAGGCGGATGCGCTCGTCGGCGCCCACGTTCTTCGCCTGCAGGAACCTGTCGACGGCGTCGGCCATCGGCCCGTGGCGCTCGGCCTCGGTGGGGATCATGATCAGGCCGCTGGCGGAGAGCAGCTGCAGGACCTCGACCATGCGCGGGTAGACCTGCGGGAAGAGGTTGCGCGCCGTGTCGAGCGCCGCGCGGCCCGGCGTCATGGTGCCGAACTCGTCGAGCTCGGCGGTGGCCTCGGCCTGGGTCTTGAGCGCCCTCAAGGTCTCGAGCACGATGATCAGCTCGGCCACCTTCTGCTGCACGTGCTGGAACTGCTCGCTGCCGATGGCGCGCACGATCGACTCGGCCACGCCCAGGAACGCCTCGGCCTTGGCGATCTTGACGTTGATGACCTGGTGGGCCATCTGGTACACGGCGCCGGTGGCGGGGTAGGCGCGGTTGGCGAGCGCCACGTCGCCGTGCAGGAAGACGCGCTCCCACGGCACCAGCACGTCGTCGAACACCACCAGCGCGTCCATCTCGTCGAAGCGCGAGCCCAGCGGGTGGTCCTCGCGGCTGCGCCCCTGGTCGAGCGGCTCGCGCCCGATGAAGCTGAGGCCCGGCGTGGAGCAAGGGAGCGCGAAGGCGAGCGCGTAGCGCGTCATCTCCGGCTCCTCCTTGAGCACCGTGGAGGGGAAGATCAGGATCTCGTCGGCGATGGGCAGGGTGGCCAGCATGCGCGCCCCGCGCACGATCAGCCCCTCGTCGGTCTCGCGCACCACGCCCAGGGCGATGTAGGGGTCGGGCAGGTGGTCGGCGCGCGCCGAGCGGTTCACCTGCGGGTTGGTGAGCGCGTGGGTGAGGCACAGGTCGTTCTCGCGCACGTGCTCGTAGTAGCGCCGGATGTTCTCGCCGAAGCGCGGGTCGGCCCGCTCGAAGTAGCTGGCGGCGCGCGCGGCGGCCATGAGGTTCACGTTGAGGTAGTCGGGGCTGCGGCCGATGAAGCCCAGGCTGTGGTCGGCCCAGGCCTTGTGCATCACGGCGCGGCGCGTGAGGTCCTCGCGCGTGGTGGTCTCGAGGAAGCTCAGGCCCACGCGCTCGCCCGTGGTGGGGCTCTCGTAGGTCATCACGTCGACCAGGTCGGGGCGCAGCTGCAGGTCGTAGAGCTCGGCGATGGAGCGCGCCACGTTGGCGGTGGCGGGGTGGGTGGTGGGGTCCTCGACGCGCTCGCCGTCGATGTAGATGTTGGGCGGGTTGCGCTTGAGCCCCTCGAGGAACTGGCTTCCGTTGCGTGCCGGCACTACTGGCCTCCTAGCTTGGGGACGTGGTGCTCCCCCAGAGCGATCGCCACGTTCTGCGTCTCCATGTAGAAGTCGAAGCTGTAGTCGCCGCCGTCGCGGCCGATGCCGCTGGCCTTCATGCCGCCGAACGGCGTGGGCAGGTAGCGCACGTTGTGGGAGTTGACCCACACCATGCCCACCTCGAGCGCCTGCGCGAAGCGGTGGGCGCGCGTGAGGTCGTTGGTCCACACGTAGCCGGCCAGGCCGTAGCGCACGCCGTTGGCGATGCGCAGCGCCTCGGCCTCGTCGTCGAACGGGATGGCGGTGAGCACCGGCCCGAAGATCTCCTCCTGGGCGATGCGCATGCCGGGCGCCGCGTCCACGAACAGCGTGGGCGCCAGGTAGGTGCCCTCGAGGCCGGCGGGGCGGCCGCCGCCGGCCGCCACGCGCGCGCCCTCCCGCGGGCCGAGCTCGAGGTAGCGGCTGACCTTCGCGAAGTGGTCGGGGTGGATGAGCGGCCCCACCTCGGTGGCGGGGTCGAAGGGGTCGCCGACGCGCACGCGCGCGGCGCGCTCGGCGAGGCGGGCGGTGAACCCGTCGTACACCCCGCGCTCGACCAGCAGGCGGCTCGAGGAGGTGCAGCGCTCGCCGTTGAGGCTGTAGATCATGAACACGGCGGCGTCGAGGGCGCGCTCCAGGTCGGCGTCGGCGAACACCACCACGGGGTTCTTGCCGCCGAGCTCGAAGTGCACGCGCTTCAGGGTCGGCGCGCCCTGTGCCATGATGGCGCTGCCGGTGGCGCTCTCGCCCACGAACGCCACGGCGCGCACGGCGGGGTGCTCGGTGAGCGCCTTGCCCGCGCTCTCGCCGAGGCCGTGCACCAGGTTCCACACCCCGTCGGGCACGCCCGCCTCCTGCGCCAGCGCCGCCAGGAAGGTGGCGCTCAGGGGGCTCCACTCGGCCGGCTTGTGCACCACCGTGCAGCCGGCCGCCAGGGCGGGGGCGATCTTCCACGTCGAGAGCATGAACGGCGTGTTCCAGGGGGTGATCACCGCCACCGGGCCGATCGGCTGGCGGCGGGTGTAGTTGAGGAAGCCCTCGGTGGGCAGCGTGACGCCGTCGCCCGCGCTCTCGGCGCGGTCGGCGAAGAAGCGGAAGTTCTCGGCGCCGCGCGCGGCCGCCTGGCGCATGAAGCGGAGCGGCTGGCCGGTGTCGAGCACCTCGAGGAGCGCGATCCGCTCGGCGTTCTCCTCGATGAGCTCGGCTAGGCGGTAGAGCACGCGGCGGCGCTCGGCGCCGCTGACGTGGCGCCAGCGCTCGAACGCCGCGGCCGCGGCCGCGGCGGCCGCGTCGACCTCGGCCGCGCCCGCGGCGGCCACCGTGGCCAGCGCCTGCCCGTCGACCGGGGCGTGGGTGTCGAAGGTGGCGCCGCCCTCCGAGAGCACCCAGCGGCCGCCGATCAGGTGGCCGAAGGCGGCGGGCCCGCCGTCTTCGCGGGGCACGCCGACCCGCTCGCGGAGCGAGCGCAGCGCGGCGTCGGCGGCGCGGCGGTTGTCGGCCACGACGCCCGCGGCCTGCGGGGCCTCGGCCGGGGCGCCCTGCGCCCCGGCCCCGGGGGTCGGTGGGTCGAGCGGGCTTGCCAAACGGATCCCTCCTCGCTCGGGCGCGTGGCGCGCGACCGGCAACGCCTCGTCGCCGCGGCGCCTCGTGCCCGTTCGCTGGTCGGCTGTGCTGTCCCGACGATAGCGAGCGCGCCGGCGCAGAGCAATCGTAGGTGAGCACAATCGGCGCCCCTCGCCTGTGCGTACGCACGAACCGCGGCGCGCCGCGGGCGCCCAGCGCCCGTCGCACATGACTTGCCAACCCGGAAAGCTACTGGTAGGCTTTCCGACATGGAAAACGACCTACGCCCCAGCGACGGCGCCCCCCGCAGGGCCGCGGCCCTGCTCGACGAGCTCGCCGCCGACCGCACCCGGCTCGCTCAGCGCCTGGCCGCCCCCGCGTGGCTCTACCCGGCCTTCGGCGCCCTGACGGCGCTGTACGTCGCCGCACCCGCCCTCGAGCCCGGGGCGGCGAGCGACCTGGTCACGACGCTCGCCGTGGCAGCCACCCTGCTGCTGGTGTGGGCCTACCCGCGCCTCTCGGGCGTGCGGGTGTCGCGCACCGGCGCCTCGGCCCGGCTCACCCTCGGCCTGCTGCTCGGCGCGACGCTGCTGCTGCTCAGCACGTCGCTCGGGCTGGTGGCGCTCGGGCTGCGCTGGTGGACGCCGCTGCCCGCCGTCGCCAGCTTCGCGCTCACGGTGCAGCTGGGACGGGCGTTCGACCGGCGCTACCGGGAGCACGTGCGCCGTGGCGCTTGAGCCCCGCTTCGACGAGACCATCCACGCCCCGACGCGGCTGCGGGTCTGCGGCATGCTGCGACCGGTGGACGAGATCGACTTCGCCGTGCTGCGCGACAGCCTGGGCGTCAGCGACGCCAGCCTGTCGAAGCACCTCAAGGTGCTGACGGAGGCGGGCTACGTGGCGACCACCAAGCGGGCGTCCACCACGAGGAGCGACTCGCGCCGCCTCACCTGGGTCAGGCTGACGGCCGCCGGTCGCCGCGCCTTCGACGCCCACGTGGCGGCGCTGCGCGACATCTCCGCCGGCGCGGCGACCGCCGGCTAGCCCGTCAGCGCCTCCTCGGCGACCACCTGGTTCACCAGCTCGCCGACCCCCTCGACCACGCAGCGCACCTCGTCGCCGGCCTTCAGGTGGCTGATGCCCTTGGGCGTGCCGGTGAGCAGCACGTCGTCCTCGCGCAGCGTCATGAACCCGGTGACGTACTCGATGAGGCGGGCCACCGAGTAGAGCATGTCGCGGGTGTTCCCCTCCTGCCGCAGCTCGCCGTTCACGTAGGTGCGGATGGCCAGCGCCTGCGGGTCGGGCACGGCGGCGGCGTCGACCAGGAACGGCCCCAGGGGCAGGAAGGTGTCGAAGTTCTTCGGCTTGATGGGCGGGCGGAAGTGGTCGATCACGAAGTCGCGCACCACCAGGTCGTTGGCCACGCTGTAGCCCTTGACGTAGCCGAGCGCGCTGGCGGCGTCCACGCGCCGCGCGTCGCGGCCGATCACCACGGCCAGCTCCGTCTCGTAGTGCATGTACTCGATGCCCGCGGGCCGCACGATCCGGCCGCGGTGCCCCACGAGGGCGTTGCGGAACTTGGGGAACAGCGCGGGCTGCTGGGGCTCGGCGAGGTCGAGCTCGGCGGCGTGGTCGCGGTAGTTGAGCGCCACGGCGATGATGCTGCCGGGCTCGAAGGGCGGCAGCCAGGTGACGGCGCGCTCGTCCAGGCGCCGGCCGCTGGCCGTGACCACGGCGCCGTCGGGCAGCTGCCACACCTGCTGCAGGCGCCCGCCCTCGATCACGCGGCCGCGGCGGGGCGAGGGGGCGGCGCTCAACCCGCCGCCCCCTCGCGCTCCACGATGCCGTAGCGCGCCAGCGTGCGGCGCAGGCGGGCCTCGTTCTCGGGCAGCATGGGCCCGAGCGGCAGGCGCCAGCGCGCCTCGCACAGGCCCATCATCGACAGCGCCGTCTTGAGCGGCACCGGGTTCACCTCGACGAACAGCATGTCGTTGAGCTCGAGCATCTCGAAGTGCAGGTCGCGCGCCGCGTCCCACTCGCCGGCCGCCGCCAGCTCGTACAGGCGCGCGATCTGCCTGGGCGCCACCACCCCGGTGGCGCTGATGTGGCCGGCGCCGCCCAGGGAGAGCATCGGGTAGGTGAGGGTCTCGGCGCCGCAGTAGACGGCGAAGTCGCGGCCGGCGTGCACCAAGGTGTAGGACACGTCGTCGAGGTCCTTGGTGGCCTGCTTGACGCCCACCACGTTGGGGCACGCCTCGCGCAGGCGCCCGATGGTCTCGGGCTCGACGTTGACCGCGGCGCGGCCGGGGATGTTGTAGAGGATCACCGGCGTGCCGGGCACGCTGCGCGCCACCGCCGCGAAGTAGTCGAAGAGGTTCTGCTGGTTGGGGCGCACGTAGTAGGGGGCGATGATCATCACCCCGTCGACGCCCAGCTCCACGGCGTGGCGCGTCATCTCGAGCGTCTCGGCGAGGTTGTTGCTGCCGGTGCCGGGCACGAACGGCACGCGGCCGCCGATGGCCTCCTTGACCACCTCGACCACGCGCTGGCGCTCGGCCACCGACAGCGAGGAGGGCTCGCCGGTGGTGCCGCAGCAGCTGAGGCCGTGGCTGCCGTTGTCGAGCTGGAACTCGACGATGCGCCGCAGCGCGTCCTCGTCGATGCGCGCCTCGGCGCCGGTGAACGGCGTGGGCAGCGGGACGATCGAGCCCTTCGGCGCCTGCAGCGCGCTCACCCCCGCGCCGGCGTCAGGGCGCCGGGGTCGCCGGCCAGCCCGTAGAGGAGCCGGACGGTCGCCTCGGTGCCCTGCTTCAGGGTCGAGAGGCGGAAGAACTCGTTGGGCGCGTGCAGCCCGTTGTCGGGCTCGCCGAAGGCGAAGTAGAGGCACCAGATGCCCAGCACGCTCTGGAACTGCTCGGCCACCGGCACCGTGCCGCCGGTCCACACCGGGAAGGGGCGCTTGCCGAACACGCCCTCCATGGCGTCGGCGGCGAGCTCCAGCACGGGCAGGTCGAGCGGCATCTGGTAGGCGCGCGCCTTGCCGGCCAGCGGCGTCACGCTGACGCTCACGCCGCGCGGCGCCACCCGCTCGACGTGCGCCTTCAGCTTGGCGGCCACGTCGTCGGGCTCCTGGCCCGCCACGAGGCGGCAGGTGACCTTGGCGTGCGCCTCGCTCGGCAGCACCGTCTTGATGCCGGGCCCCTGGTAGCCGCCCCACATGCCGTTGACCTCGAGGGTGGGGCGCACCAGGCGGCGCTCGCGGGCGCTGTAGGCGGGGTCGCCCCACCACTCGGTCAGGCCCAGCTGCGCGAGCTCGTCGCCCTCGGCAGGCACGGCCTCGATGGCGGCGCGCTCCGCCGGCGTGAGCTCGGGGATGCCGTCGTAGAACCCTTCGACGAGCACCCGGCCCTCCTCGTCCTGCATCGAGGCGAGGATGCGCGACAGGGCCATCAGCGGGTTCGCCACGGCGCCGCCGTACATGCCCGAGTGCAGGTCGGCGTTGGCGCCGCGCACGCGGATCTCGACGCCCGCCAGCCCCCGCGAGCCCACCGTGAGCGACGGCACGCCGACGCCGAAGATGCCGCCGTCGGCGCTGATGGCCAGGTCGGCCTCGAGCAACTCGCGGTTGGCCTCCAGGAACGGCAGCAGGTTGGGGCTGCCGACCTCCTCCTCGCCCTCGATCAGGAAGGTGACGTTCACGGGCGGCACGCCGCCGGCAGCGGCCGTGGCCTCGACCGCCTGGATGGCGGTGAGCACCCCGGCCTTGTCGTCGCTGGCGCCGCGGCCGTAGAGCTTGCCGTCCTTCACCTGCGGCTCGAACGGCGGGGTGTCCCACAGCTCGAGCGGCTCGGGCGGCTGCACGTCGTAGTGGCCGTAGACGACCACGGTGGGCGCGCTCGGGTCGTGGTGCCAGCGCGCCACCACCACCGGGTGGCCGCCGGTGGGCATGACGCGCACGTCGGGGAAGCCGGCGCGCGTGAGGCGCTCGGCCGTCCAGCGGGCGGCGGCCTCGACGTCGGGCGCGTGGGCCGCGTCGGTGCTCACGCTCGGGATGCGCACGTACGCGGCCAGGTCGTCGGCGTAGCGGGGGGATCGGGCCTCGACGGCGTCGAGGGCGGCTCTGAGGGCGTCGGACACTTGACCAGACCTCCAAGATCGCGGTTCCCGTCAACGCTACCAGAGGCGCGCGGCCGCGGGCAGGGCCGCGGCCGCGCGGGGTCCCGCGACGGGCTCAGCGGGCCAGGGTCAGGTCGGGCAGGGTGCGGTAGGCGCCGCGGAAGAACAGCAGCGGCTCGCCCTCGGTGGCGCGCAGCGCCTCGACCTCGCCGACGAAGATGGTGTGGTCGCCCATCTCGACGGCCTGGTGGGGGCGGCACACGATGTGCGCCAGGGCGCCCGCCACCACGGGGAAGCCGGCGAACTCCTCGAACGGCTCGCCGCGCTGCTTCACGGGGCGGCCGGCGAACAGGTCGGAGAGGTGCTCCTGCGCGCTCGACAGCACGCTGATGCCGAAGCGCTCGGAGGCGCTCAAGGTGCCGTGGGCGCGGGCGCGCTTGTCGATCGACACCGCCACCAGGGGCGGGTCGAGGGAGACGGACATGAAGGCGTTCACGGTGATGCCGTAGGTGCGGGGCCGGCCCGGCGTGGGACCGGCGCTGGCGGCCAGCGCGCCCTCGGGGGAGGCGGGCCACGGCGCGCCGTCGGGGCCCGCGAAGGCGCCCTCGGGGTCGCTGCTGCGCATCGTCACCACGGTGATGCCGGTGGCGAAGCGCCCCATGGCCTGGCGGAAGTCTCGCTGGTCGAAGCTCTGCATCTTCGCCGCCGAGTCTAGGCAGGGAGGCGCGCCCGGCGCAATCGTGCTGGCCACCAACATCTCGCGATCTTTGGTGTTCCGCACAACCAGCCCGGCTAGACTGCGGCATGAGCGCGCCCGACGCCCCCACGGTGGCGCGGCTGCTGGCCGCCTCCGACCTCGAGCTGACGCTGCACGCCGGCAGCCCCGACGCCCCCTTCGCGGCGGTGCGCTGGGCGGAGGCGCCCGCCGACCGGCCCTGGCTGGGGCGCGACGACCTGCGCCTCGCCGACGCCCCCCTCGCCACGCCGCGCCCCGCCCCCGACCCGCTGTTCGCCCCGCCGCCCGCGGCGCTGGTGTACGGCCTCACGCCCCAGCACCGCGCGCTGGAGCCCACCCTGCTGCGCCGCGCCCAGGAGGCGAACGTCGCTCTGCTCACGGCGCCGCCGGCGGTGGCGCTCGCGCGCGTCGAGGAGGCGGCGCTGCGGCTCCTGATCGAGGCCAGCGCGGGCGCCGCCGCCCTGCTGGCCACCCCGCAGAGCTACCTGCTGGCGGCGCTCGACGGGCCCAAGCCCGAGCGCGAGCTGCTCGAGCGCGTCCACCGCCTCACCGGCGCCGACCTGGTGCTGCTCACCCCCTGGGGCGAGGTCACGGCGCGCGCCGGGCGCAGCGGCTGGCGCCCGCGGCGCGACCCGCACGGCTCCGGCCCCGTGGCCGCCTGGGCCGAGGGCCCGGTGCGCCTGGGTGGCCGCGAGGCGCTGGCGCTGCGCCTCACCGCGGCCGGCCGCCTGCGCGGCGTGCTCGTGGCGTTCGGGGTCGGCGACGCAGCGCGCCCCTGGCTCGAGCTGTGCCGCACGCTCCTGCTGTCGTCGGCCCTGCAGCGCAGCGCCGAGGCGCGCCACGACTCCAGCGCCCGCAGCGCCCTGCTGGCCGAGTGGCTGGCGGGCCCGCAGGCGGCCCTGATGCTGGCGCCGCGCCTCGAGGCCGCCGGCATCCGCGGCGAGGCGCCCTACCTGGTGGCGGTCGCCGAGGTGGGGCCGCGCCTGCCCACCGGCCGCGCCGCCCAGGCGCGCCGCTTCCACCAGCTCGAGCGGGTGCGCGAGGCGGGCGAGGAGTACTTCCGCGCGCTGGGCTACGGCGTGCTGTCGGAGACGCGCGCGCACCACTGCGTGTGGGTGTTCGCCAGCGCCGCCCCGCGCCAGCACGCCCGCCTGCTCCTCAGCGCGGCGCGCGCCGCCGTCGACGACGGCGACGTGCGCCTGGGCCTGAGCCTGCCCAAGGAGGAGCTCACCGGCGTGGCCGACGCCTACCACCAGGCGCTGCTGGCGCTGCAGTCGCTGCCCGGCGGCGCGGGCCTGGCCTGGTTCGACGAGCTCGACCCGGTCTACTGGGTGCTGCAGCAGCAGCCCGCCGGCAACCTCGTGGCGCTGCGCGACCGCCTGGTCGGGGCGGTGAAGGAGGCCGACCCGCAGGGCAAGCTGTGGCGCACGCTGGTGGCCTACATCCGCTCGCCCGAGGACCTGCAGGCGCTGGCGCAGGAGCTGCACGTGCACGTGAACACCCTGCGCTACCGCCTCAAGCGCATCGAGGAGCTGGTGCAGGAGCCGCTCTCCCGGCCCGAGACCGTGGCGAAGCTCTACCTGGCGCTGCAGATCGACGCCATGCTCGAGCGCGAGGGCCGGGGCTGACGCCCGCAGCGCCGGCAGCGGCCCGCCGGGAGGCGCCGGCCTACGGGTATATTCGGGGGCAGATGACAACCTCGGACCCCGCTGGCGGGCCCGCGCGCGGCCCCGGAGGCGCGCCGCTCCTCGGCATGCCCGTGGCGGTGCTGGGCGCCGGCACCATGGGGCGCGGCATCGCGCAGCTGCTGCTGCAGGCGGGCGCCGCCGTCACGCTCGTCGACCCGTTCGCCGAGGCGCTCACCCGCGCGCGCGCCGCCCTCGCCGACACCTTCGACATGCTGGCGGCGAAGGGGCGGCTGACGGGCACGCCCGCGGCGCTCCTCGGGCGCCTCGCCACCAGCACCGAGGTGGCGGCGGTGGCCGGGGCGCGCTGGGTGTTCGAGGCGGCGCCCGAGCGCCTGGAGCTGAAGCGCGAGCTCTTCCACCGGGTCGAGGAGGTGGCCGAGGGCGCGCGCCTCGCCACCAACACCTCCACCCTCTCCGTGACCGCGATCGCCGCCGCCTGCCGCCGCCCCGAGCGCGTGGTGGGGGTGCACTTCTTCAACCCCGCGCCGCTCATGCGCCTCGTCGAGGTGGTGCCCGGCATGGAGACGCCCGCCGCGCTGGTCGAGGACGCCGTGGCGCTGGCGCGGGCGCTGGGCCGCGAGCCGGTGGTGGCGCAGGACCGCCCCGGCTTCATCGTCAACCGCGTGGCGCGCCCGTTCTACGGCGAGGCGCTGCGCCTGGCGGGCGAGGGCGCCGACGTGGCCGCCATCGACGCCAGCCTCAGGGGGGCCGGCTTCCGCATGGGCCCCTTCGAGCTCCTCGACCTGATCGGCCTCGACGTCAACCTGGCCGCCACCACCAGCGTCTACGAGGCGTTCTTCCACGAGCCGCGCTACCGCCCCCACCCGCTGCAGCGCGCCCTCGTCACGGCTGGCCGCCTGGGCCGCAAGACGGGCCGCGGCTTCTACCGCTACGACGGCGCCGGGCGCCGCGTGCCGCCGCTGGCCGAGCGCCACGCCACCCCCGCCGAGGGCGAGCTGCCGCGCGTCGCCGTCCTCGGCGACACCCCCGCCGCCCAGGTGCTGCGCCGCTACCTGGCGGGCCTGCCGGGCGAGCCCCTGGCCGAGGCGGCGGCGCCCGTCGACCTGGTCATCGACGCCCACCTGGGCCTGAGCGAGAAGCGCCCGCCGCAGCACCTCAGCGAGAGCCGCATCGTGCTGTGCTGGGCCCACAGCGCCAGCGCCTTCGCCGGCGCCACGGGCGCGGAGCGGGTGGGCTTCGGCTTCCTCCCCTCGCCCTACGCCCTCACCGAGGGCGCCGACGTGGGGGCGCCCACCCTCGAGCTCTTCGAGCCCGTCACCGGCGCGCCCGAGGAGCTGCGCCGCGCGCGCCGGCTGCTCGAGCGCCTGGGGATCCGCACCGTCACCCTCCCCGACCAGGCGGGCGGCGCCGCCTTCCGCGTGTTCGCGCTGCTGTTCAACGAGGCGGTGGGGGCGGTGGCCGAGGGGCTGGCGGCGCCCGACGACATCGACCTGGCCATGCGGCTGGGCGTCAACCACCCGGAGGGGCCGCTGGCCTGGGGCGAGCGCCTCGGCCTGCGCACGCTGCTGACGGCGCTGGAGGCGCTGCACGCCGAGGTGGGGGCGGAGCGCTTCGCCCCGCACGGCCTGCTCAGGCGCCTGGTGGCCGCGGGCGGCGAGAGCTTCGCCGAGCTGCGGCTGCCGGCCCCGCCGGGCGCCGACACCGAGCGCCCCACGGGGCGGGGGCGCTGACGTGCGCGCGATCCCCGCCGGCTTCGAGACCCGCCACGAGGTGACCGTCACCGACGCCATGACGGTGGACTTCGAGGACCGCTCCGACCCGCGGCTGGGCGAGCTCCACCCCGTCTACGCCACCTACTGGCTGGCCAAGCACATGGAGCTGGTGAGCCGCAAGATCATCCTGCCGTTCCTCGAGGAGGGGGAGGCGGGGATCGGCTTCGCCGTGGCGGTCGAGCACCTGGCCTCGGCGCTGCCCGGCATGCGCGTGACGCTCACGGCCACCTTCGAGCGCCAGGAGCGCAACCGCGTGCACGCCAGCTGCCGCGCCACCAACGAGCTCGGCGACCTGGTCGGCACCGGCTCGACGGTTCAGGTGATCCTGCCGGAGGAGAGGCTCGAGCGGGGCTTCGCCGAGCTTCGCGCCCGCTGGGAGGCGCACCGACGGAACGAACGAGAGAGGACGTGAACCCGGATGGTCAAGCTCATCGCGCTCTACGAACGCCCCGAGGACGAGGCGGCCTTCTTCGAGCACTACGAGAACGTGCACGCGCCGCTCGCGCGCAAGGTGCCGGGGCTCGAGAGGCTCGTGGTGAACCGCGTCTACGCCGACGCCTTCGGCCGTGAGCCGCGCCACGTGCTCATCGCCGAGATGCACTTCCCCGACCGCGCGACGTTCGACGCGGCGATGAGGTCGGAGGAGAACCGCGCCCTCGGCAAGGACCTGATGGGCTTCGCCAAGGGCATCGTCACGGTGCTCTTCGCCGACTCCAGCGAGGGCTGAGGCGCGTGGCCGGGGAAGCGACCGCCGCGGGCGAGCGCGCCTACGAGCACGTGCGCGTCGAGCGCCTCGAGGGCGGCGTCGGGCTGCTGCGCATCGACCGCTCCGAGCGGCGCAACGCGCTGAACCAGGCCACGCTCCAGGAGCTGGCGGAGGCGGCGCGCGCCTTCGACCGCGACGAGGCGGTGGGCTGCCTCGTGATCACCGGCGACGAGCGGGCGTTCGCGGCCGGCGCCGACGTCACGGAGATGGACGGCAAGGGGGTGCCCGACATGCTCGGCGCCTACCGCTTCGAGAGCTGGGAGGCGCTGGCGCGCGTGCGCAAGCCCATCGTGGCGGCGGTGTCGGGCTACGCGCTGGGCGGCGGCCTGGAGCTGGCCATGCTGTGCGACATGATCGTCGCCTCCGAGTCCGCCAAGCTGGGCCAGCCCGAGATCGACCTCGGCATCATGCCGGGCGCCGGCGGCACGCAGCGCCTCACGCGCCAGCTGGGCAAGTACCTGGCGATGGAGGTGATCCTCGCCGGGCGCCTGCTCACCGCCCAGGAGGCGCTGCAGCACGGCCTGGTGAACCGCGTGGTGCCGGTGGAGGGGTACCTGGAGAGCGCCCTGGAGCTGGCGCGCGCCGTGGCCGCGCGGGCGCCGCAGGCCGTCAGGCTCGCCAAGAGCGCCGTGAACCGCGCGCAGGGGCCGCTGCAGGAGGGGCTCGAGTTCGAGCGCAACGCCTTCTACCTGCTGTTCGGCACCGAGGACCAGAAGGAGGGCGTCCGCGCCTTCCTGGAGAAGCGCGAGCCGCGCTGGCGCGGCCGCTGAGGGGGGTCGGCGCCGCCGACTGAAGGTGCCGATGGGCTGCAGCACGTGACTCCCGCGCCTTATCATCGCCGCCAGGAGGCACCGGTGGGCACCCTACACCTTCTCGGCACCGGCGCCGCGCTGTCCGACAGCGCGCGCACCACCACCATGCTCGCGCTCGAGGGGCGCGCTTCGCTCTACCTGGTCGACTGCGGCGGCGACGCCGCCCAGCGCGCCCTAGCCAGCGGCCTCGACCTCACGCGCGTCGAGGGGCTCATCGTCACCCACGAGCACGCCGACCACGTCGGCGGCTTCCCGCTCCTGATGGAGCGCCTGTGGCTGGCCGGCCAGACGGAGCCGTTCCCCGTCTACGGCAACGCCTCGGCCCTGAAGCAGGTCGAGCGGCTCGACGCCGCCTTCGACACCTCCAACTGGCCCGACTACCCGAGCCTCGACCTGCGCGAGGTCGGCGCCGAGGAGCGCGCCCTGGTGCTGCAGGACGACGACCTCACCGTCTACGCCAGCCACGGCACGCACGCCGTGCCGTGCATCGGGCTGCGCGTCGAGCGCCGGGGCGGCGGCGTGGTGGCCTACTCCGGCGACACCGCGCCGTCGGCCGCCATCGTGCGCCTGGCGGAGAGCGCCGACGTGCTGGTGCACGAGGCCACGGGCGACGGCCCGGGGCACTCGAGCGCCGCCGGCGCCGCGCGCGTGGCGCGCGAGGCCGGCGTGGGGCGGCTGGTGCTGGTGCACCTGGGGCCGCAGCCCGACGGCGGCGAGGCGCTGCTCGCCGAGGCGCGCGCCGTCTTCCCCGCCACGGAGCTGGGGCACGACGGCGCGCGCTACGAGTTCTGAGCCGCGCCCCTGGACCGCCTAGGGTAAAGGGAAGCCCGTTCAGCCTAGGGTTCCGAACCGCGACGACGTAGGCACTGCGATGCAGCGTTCCGGAACGCGCACCCGCACGCGAGGACCTGCGGGATCCCGGACGGGGACGCCGTTCCGATGGGCGCTCCAGGGCGCCGGCTAGCGTCGGGCCGACGGGCGCGGTAGCGCCCCGGCACCGCTGCGCGCGGGCCAGGAGCGCGAAGCCCGTCCCTACCGCAGAACGCAGGCGTTCCTAACCGCGGCGGCCTGGGGCCCGGAGCGTCGCGGTTCGGAACCATGCGAGAAGAGACCTGACCTGCTCCGCCCCCACAGCCGAAGGCGCCTCAGACCCCGTAGCCCGGCAGCAGCTCCCCGCCGCCCTTGGCGTCGCGCTGGAGCAGCAGGTAGCGCGTGGCCTCGAGCGCCAGGCGGGCGACCTCGGTGAGGTCGAGCGCCGGCGCCTCCTCGAGGGTGAAGAAGCCGAACCCCTGGCCCTCGGTGAGGGTCAGCTCCGGCAGCGGCGCGCCCACCTCGGCCAGGAACACGTGGTACTCGGCGTACCAGCCGTCGAAGCGCAGCAGCGGGCGGTAGGCGCGCGGCCGGTAGCCGACCTCCTCCTCGACCTCGCGCAGCATGGCCGCCGCCGCCCCCTCGCCCTCGTCGAGGCCGCCGCCGAACAGCGACCACTGCCCCGGCGACTCGATGCCCGGGACGTCGTCGCGGTGCTGCAGCAGCACGCGCCCGTCGGGGGCCATCAGCACCGCGCCCGCCACCGGCCGGCGGCCGTCGGCGAGGACGAAGTCGGTCTCGAGCGCGGCCCGCGCCCGGCTCACAGCGCCTCCAGGTAGGTGTAGCCCACGAGCTCACGGTCGTACAGCTCGAGGAACTCGCTCACCTCCTCGGCGCTCATGGCGCCGGCGGCGCGCACCTCCTCGGCCTGCTCGGCCACGGCGGCGTGCAGCTCGGGCGTCTGGTATCCCATGTTCTGGATCACGCGCCGCGCCTTCTGGCCCTCGACGTACAGCTCGATCTCGGCGCCCTGGGGGTTCAGGCGCACGTGCGCCTCGTTGACGCGCCCGAACAGGTTGTGGGCGTTGGCGAGCACGTCCTGGTAGGCGCCCGTGAGGAAGATGCCGAGGTAGTACGGCTCGCCCTCGCGCAGGTCGTGGACCGGCAGCGCCGTCTTGACGTCGCGCAGGTCGATGAAGCGCTCGATCTTGCCGTCGGAGTCGCAGCTGATGTCGACCAGGGTGGCGTTGCGGTTGGGGCGCTCGTCCAGCCGCTGCAGCGGCGTGATCGGGAAGAGCGCGTTGATGGCCCAGTGGTCGGGGAGGCTCTGGAAGAGCGAGAAGTTGACGACGTACTTGTCGGCCAGCATGCGCGGCAGCTGCTCGAACTCCTCGGGCACGTAGTCGAGCGTCTCGACCACCTTGGCCACGCGCGCCAGGATGCGGTTGTAGGCCTGCTCGATGTGCGCCCGCTCCAGCAGGCTCAGGTAGCCCAGGTCGAAGAGCGAGTGCATCGTCTCCTTGTTGGAGACGGCCTCGTTGTAGACCTCGCGGTAGGTCTTGACGGTGATGCTGCTCTCGAGCTCGCGCATCTCCTTGACGAGCGCGTGCTCGTCGTCGGTGAGCGGGGGCAGGTCGACGGGGCGGCGCATGGGCCCGATGGCGTCGACCACCGGCACCACCAGCACGGCGTGGTGGGCGGTGAGGGCGCGCCCCGACTCGGTGACGATGATCGGCTCGGGCACCTCCCACTCGCGGCACGCCTCCTGGATGGTGTAGACCACCGTGTCGGCGTACTCGCGCAGGTTGTAGTTGGCCGACACGTAGTAGGTGGTCTTGCTGCCGTCGTAGTCGACGGCCAGGCCGCCGCCCACGTCGAGGTACCTCACGCCCACGCCCATCTCGGCCAGCTCGACGTACGCCTGGGCGGCCTCGCGGATGGCGGCGCGGATGCGGCGGATGTCGGTCAGCTGGCTGCCCACGTGGCAGTGGAGCAGCACCAGGGCGTCGGACATGCCCTCCTGCTTGACGCGCTCGGCCACGTGGATCAGCTCGGAGGCGGTGAGGCCGAACTTGGCGTCGTCGCCGCCCGAGGCCTCCCACTGCCCGCTGCCGCGCGCGTGGAGCTTGAAGCGCACGCCCAGGAGCGGCTTCACGCCCATCTCCTTGCTGATGCGCAGCACGCGCTCGAGCTCGCCCGCCTTCTCGAGGGTGATGATCACCTTGCGGCCGAGCCTGCGGCCCCACAGCGCCAGGCGGATGAAGTCGTCGTCCTTGAAGCCGTTGCAGCACAGGAGCGCGTCGTCGTGGGTGTCGTGCGCCAGGCAGAGCGCCAGCTCCGCCTTGCTGCCGGCCTCCAGGCCGGTGCGCCACTTGGCGCCGTAGCTGGCGATGGTCTCGACCACCACGCGGCGCTGGTTGACCTTGATGGGGTAGACCCCCTGGTAGCGGTTGGTGTAGCCGGCCTCGGCGATCGAGGCCGCGAACGCCTCGTTGACGCGGTCGAGGCGGTCCTCGAGGATGCCGGGGAAGCGCAGCACCAGCGGCAGCTGGCGGCCCTCCTCGGCGAGCTGGTCGACGATGTCGCGGATCGGCACGGGGGCGCTGCCCTTGTCGGTGACCGTGAGGTCGCCGCTCGGGGAGATGCCGAAGTAGCCGTTCGACCACGAGCGGATGCCGTAGAGCTCGTCGGCGTCGTGGATGCCGAACCCTGGGTCGAGACTGGCTCTGGTCACTCGCTGTTCCTCCACTGCGGACGTTCGCGGGCGGCGCGCCCGGCTGGGGCCGCCCGGGGGCCAGCGGGCGCGCGGCTCGGCGCCGGCCCGCATGCCGACAAGCAGGCTACCTTAGCACCGTTCCGCACCCGGGGACGCCGTCACAGAAGCGGGCCGCCATACTAGTACGCACTATGGGGTTACGCAACCAGAATCAGGCATGAAGCGCCCAGGAAATTTCGCCTGTTAACACGCGTGCTGCGCGAGGTTCGCCCTCCGGAGCGCACGCGTCGGCCTGTTGACGCCGCCGCGGCCCGGACCTTACCATCTGCACAAGACGACATCATGATGCAGTTGGTTGCCGCACCGGTAGCGTCTGTTTCTTGGTGCTTGGTCCCAGAACCATCATCGAGCGAGAAGGAGCCCGCATGCTGAAGCCGATCCGACGACTCGTGGCCGCCCTGTCCCTGGCCGCCCTGCTTGGCAGCCTGGCGTTCGCCCAGGTCCTGGTGGTGGCGCAAGGCACCGACGCCGTCACCCTCGACCCGCACGACACCACCGACTCCCCGTCGGCCACCGTCACCAGCCACCTGTACGAGACGCTCTTCGAGCTCACCCCCGAGGGCGCGATCGAACCGCGCCTGGCCACCGACTACGCCTTCAGCGAAGACGGCCTCACCCTCACGCTCACCATCCGCGACGGCGTGACCTTCCACGACGGCACCCCGCTCACCGCCGAGATCGTCAAGGGCAGCCTCGACCGCTTCCTCGACCCCGAGAACGCCTGGACGTTCCGCTTCCTGCTCGACGCCGTCGAGGAGGTCGCGGTCACCGGCGACATGCAGGTCGAGCTGCGCCTCGCCAACGCCTTCGCGCCGCTGCTGGCCCACCTGACCCACAGCTCCACCGCCATCGTGCTGCCGGCCGCCGCCGAGCGCTACGGCGAGGAGTTCGCCGCCAACCCGGTCGGCACCGGCCCCTTCAAGTTCGTGGCGTGGCAGCGCAACGACGCCATCGAGCTCGAGCGCTTCGACGGCTACTGGGGCGAGAAGCCCGGCGTGGAGGGCGTGCGCTTCCTGACCGTGCCCGAGAACGCCACCCGCATGGCGATGGTCGAGAGCGGCCAGGCCCACGTGGCCGTGCGCGTGCCGCCGCAGGACATCACCCGCATCGACGCCCTGCCCGACGTCACGGTGCACAACGTCTCCAGCGTGCGCACCATCTTCATGTTCATGAACTTCGCCCTGGAGCCGATCGACGACGTGCGCGTGCGCAAGGCGATCAACCACGCCATCGACCGCGAAGCGCTCGCCGAGTTCGTGCTGGGCGGCGCCGTGCGCGTCTCCGACGCCCCCATCGCCCCGGGCATCTTCGGCTACACCCCGGTCGGCACCTACGAGTACGACCCCGAGCTGGCGCGCCAGCTGCTGGCCGAGGCCGGCTACGAGGGCGGCTTCGCCACCACGCTCTACACCCCCTCGGGCCGCTACCTGCAGGACATCCAGACCGTGGAAGCCATGCAGGAGATGCTCGCCCAGGTGGGCATCACCGCCACCATCGAGACCCTCGAGTGGTCGGCCTACCTCGAGCAGGTGAACGCCGTGCCGGGCGAGAGCGTCGTGCCCGTGGGCCTGCTGGGCTGGGGCACCGTCACCGGCGACGCCGACTACGGCCTCTACCCGCTGTTCCACACCGACCAGCAGCGCCCCGTGGGCTCGAACCGCGGCGCCTACTCCAACGAGCGCGTCGACGAGCTGCTCGACGCCGCCCGCACCAACACGGACCCCGAGGAGCGCCTGGCGATGTACGAGGAGGCCATGCGGCTCATCTGGGACGACGCCGCCTGGCTCTTCCTGCACAGCGAGACCCAGCTCGTCGCCGTCCGCGACGACGTGCAGGGCCTGGTCATCCACCCCACCGAGCGGGTGCTCGCCCACACCGCCAGCCTGCAGTAAGAAGCTCGCACCGGGCGGGAGGCCAAGCGCCTCCCGCCCACCCCTATATCTGACGAGCACCGCCTGGATAAGGACCTATCTTGTTCCAGTACACGTTACGGCGCCTCCTGGTGGCGCTCCCCTCCCTGTTGGGCGTCCTCATCATCGTGTTCCTGATGGTGCGCCTGGCCCCCGGCGACCCCGCGCTCCTGCTGGCGGGCGAGTTCGCCGACGCCGCCACCGTGGAGCGCATCCGCGAGCGCTTCGGCCTCGACGACTCCTACCTGGTGCAGTTCCAGCGCTTCATCACGGGCGTGGTGCAGGGCGACCTGGGCCGCTCCACGCGCACCAGTCGCCTCGTCACCGAGGACCTGGCCGACTACTTCCCCAACACCGTGGAGCTGGCGGCGGCCTCCATCGTCTTCGCGCTGCTGGTGGGCGTCGGCCTCGGCATCGTGTCGGCGCTCAGGTCCAACACCTGGGTCGACGCGCTGGCCATGGTGCTGGCGCTCGTCGGCGTGTCGATGCCCACCTTCTGGTTCGCGCTGCTGGCCATCCGCTTCTTCTCCGTCGAGCAGGGGTGGTTCCCGGTGGCGGGGCACGGCACCCTCGCGCACCTGGTGCTGCCGGCCGTGACGCTGGGGCTGTCGAGCACCGGCATCATCGCGCGCATGACGCGCTCGGCGCTGCTCGAGGTGCTCGGCCAGGACTACGTGCGCACGGCGCGCGCCAAGGGCGGCACGCCGGGCTCGATCGTCTTCAAGCACGCGCTGCGCAACGCCCTGGTGCCGGTGCTCACGGTGGGCGGGCTCGAGTTCGGCTCGCTGCTGGCGGGCGCCGTCATCACCGAGACGGTCTTCAACTGGCCGGGCGTGGGGCGCATGCTGGTCAACTCGATCCTGGCGCGCGACTACCCGGTGGTGCAGGGGGCGGTGCTGCTGATCGCCGTGTCGTTCATCGTCGTCAACCTGCTCGTCGACCTGGTCTACGGCCTGATCGACCCGAGGATCCGCTATGACTGACCGAGGCGAGGTGAAGGAGCGCCCGGCGGCACCGGCGGCCGAGCCGCACGCGCAGGACGCCCCCGGCGCGCGGCCGGCCGATGACGCGCGGCGGCGCGGGCGGCGCCCAGGCGGGCGGCGCCCAACCGGGCGCTGGCGCCGGCGCCTGGCGCGCAACCCGCTGGCCATCCTGGGCATCGGCATCATCGCGCTGTTCCTGCTGGTGGTGGCGTTCGCGCCCTTCATCGCGCCCTACCGCGCCGAGACGCAGAACCTGCGCACCACCTACGTGCCGCCCGGCGCCGGCGTGAGCTTCCGCGGCCCCGAGGGGCAGCCGGGCCTGTGGGTCAGCCCCGTCACGCGCTCGCCGGTGGGCGGCGTCAGCGTCGACGCCAGCCAGGCCTACCCCGTGCGGCTGTTCCAGCGCGGCCCCGAGTACACCTGGCTCTTCGGGCTGATCCGCTCCGACCGCCACCTGTTCGGCGTCGACGGCCCGGTGCGCTTCCACCTGCTCGGCACCGACGAGCAGGGGCGCGACCTCTTCTCGCGCATCGTCTACGGCGCCTGGATCTCGCTGTTCATCGGGCTGATCTCGGTGGGCATCGGCGTGGGCGTGGGCGCGCCCATCGGCGCCGTCTCCGCCTTCTTCGGCGGCTGGGTCGACATGGTGGTGCAGCGCGTCATCGACACCATGCTGGCCTTCCCCGGCATCCTGCTGGCCATCGTGCTGGTGGCGACCTTCGGCACCGGCCTCACCAACCTGATGGTCGCGGTGGGCATCGCGGCGGTACCCATCTACGCGCGCATCGTGCGCGGCAGCGTGCTGACCATCAAGAACCAGGAGTACGTGGAGGCGGCCGGGGCGCTGGGGCGCCGCCGCATGTCGACGCTGTTCCGCCACGTGGTGCCCAACGCCCTGGCGCCGATCATCGTGCAGTCGAGCCTGCAGATGGCCATCGCCATCCTGTTCGCCGCCGGCCTGGGCTTCCTGGGCCTGGGCGCGCGCCCGCCGCAGCCCGAGTGGGGGCTGATGCTGGCGCGCGGCCGCGAGTACCTGGCGGTGGCGCCGCACGTGGCCACCTTCCCGGGCATGGCCATCATCCTGGTGGTTCTGGGCTTCAACCTGCTGGGCGACGCGCTGCGCGACGCGCTCGACCCGCGCAAGTAGGCCTCGAGCAGGCCTAGCGCGGGTCGGGGCGCGCCCCAGGCACCACGCCCGCGCGCGCCGGCGCACTAGAGTGGGCGGTGATGCGTCACGACCCAGGCCCCAGCGCCGCCTCCCCCCAGACCGCCGCCACGCCCGCCGCGCTCGGCTACCGCATGCCCGCCGAGTGGCACGAGCACGCCGCCACCCACACCAGCTGGCCGTTCGACGACGAGCTGTGGGAGGGCCACCTCGAGGGCGTGCGCGACGAGTTCGCCCGGCTCGTGGCCACCGTGGCGCGCTTCGAGCCCGTCGAGCTCAACGTGCGCGACGCCGAGGCCGAGCAGGACGCCCGCCGCCGCGTCGCCGCCGCCGCCGAGCACCTCTACCCGCGCGAGGCCGCGGCGCTGCTGGCGCGCGTGACGTACGTGCCGCTGCCCCTCAACGACGTGTGGTTCCGCGACAACGGCCCGCTGTTCGTGAAGCACGCGGAGCGCGGCGACGTGGCCCTCACCGACTGGGGCTTCAACGCCTGGGGCAGGAAGTACGAGCCGTGGGCGCTCGACGACCAGGCGCCGGAGGCGGTGGCGCGCCGCCTCGGCATGCGGCGCTTCGAGGTGCCGATCGTCATGGAGGGCGGCGCGCTCGAGCTCAACGACCGCGGCGTGCTGCTCACCACGCGCTCCTGCCTGCTGGAACCCAACCGCAACCCCCACCTCGACGAGACGCAGCTCGAGGCGTACCTGAAGGACAACCTCGGCGCCACCGAGGTGGTGTGGCTCGAGAGCGGCCTGGAGGGCGACCACACCGACGGCCACATCGACACCATCGTGCGCTTCGCCGACGACGACACCATCGTCTGCGCCGTGGAGGACGACGAGGACGACCCGAACCACGCCAGCATGGCGCGCAACCTCGAGCAGCTGAAGCGGCTGCGCAAGCCCGACGGCCAGCCGTACCGCGTGGTGGAGCTGCCGCTGCCGCAGCGCCGCATGGAGCTGAACGGCCAGCGCCTGCCGCCCACCTACGCCAACTTCTACCTGGGCAACGGCTTCGTGGTCGTGCCCACCTACGACGACGCCAACGACGAGCAGGCGCTCGAGGTGCTGCGCCCGCTCTTCCCCGGCCGCGAGGTCATCGGCCTCCCGGCCGTCAGCCTGATCACCGGCGGCGGCGCCTTCCACTGCGTCACGCAGCAGCGGCCCGCCGGCGCCATCGCCCGAGGAGACGACGAGTGACCGAGCTGCGAGCCCCCAAGCTGCCCCAGCGCCCCGAGCGGCGCGTGAAGCTGGCCGTGGTGCAGATGAGCTGCACCGACGTGCTGGACGAGAACCTCGACAAGGCCGAGGCGTTCGTGCGCGAGGCCGCCGCCAACGGCGCCAACGTGGTGCTGCTGCAGGAGCTGTTCGAGAACCTCTACTTCCCGCAGCTCGAGCGCGAGGAGCTGTTCGCGCTGGCGCACCCCGTGGAGGGCCACCCGTTCCTGGAGCGCTTCGCGGCGCTGGCCGGCGAGCTGGGCGTGGTGCTGCCGGTGTCGTTCTTCGAGCACGCCGGCCAGGCGTACTTCAACAGCCTCGCCATGGTCGACGCCGACGGCCGGGTGCTGGGCACCTACCGCAAGAGCCACATCCCCGACGGGCCCGGCTACGAGGAGAAGTACTACTTCAACCCCGGCGACGACGGCTTCAAGACCTGGCGCACGCGCTACGGCGACATCGGCGTGGGCATCTGCTGGGACCAGTGGTTCCCCGAGGCGGCGCGCATAATGGCGCTCAAGGGCGCCGACCTGCTGCTCTACCCCACCGCCATCGGCAGCGAGCCGGCCGAGGCGGGCGCGCTCGAGACCGACCGCATGTGGCGCCGCGTGATGATCGGCCACGCCGTGGCCAACGTCACCTACCTGGCGGCCGCCAACCGCGTGGGCCAGGAGGGCGACGCCACCTTCTACGGCCGCTCGTTCATCGCCGACCACTGCGGCGACTACCTGGCCGAGGCCGACGACCGCTCCGAGACGATCATCTACGCCGAGCTCGATCTCGCCAAGGCGCGCTCGGCGCGGGCGGGCTGGGGCTTCTTCCGCGACCGCCGGCCCGACCTGTACGGGCCGCTGCTGACGCTCGACGGCGAGGAGCGCACGGGCCGCTGAGGCGGTCCGCCGGGCAGGGGTTCCGGCGTTCCG
>JAAYYF010000039.1 GCA_012515535.1 Deinococcales bacterium
CCGGCGTTCCGACGAGGGCCTAGCACCGCTCTTCCGGGGGGTTCCGTACTGCGACATCGTAGGAGCTGGGATGCTGCGTTCCGGAACGCGGGCACGTAGCCGGGCTCGAGCTGGGGAAGGCGCTAGGCACGTCATCTCCGCGCCGTCGCCGAGCTCCCGACGGGTGCGGGGCGGGCCCTCGTGTCGCCACCGCAGCGGATCGGAAGGAGGCGGGGCGGCGCAGGAAGTCCGTCACCATCGCTGAACCTACCAGTTCCGTGCTGCACGACCCCAGCGCTAGCCTTCTGCGCTACGGGATACCCTCCGGAAGACACCTGGCATGCTCCGACCCCGCCGCGGCCGCCCCTTCGCCCCCTTCAGCGCGTGTTACCTTCGGTCATCCCACAGTTCGAGGAGGTCGAGCGTATGAGCTGCTTCGACGACGTACCGTTCCCAGCCCCCTACCGCTACGAGACCCAAGGAGACCTGCTTGAACGCGAACACCCACACACCGGCAGCGGCCGTGCGCCCTGCTCGACCGGAGGACTACCCGGGCATCGCCCGGCTCGGTGACCCGCACGCCGGACCCGAGCAGCTGAGCCAGCGCGCCGCGCGCCTGCTCGGCTACGACCAGCACAGCGCCGCCACCGACCCGCAGTTCCACCGCCTGGTGGCGGAGGCGGGGAACGCCCTCGTCGCCACCGCCGCCATCCGCGCCGACTGGGCCGGCGTGGTGCAGGCGGGCCGCTTCTGGGTCGACGCCTTCGTCGACCCGGCGTGGCGCGGGCGCGGCCTCGGGGCCACGCTCGTCGACCACCTGGAGCGCGCCGTACCAGGCCCCGTGCGCGAGCTCGGCGCCTGCCTGCGCGAGGACCACGTGCCGGCCGCCGAGCACCTGGCCGAGCAGGGCTTCGAGGAGCGCTTCCGCTCCTGGGGCGCCCACCTGGACCTGCGCGCCTTCGAGCCGTCCGCCTACGCCGGCCTCCTCGCGCGCCTCGAGGCGGCCGGCTACCGCTTCGTGCCGTACCCCGAGCTGCACGCGCCCGACAAGGAAGCGCGGCTGCTGGCGCTCAAGCGCCACGTCGACCGCGACATCGTGGCCTTCGAGCCCATCGTCCCGGCCGCCTCCGAGGACGTGCTGGACGAGGGCTACCTGCCGGACGGCCTCGTCGTGGCGCTCGCGCCGGACGGGGAGATGGTGGGGCTCGCCTCGCTCCGGCGCGAGGGGCCGGAGGGCCCCATCGGCTGCGGCCTCACCGGCGTGCACCGCGACCACCGCGGCCGCGGCCTCGCCACCGCGCTGAAGGTGCGCTCGCTGGAGGTGGCCAAGGCGCTCGGCGCCACCACGATCGGCACGGGCGGGGGCGGCGCCAACCTGGCCATGCGGCGCGTCAACGAGCGCCTCGGCTTCGTGGTGGAGCCGCTGTGGCTCACGTTCATCAGCGAGCGCGGCGGCCGCGCGCACGAGGTCACGCACGGCGCCTGAGCCGCGCCGCTGTGACCGCGCGCCACGGGCGCGCCACCTAGACGGAACGTGGGCGGGCCGGCTTCGCGCCGGCCCGCCCGCCCTCCTCAGTCGAGGGTCACGAACAGCGCCCCGGCGGGCGCCGCCGCCTGGCCGTACAGCGCGTCGAGCACGTGCTGGTAGCGCTGCACCACCGCCTCGCGGCGCACGCTGAGCTTGGGGGTCACGCTGCCGTCCTCCATGGTCAGCTGGTCGGTGACCACGGCCGCGTGCTTGACCGTCGACCAGTGCGGCATGTCCTCGTTGGCGACGGCGATGGCGCGCTTCAGCTCGGCCTCCAGGCGCGGCTCGCCCAGCACGCTGGCGTCGATGCGGCCGTAGCGCTCGAGCAGGGCGTCGTGGCTCAGGAAGACGAGCGCCGTGCAGTACTTCTGGCCGCTGCCCACCACGATGGCGGTGTCGACGAGCGCGTCGGCCTCGAGCCGGTCGGTGAGCGGCTGCGGCATCACGTACTTGCCCGTCGAGAGCTTGAAGAGGTACTTGAGGCGGCCGGTGACCGACAGGTAGCCGTCGTCGTCGAGGCGCCCCAGGTCGCCGGTGTGGAACCAGCCGTCCTCGTCGATGGCGGCGGCGGTCTCCTCGGGGCGCTCGAAGTAGCCGAGCATCACGTGCGGGCCGCGCGCCAGGATCTCGCCCTCGGGCGAGACGCCGACCTCGGTGCCCACGATCGGCTCGCCGACCGTGCCCGGGCGGTTGCGGCCGGGGCGGTTGAAGGTCATCACGGGGCTCGTCTCGGTGAGGCCGAAGCCCTGCAGCACCTCGATGCCGGCGGCGCCCAGCACGTTCACGAGCTCGGCGCGCAGCGCCGCGCCGCCCACGATGATCATGTTCAGCCGCCCGCCGAGCGCCTCGCGCCACTTGGCGAACACCAGCCGGTCGAGGAATCGCCGCTCCACCCCGGCCAGGCCGCCGCGCGGCGCGGTGACGTCGTAGCCCTGCGCGAAGCGCAGCGCGCGGCGGTAGAGCGAGCGCTTGAGGCCCGTGAGCTCGTCGCCCACCGCCTGCATGCGCTCCCACGACTTCTCGAGCACGCGCGGCACCGCCGCCATGAAGGTGGGGCGCACCTCGGTGAGGTCGTGGCGCACGCTCTCGGGGGTGCCGTAGTGGACGCTGGAGCCGTACCACATGTTGGCGTACTGCAGGGTGCGCGCGAAGATGTGCGACAGCGGCAGGAACGAGAGCACCGTCTCGTCGGGGCCGGGGCGGAACCGCGGCAGGCTGGTGATCGAGGCGATGGCGTTGCTGGTGAGGTTCTGGTGGCTCAGCATCACGCCCTTCGGCGTGCCGGTGGTGCCCGAGGTGTAGATGATGGTGGCCAGCCCGGTGGCCTCGAGCTCGCGCTTGTAGCGGTCCACGCGGTCGGGCTCGCGGGCGCGCAGCTCGGCGCCCTCCGCCTCCAGCGCGGCGTAGCTGGCGACGCGCCGGCCGGCCCACGCGGGCCCGGCCTCGAAGCCCGCCAGCGCGCCGTCGTCGGACACGCCGAGCAGCCGCACGCCCTCGAGGTCGGCCGCCAGCCCCGCCATGCGCTCGAGCAGAGGACGGTCGCTGACCAGCACGGCGCGGCTGCCGCTCTCGGCGAGGATGTGGCGGATGGCGCGCTCGGTGTGGGTGAGGTAGACGGGCACCACCACCAGGCCGGCGATCAGCGCGGCCATGTCGGCGACGACGAAGCTCATGTCGCTGTGCGTGAAGAGCGCCACGCGGTCGCCGCGCTCGAGGCCGGCGTGGCGCAGGCCCAAGGCCAGCGCCTCGGCCTCCCGCGCCAGGTCGGCGGTGGACCAGGTGCGCCAGCCGCCGCGGCCGTCGCGTTGGTTGAAGGCGCGCGGGTTGGGGCGGCTCCGCACCGCCTCGTCCAGCAGCGACGGGATGGTACGACCGAGCTCGAGCCGCCCTCCGTCGGGCGGCGCCTTGGCGGTCTTGATGCTCATCCTGCCCCTCCTCGAGGTAGGAAGCGTGCCGGGCGCGCTAGCGCCGCGGCCATCCACTAGGCCTGTTCGCTCCATTGGACCACGTACAGGCCGGGGCGGATGGTCATCACGACCGGAGCGCCTTCACGCTCCCTCCATGCTCGGTCGCGGGCGGACGCCGCCTCCCGCCCGCGACCGCGGCGCCTCAGCCGGCCTGGCCCCGCGTCTGCGTGTGCGCCTTCTTCGAGGCGCGCTCGGCGAAGTCGCGCGCGAACAGCTTGATCTCGGAGGCGAGGGCGGTGTCGGTGGTGGCCTTGGCGTAGGTGTCGGCCATCGACAGCAGCGTCTGGAAGAAGAAGTCGTTCATGTCGTCGACGGTCATCTCCTTGACCCACAGGTCGATGCGTAGCGCGTTGCGCCGCTCGGGGTCCCACAGCGCGAGGATCATGGCGCCGGCGTCGTTGAGGCCGGGCTCCGGCGAGTCGTCGGCCTCCCAGCGGATGCGCTCGATGCCGACGTCGTCCATGGTCACCGCGAGGCGGATGTTCGATTCCGTTGCCATGGCCGCATGGTAACCGCGGGCGCAGGCGGGCGCCGTCGTGGCGCGCCGGGCGCGTGCGGCGCGGCGCCGGCGCGGCGCTGTGTGCCGCGCTGGGGCAGGCGAGGACGCAGACGTGCGCCCCTCACGGTATGTTCGTCACCCAGAGGCGAGGATCGGGTAGCGCCGGCGTGCCACCGCGGCCGCTCCGGGCGCCACCCCAGCCACGTTCAGAGAGGGACAGATGAAGGGACTCATCCTGGCGGCGGGCCTCGGCACGCGTCTCCGCCCCATCACCAGCCTGAAGCCGAAGCCGACCATCGCGGTGGCCAACCGGCCCCTCATCCACCACGCCGTCGACAACCTCGTGGCCGCCGGCGTGCGCGACATCGGCGTGGTGGTCAGCTTCCTGACCGCCAACTCCATCAAGGAGACGCTCGCGGGCTACGAGGGCGTCAACTTCGAGTTCATCAAGCAGAACCCGCCCAAGGGCCTGGCGCACGCCGTGGAGGTGTCGCGCGACTTCCTGGGCGACGACCCCTTCGTGATGTACCTGTCGGACAACCTGTTCGAGCACGGGATCACCGAGTTCGTCGAGCGCTTCCAAGCGGGCGAGCACCGCGCCGTGATGGCGCTGGTGCCCGTGTCGTACGAGGAGGCGAAGTCCCTGGGCGTGGCCATCGTGGAGGGCGACCGCATCACCCGCCTGGTCGAGAAGCCCGCCGACCCGCCCAGCACCCTGGCGGTGGCCGGCGTGTACGTGTTCGACTCCGCCATCCACGCCATGATCGAGGGCCTGGAGCCCGGCGCCAAGGGCGAGTACCAGATCACCGACGCCATCCAGCGCCTCATCGAGGCCGGCGAGCCCGTGGCGCCCGTCGAGGTGAGCGGCTGGTGGAAGGACACCGGCAAGCCCGAGGACATCCTCGACGCCAACCGCCTGCTGCTGATGCGCGCCAAGCGCGACGTGAAGGGCACGGTGGACGGCGCCCAGCTGATCGGCGAGGTGGTGATCGAGGAGGGCGCCGTGGTGCGCGACACCACCATCTTCGGGCCCGCCATCGTGGGCGCCGGCGCCGAGGTGGTGGGCGCCTACATCGGGCCGTTCACGGCCATCGGCGAGGAGTGCGTGATCCACAACGCCGAGATCGAGTACTCGGTGGTCGGGGCGCGCACCACCATCCAAGGCGTGGGGCCGCGCCTGCAGGCGAGCCTCATCGGCGAGGACGTGCGCATCGGCGGCCACCGCGGCCGTCCCAGCACCCACCGGCTGGTGGTGGGCGACGAGAGCACCATCCTGCTGCAGGAGGGGTGAGCGGCGCTGAGCGCGCTCGGCTCGAGCACCGGGGCGCCGGTGCGAGCTTCAGGGCGGGTCCGGCGTGGGTAGCGGTGGTCCCCTCGCGGAGCCTCAGGTGCTCGTCGAAGGTTCCGCAGCTATCCTTCAACGAGCATCCGAGGCTCCGTGAACGAGCCTCGCTACGCTCTGCGCCGGGCGCAGGCGCTGGCTCGCCTCAAGACCACGGGGCCAGCAACACCCCGCCCCGCGCCGGCACCAGCGCGGCGCCGCGCGCCTGCACGACCTCGCCGCCCGAGAGCAGGTCGCGGTAGCGCCCCGGCGGCAGCGCGGCCGCCGGCACGGTGGCCGCCGCGCCCGCGGTGTTGACCAGCGCGTAGAGGCGCTGCCCGGCGGCGCGTGCGTCGGAGGCCGCGCCGCGCCCCCCGACCGCGCCCGCGCCGTCCCCGCCCTCCAGCCACCGCTCCACCACCACCAGGTCGTCGCGCGGCGCGCTCAGGCGCGTCTCGCCGCGGCGCAGCGCCGGCTGCTCGGTGCGCAGGCGGATCAGGCGCCGCATGAAGGCCAAGAGCTCCTCGTCCCAGGCGTCGCGCCGCCCCCACGGCATGCCCGCGCGGCAGTGGGGGTCGTGGCCGCCCTCGAGGCCGATCTCGTCGCCGTAGTAGACGCAGGGCGCGCCCGGCAGCGCGAACAGCAGCAGCCACGCCTGGCGCAGCGCCGCGCCGTCGCCGCCCAGGCTCGTGCGCACGCGCGGGGTGTCGTGCGACCCCAGCAGGTTCAGCTGGCTGTACACGGCGCCACGCGGGTAGGCGCCCAGCAGCCCCTCCACGCGCTTCACGAAGCGCTTCGCGCCCAGCGCCTCGACGCCGTCGAGGCCGCTCCTGGCGATCTCGTCGGTGGCGAGATCGCGCCCCACCAGCCCGAAGATCGCGCGCGTGAGCGGGTAGTTCATCACGCCGTCGAAGATGTCGCCGTGCAGCCAGCGCTCGGCGCCCGTCCAGATCTCGCCCACCAGGTACGCCTCGGGGTTCACGGCGCGGCAGCGGCGGCGGAACTCCTGCCAGAACGCGTCGTCGTCGATCTCGTTGGGCACGTCGAGGCGCCAGCCGTCGATGCCGCGCTCCAACCAGTGCTCGCCCACGCGCCACAGGAACTCGCGCACGGCCGGGTTGCCCACGTTGAGCTTGGGCAGCGCCGGCAAGCCCCACCAGGCCTCGTAGCCGAGCGGCCCGCCGCCGTAGGCGTTGAGCGGGAAGCGGTTGACGTGGAACCAGTCGACGTAGGGGCTGGCCGACCCGTTCTCGAGCAGGTCGTGGAACTGCAGCAGCCCGCGGCTGGCGTGGTTGAAGACGCCGTCGAGCACCACCCGCATGCCACGGGCGTGGGCGGCCGTGAGCAGCGCGGCGAGCGCGGCGTCGCCGCCGAGCATGGGGTCGACCTGGAAGTAGTCGTGCGTGTGGTAGCGGTGGTTGGCGCCCGAGGCGAACACGGGGTTGAGGTAGAGCGCCGTGACGCCTAGCTCGGTCAGGTGGTCGAGCCGCTCCACCACCCCCAAGAGGTCGCCGCCCTTGTAGCCGTGGACGGTGGGGGGCGCGTCCCACGCCTCCAGGTTGCCGGGCTTGGGCACGCGCGCGGAGCGCGCGAACCGGTCGGGGAAGATCTGGTAGAAGACGGCGTCCTGCACCCAGTCGGGGAAGCCGCCCGTGTCGCCCTGCATGCCGCCGATGCTACCGCGCGCTCCCCCGGCGCCGGGCGGCAGCGCCCCTGCGCGCGGCGGCGGCGCCGTGGCGCTGGGCGCCGCCCCGTCGCCGCGCGCCGCGCCGGCGCGGTAGGCTGCCGGTCGTGTTCCAACGCCCGCCCTACTCCACGCTGCCGGTCTTCCTCCTGCGCCTGCTGCACCTGAACGTGGGGCTGGTGGTGTACGGCCTAGCCATCGCGCTGATGGTGCGCGGCTCGGCCGTGGGCCTGGGGCCGTGGGACGTGTTCCACCAGGGGCTGTCGCTGATCACGCCGCTCAGCTTCGGGCAGGGGATGATCCTGGCCGGGCTGGTGGTGATGCTGTTCGCGGCGCTCGTCGCCAAGGTGAAGATCGGCATCGGCACCGTGCTGAACATGCTGCTGATCGGCGTGTGGACCGACGCCTTCCTGAAGCTCCTCCCGGCGCCGCAGGGGCTGGCCGCCAGCCTGCCCTACTTCGGCGCCGGGCTGCTGGTCCTTGGGGTCGCGACCGGCCTCTACCTCACCGCCGGCCTAGGCGCGGGCCCGCGCGACGGCTTCGTGATCGGCCTGGCGCGCATGACCCGCCTGAGCGTGCGCGCGGCGCGCACCCTGGTCGAGGTGCTGGTGCTGACCAGCGGCTGGCTGATGGGCGGCAGCGTGGGGGTGGGCACCCTGGTGATCGCCCTGGCGGTGGGCCCGCTGATGCAGTTCTCGATGCGCCTCTTCCGCCCCCTCGAGCAGCGCTACGACGCCGCCGACGCGCGGGCGCGCGCCGTGGCCGTCACTGCTCGGGGCGCAGGAGCGGGAAGAGGATGACGTCGCGGATGCTGGGCACGTCGGCCAGCAGCATGGCCAGGCGGTCGATGCCCAGCCCCAGGCCGCCGGTGGGCGGCATGCCGTACTCCAGCGCGGTCAGGAAGTCCTCGTCGAGCATCTGCGCCTCCTCGTCGCCGGCCTCGCGCAGCGCCTGCTGCAGCTCGAAGCGCCGGCGCTGGTCGAGCGGGTCGTTCAGCTCCGAGAAGGCGTTGCCCAGCTCCATCCCCACCGCCACCGGCTCGAAGCGCTCCACCAGCCCCGGGCGGCTGCGGTGGCGCTTGGCCAGCGGGCTGATCGCCTCGGGGTGGTCCATCACGAACACCGGCCCCACCAGGTGCGGCTCCACGTAGATGTCGTAGAGCTTGTCGAACACCTGGTTCAGCGGCCGCTCCGCCAGCGGCAGCTCGCCGTCGGCGGCGCCCGGGTGCTGCTCGGCGACCCAGGCGCGCAGGCGCGGCTCGTCTAGGGGGTCGAACCCCATGCCGGCGCGCTTCGCCAGCTCGCCGGTGTAGTCGACGCGCGGCCACGGTGGGGTGAAGTCGAGGTCGTACCCCTGGTAGCTGAGCTTGGTGGTGCCGAGCAGCTCGAGCATCAGGCTCGAGTACATCTCCTCGACCAGCTTCAGGATGTCGAGGTAGTCCTTGCCCGCCCAGTAGAGCTCGAGCATCGTGTACTCGGGGTTGTGCTTGTAGCTTAGCCCCTCGTTGCGGAAGTTGCGGCCGATCTCGTAGACGGCGTCGAAGCCGCCCACCACCAGGCGCTTGAGGTAGAGCTCGAGCGAGATGCGCAGGTGGAAGTCGAAGCCGAGGGCGTTGTGGTGCGTGATGAACGGCCGCGCCTCGGCGCCGCCCGGCACCGCCTGCAGCACCGGCGTCTCGACCTCGATGAAGCCCAGGTCGTCGAGGTAGCGTCGGATGAAGGCGATGGCCTTGGCGCGCAGCACGAAGGCGCGCTTCACCTCGGGGTTGACCAGCAGGTCGAGGTAGCGCTGGCGGTAGCGCGCCTCCTTCTCGACCAGGCCGTGGTGCTTGTCGGGCAGGGGGCGCAGGCTCTTGACCAGCGGGCGGAACTCGGTGGCGTCGACGGTGAGCTCGCCGGTCTTGGTGGCGTACAGCGTGCCCGTCACCTCGAGCCAGTCGCCGAGGTCGACCTTCTTGAGGGCGTTGTAGGCCTCCAGCTTCTCCTTCTGGAAGGAGACCTGGATGCGGCCGCTGCCGTCCTGCAGCGTGGCGAAGGTGAGCTTGCCGAGCATGCGCAGCAGCATCACCCGCCCGGCCACGCTCACCGGTTCGGCCTCGATGGCCTCGCCGGGGGTGGGCTCGGGGTGGGCCGCGTGCAGCTCGGCGGCGCTGTGGCTGGCGTGGAAGCTGGCGGGGTACGCCTCGAACCCACGCTCGACCAGCGCCTCCAGGTTGCGGAGGCGCTGGTCGCGCTGTTCGCGTAGCGACTTCTGGCTCATGCCTCTAGGTTGGCACGGCGGGCGCGCGCCCGCTGCCTACCCGATGGCCTTGATGCGGTACTCGGTGCTGCGGCCGTTGATCTCGACCGTGAAGCGCTCGTCCTTGCCGCGGCCCTTGAGGGCGCGGCCGAGGGGCGACTCGTCGCTCACCTTGGGGATGTCGCCGTCGAGCACGCCCGCTTCGACGGGCGACACCAGCTGCACCTGGAACGACTCGCCCTCCGAGTCGAGGGTGACGACGCTGCCCAGGTCGATGCGGTCGCTGGCCGAGGGCTCGTCGATGATCTCGGCGCGCGCCAGCTGCTCCTCGAGCCGGTCGATGCGCTGCTCGATGCGCGACTTCTCGGTCTTGGCGTCCTCGAGGCCGGTGTCGTCGTAGTCGTCGGACGAGCCGGTGAGCTCCTGCAGGATGCGGGTCGCCTCCTCTAGGCGCTCACGCTCCTGTTCCAGTTCCGCCTGGAGGCGCGCGTAGCCCTCCGGCGTGATGCGAACCCTTATCGCCATGTTCTCTCCTCTTCACCGGTACGTTCTTACGTTAGGAAGCGGCTTGCCCCGGGTACAGGACAAGCCGACGGGTCCATTGACTTTGGCCGGATTCTACCTCACATCGCCCGCCCCCGGCCCCTCCGGGAACACGTGACGGTGCCGTGGCTCACCGTTCGGCGGCGCCCCCGGGCCGGCGTCGCGGCCGCTCACCAGACGCTGATGGTCGCTTCGTAGACTGGCCGGGATGAACCAGTCGCGGGCCGTCCTCCTGCTACTCGCCCTCGTCCTGTCGCTCGTGCTGGCAGGCCTGTGGATCGATCGTCCCTCGGGCGACCCGCAGCTGCTGCCCGCCGCCTTCACGGAGCCGCGGCTGCCCGAGCCGTACGCCGAGCTCCAGCACGCCCGCGAGTCGGGCGATACCGCGGCCCTCCAGGCTATCGCGGCCGCCGACGACAGCTACCGCGCCTACCTGAGCGCCATGGAGCTCGCCATCGACGAGCGCCTCGAGCCCGCCACGCGGCTGGCGGCGCTGGAGCGCGCGCTGGAGCTGCGCGTGGACGACGCCCTCAGGCGCGCCGAGAACCGCGAGCTGACCCTGCTGCGCGCCGAGCTGGCCGCCGCGGCCGGCGACGACGCCACGGCGCTGGCCGCCTACCGCGAGGCGCTGCCCGACGCGCGCGCGCTGGAGGCGTTCCTGGGGCTCGAGGCCGACCCCTACCGCCGCGCCGCCGCCCTGCAGAGCGCCGGGCTGCAGGCGCGCGCCCTCGAGGCGCTGGGCGGCCTGACGGCGCCCTCCATCGAGGCGCCCGCCCTGCGCGCCCTGGGCCGCTACGACGAGGCGCTCGACGCCTACCGCCGCTGGCTCGCCGAGCAGCCCGGCAACGCCACCGCCCTGCTGGGCGAGGCGTGGTGCCTGTTCTACCTGGGGCGCGACGACGAGGCCACGGCCGCCTTCGCCGCCCTGGGCGCCGACGGCCACTACGGCCTCGGCCTGCTCGCCAACCGCGCCGGGCGCATCGACGCGGCCGTGGAGCACCTGGTGAGCACCGGCCGCGCCGACCTGATGTGGCTCGCCACCGGCCTGCTGGAGGCGCGCGACCGCTACGCCGACGCCCTGCCCGTCTACCTGCGCATCGCGCGCGGCAGCAGCGCCTACGCCGACGACTCCGCCTACCGCGCCTACGTGCTCGCCACGCGCCTCGAGGACGGCGCCGCGGCGCAGGAGGCGCTGGCGCTGCTGCCCGCCGGGAGCTTCTTCGCCATGAAGCTGGGCGGGGCGCCCGCCGCGCCCGACCCGCTGACGGAGCCGGTGGGCGCGCTGTCGGACGCCGCCCTCACCGCCGACCAGCCCAGCGAGCGCGCCCTGGCCGTGACGCCGCTGGCCACCGAGCTGCACGCCGTGGGCGAGGCCGACGCCGCCGTGGGCGAGCTGCTGTTCGCGCTGCGCGAGGCGGAGGCCGCCGGCGACGTGGCCGCCGTCGTGGAGCTGGCCGAGCTGCTGCAGAGCTTCGACGAGTACCGCCAGAGCGTGCGCGCCGCCCGCGAGCTGCTGGCCGCCGGCCACGACGACCTGCGCGTGTGGCGCCTCGCCTACCCGCCCGCCTGGCCGCTGACCGTGACGGAGGAGGCGGCGCTGAACGGCATCGAGCCGGCGCTGATCTGGGCCGTGATGCGCCAGGAGTCGGCCTTCAGCCCGGTGGCGGTGTCGCGCTCGGGGGCGCAGGGCCTGATGCAGGTCATGCCCACCACCTGGGACTGGATCGGCGAGCTACGCGGCGAGGAGCCCGGCGACCCGTTCGACGTGCGCAGCAACATCGCCTACGGCGCCACCTACCTGGCGTGGCTGCTGCGCTACTTCGACGGCGACGAGGAGCTGGTCATCGCCGGCTACAACGGCGGCCAGGGCTACGTGAACCGCCTGTTCAGGAGCGAGTGGGTGGCCGAGGACAAGGACGAGTTCTACCGCGAGATCGACCGGTCCGAGACGCGCGAGTACCTGCAGATCGTCTACGAGAACCTGGCGGTCTACCGCCAGCTCTACCCGGGGCTGGCGCAGGGCGAGCTGGCCTGGAGCGACTTCGGGCCGGAGCGGGCGCGCAACTGACCGCCACCGCTCGCCCCTGACCCCCGGCCTCGGGCCGGCGCCAGGCGGCCTCACGGCAGCGCGCCGTCCCTAAGGGGCGCCGTGGCTCCCCGCCGCGCCGGGCGCGTCCGTGGCGGGC
>JAAYYF010000040.1 GCA_012515535.1 Deinococcales bacterium
CGAGGCGCTCGCGGCCACCGTCGACGCCCTGCAGCAGGCGGCCCTGCGCTCCGACCACGCGCGCATCCGCTCGCTGCTGGAGGAGTTCCTGGAGGGCTGCAGCTTCGCGCCGGTGGTGCCCACCGAGGCGGCGCCCGAAGGCACGCGCAGCCCCACCTCGCCGCCCAGCTGAGGCGGCCCCGAGGCCGCGGTCCCGGGCGCGCCACGCGCCCACGCCCGCTCCCGCCGGCAGCGGGCCGGTTAGCATCGCCGCATGATCTTCCAAGAGGTGCAAGGGGTGCGGGTGCCCGCCCTGGGCTTCGGCACCTACCGCCTGACGGGCGAGGAGTGCGTGCGGAGCGTCGCCGACGCCCTCGCGCTCGGCTACCGCCACCTCGACACCGCGCAGAGCTACGACAACGAGGCGGAGGTGGGCCGCGGGCTGAGGGCCGCGGGGGTGGCGCGCGAGGAGGTGTTCCTCGTGTCGAAGGTGCGGCCGCGCCACTACGCCCACGGGCGCGCCGCCGACAGCGTGCGCGCGAGCCTCGACGCGCTCGGCACGGGGTACGTCGACCTGATGCTGCTGCACTGGCCCGCCGAGGAGGCAGCCGTGGCGGCAGCGCTCGAGGACCTGGCGGAGCTGCAGCGGGAGGGGCTGGTGCGGCACGTGGGCGTGAGCAACTTCCCCAGCGCGCTGGTGGCGCGCGCCGCTCAGGTCACGCGCCTCTTCTGCAACCAGGTCGAGTACCACCCGTTCCTGGCGCAGCGGCGCCTGCTGGCGCAGGCCGCCGAGCTCGACCTGCTCGTCACCGCCTACCGCCCGCTCGCCAAGGGGCTGCTGGGCGCCGAGCCGCTGCTGCGCGCCCTCGGCGCGCGGTACGGCAAGACGCCCGAGCAGGTGGCGCTGCGCTGGCTGGTGCAGCAGCCGCGCGTGGCCACGGTGCCGAAGTCCGCCGACCCGGGGCGCCGCGCCGCCAACCTGGACGTCTTCGACTTCGCGCTCACCCCCGACGAGATGGCCGCGGTGCACGGCCTGGCGCACGGGCAGCGCTTCGTGGCGCCCGACGACGGGCCGGCGTGGGACGAGTGAGCATGCGGGTGCTCGTCACCGGCGGCGCCGGCTTCATCGGCTCCCACCTCACGGCCGCGCTGCTGGACGCGGGGCACGCGGTGACGGTGCTCGACGACCTCTCGACCGGCAAGCGCGCGAACCTGCCGGGGGCCGAAGAGCGCCTGCGCCTGGTGGTCGGCGACGTGGCCGACCAGGCGGCGCTCGAGGAGGCGCTGGCCGGTCAGGACGCCTTCGTGCACCTGGCGGCCGTGGCGTCGGTGGAGGCGTCGGTGCGCGACCCGGTGGGCACGCACCGCACCAACCTCGAGGCGAGCGTGCGGCTCTTCGACCTGGCCGCGCGCCTGGGCGTGAAGCGCGCCCTCTACGCCAGCTCGGCGGCCGTCTACGGCGACAACCCCGCGCTGCCGCTCGGCGAGGAGGCGGAGAAGCGCCCGCTCACCCCGTACGCCGCCGACAAGCTCGCCGGCGAGCACTACCTGGCCCACTTCCACCGGGCGGGCCACCTCGACGCCACCGCCTTCCGCTTCTTCAACGTCTTCGGGCCGCGCCAGGACCCCGCGAGCCCCTACTCGGGCGTGATCAGCGTCTTCCTCGACCGCGCCCGGCGCGGCGCGCCCATCACGCTGTTCGGCGACGGGGAGCAGACGCGCGACTTCGTCTACGTGCAGGACGTGGTGCGGGCGCTGGTGGCCGCGCTCGCGCGCCCCGGCCAGACGCCGCCCGAGCTGCCGGTGTTCAACGTGGGGCGCGGCGCCGAGGTGAGCCTGCTGGAGCTGCTGGCCGCCATCGAGCGCCTGCCGGGCGTGCGCACGCCGCTCTCCGTGAGCTCCGCGCCCCCGCGCCAGGGCGACATCCGCCGCTCCGTGGCCGACGTGTCACGCCTGAGAGCCACCGGCTGGGAGCCGCGCACGGGGCTGGAGGCGGGCCTGGCGGCCACGCTCGGGTAGCGCCCTAGGGCACCGTCCGCGAGTCGATCGCCCACCAGTACCAGTTCTCGCCCTGCAGGCGGCTGAAGGCCAGGCGGCCCAGCTGCGCGTCGTCCATCAGCGAGCGGTCCTTGGCGTGCACCATCTGCAGCGAGCCGCCCGGGTAGACGAGGACGCCGCGCTCGGCGAGCGGACGCCGCAGGCGCGGCTCCATGCGGCCGATCACCGCTCCGGCGCCGCGGGCGTCGGCGTCGGCGAAGAGCTGGTCCACGACCTGCGGCAGGTAGCGTGGGTGCGCCTCGAGGGCGAACACGCGCGACACGCCGCCGGGCTTGAGGTAGTAGACGTACCAGCCGGCCGGCTCGCCCTCGGGCGTGACGACCAGGTTGGCGGTGAACTCGCCCTGCTCCACGATGCGCGCCATCTCCCCGAACTGCCAGGCCACGTGCGCCTCGTCGTAGAGCGGCCGCAGGCGCGCGCGCGCGTGCATGGCGGGCGTCACCTCGACCAGGCGCGCGGGGGTGAGGGGCTCGGCCCGCAGCGGGGCGTCCTGCGCCTGGGCGGCGGGCTTGGCGCCAGGCGCGCGAGCGGTCAGGCGCCCGCCCGCCACGCGGCGCGCGAGCCAGTCGCTGCCGCCCGCCAGGGGCCGCAGCAGGGGCGCGAACGGCTTCACGGAGGCGCGGCCCGCGGCCGCGAGCGCCCCCAGGCTGGCCGGGCGCAGGAGCTTCACCCAGCGCAGCGACTGCAGCTGCGCGATCTGGCCGCCGAGCGCCTCCCAGATGCGCTCGAACTTCACGTGCCCGCCGTCCGAGAGGGTGAACGCCTGCGGGCCGCCCAGGAAGCGGCGCAGCAGCAGGCTGGCCACCGAGGTGGGGGCGGAGGGGTCCACCACCGAGGGGAACACCCCCGCGAGCTTGCGCCGCTCGCCGTCCACCTCGACGGGCATGACGCTGACGCCCAGGAAGCCCAGCATGTTGCCGGCCAGGTCCTCGGCCACCAGCGGCCGCAGCTCGTCGTCGACGTTGGGGTCGTCCAGGTAGATGCGCCGCACCAGCGCCTCGAGGCCCGGGTCGGGCACGCGCGTCTTGTCGCGGAACCAGTACTGCCACAGCGACGCCACGTCCGCTGCGTCGCGCTCCTCGAACGGCCTGATCCTCACGGCTCCCCCCTCGTCCGAGTCTACGTCTCGGCGACGAGCAGGGGCGCTGCGTGCAGGTAGCGGCTCACGCGCCGCTTCGAGGCGATGTCGGCGAACACGCGCTCGACCTGCTCCTCGGTGAGGGAGAGCGCCGCGGCCACCTCGGCCGCCGGCACCTCGTGGTCGACGGCGTAGAGGCAGAGGTCCATGCGGTCGTAGGGGAGCGAGAAGTAGAACTCCTCCTGGCTCTGGGGCAGGGAGTAGGTGTCGGTGGTGGGGGGCCGCGAGCGGATCTCCTCGGGCACGCCCAGCACCTCGGCCAGCTGGTAGACCTGCGACTTGTAGAGGTGGGCGATCGGCTTCACGTCGGCGGCGCCGTCGCCGTTCTTCACGAAGAAGCCCTGGTCGTACTCCAGGCGGTTCGGGGTCCCGAGCACCACGTAGTTCAGACGGTCGGCGTGGTAGTACTCCACCATCTTGCGCGTGCGCTGCTTGAAGTTGGTGGCGGCCACCACCTGCAGGTACGCCTCCAGCGGCAGGCGCGCCTTGACCTCCTCGCCGTCGGGCGAGCGCGCCACCAGCGAGAAGATGCGGTAGCTCTCCGACTCGATCACGCTGGGCAGCACCAGCTTGACCTTCCAGCCGGGCCCGTAGCGCGGGACGACGCGGCGGATGGCCTCGTCGCGGCGGCGGTAGGCGCCCGCCCCGTCGAGGATCGGGGTGATGTTCTCCAGCACCGTCGTGATGCCGGCGGCCTCGGCCGCCAGGCGGCTGAGCGCCAGGGTGTCCTCGGAGGAGTCCGCCTCGGGCATCATCACGCC
>JAAYYF010000041.1 GCA_012515535.1 Deinococcales bacterium
CTGCGTGTGTCGGAGCCGGCCGCGAGCGCTGCCGGGGCCGACCGAGGCGCCACCTATACTCAGGGGCGGGCGCCCCGCGGCGCGGCCGCGCGCCCGACACCGGAGGTACCGATGACGGTAGTGATCTCTTCCGCCGCCCGCACGCCCATCGGGGCGTTCCAGGGCGCGCTGTCGCCGCTCAAGGCGAGCCAGCTGGGCGCGGCCGCCATCCGCGCCGCCCTCGAGCGCGCGCAGCTAGGCCCCGAGGGCGTGGACCTGGTGCTGATGGGCAACGTGCTGCAGGCCGGCCAGGGGCAGGCGCCGGCGCGCCAGGCGGCGCTCTACGCCGGCCTCCACCAGCGCACGCAGAGCGTGACCCTCAACAAGATGTGCGGCAGCGGCCTGGAGGCGCTGCTGCAGGCGGCGCGCGCCATCATGGTCGGCGACGCCGAGGTGGTGGTGGCCGGCGGCATGGAGTCGATGACCAACGCCCCCTACCTGCTGCCGGGCGCGCGCGGCGGGCTGCGGCTCGGCGATGCCAAGCTCGTCGACTCGATGGTCCACGACGGCCTCTGGGACGTCTACAACGACAAGCACATGGGCTCGTGCGCCGAGCTGTGCGCCGCCGAGTACGCCTTCACCCGCGAGGCGCAGGACGAGTACGCCGAGCGCTCCTACCGCCGCGCGCAGCAGGCCATGGCCGACGGCACCTTCGCCGCCGAGATCGCGCCCGTGGAGGTCGAGGGGCGCCGCGGCCAGGTCACGCGCGTCGAGCAGGACGAGGGCCCGAGCCAGGTCGACTTCGAGAAGATGCGCAAGCTGCGGCCCGCGTTCGAGGGCGAGGGCACGGTCACGGCCGCCAACGCCAGCACCCTCAACGACGGCGCCGCCGCCCTGGTCGTCACCAGCGAGGAGGTGGCCGCCGCGCGCGGCATGCCGGTGCTGGCACGCGTCACGGGCTACGCCGGCAGCGCCGCCGCCCCCGAGTGGTTCACCACCGCGCCGGTGGCGGCCATGAAGGCGCTCTACGACAAGCTCGGCTGGCAGCCGGGCGACGTCGACGTCTACGAGATCAACGAGGCGTTCAGCGTGGTGCCGATGGCGGCGATGCGGGAGTTCGGCCTGCCGGCCGACCGCGTCAACGTCCACGGCGGCGCGGTGGCGCTGGGGCACCCCATCGGGGCCTCGGGCGCACGCATCGTGGTCACGCTGCTCAACGCCCTGCAGCGCCGCGGCGGCCAGCGCGGCATGGCCAGCATCTGCATCGGCGGCGGCGAGGCGCTGGCGCTGGCGCTGGAGCGGGTCTAGCTGGTCAGGTGACCGGGGAGGCGCGGCCGCGCGCCTGGCTCAGGGGGCGCCGTCGGGCCCGGAGCCCAGGCGCTCGGTCATGCGGCCGTGCTGCACGGCCTCGGCCACCGCGGCGGGCAGGCCCCACGCCAGCACCTCGAAGGCGGCGGCGGCGAAGTCGTACTCCACCTTGTCCATCTCGAGCTCCAGGCCGCTGTCGGTGATGGTCAGCAGGGCGTAGTCGGCGCCCGGCTCGCCGTTGAGCGACAGTCCCACCGAGCCCGGGTTCAGCACCAGGCCGTTGTCACCGATGTGGCGGTAGAACGGCACGTGCGTGGAGCCGGCCACCAGGATGTTGCAGCGGTGGCGCTCGAGCATGCGCCCCAGCGAGATGGGGTCGCGGTTGAGGTTGAGGCGCTCGGACGGGTTGTCGTGGGAGCCGTGGAAGTAGCGCAGCCAGCCGAGCGGCGTCTGCAGGCGCTGCTGCACCGCCAGGCTCTGCAGGAAGCGCAGGTTCTCGGGCTCGAGCACGCTCTTTGTCCACTCGAGGATGTCGTCGGCGACGCCCTTGCGCGGCGCCGCGGGGCCCGCGAAGCTGTACGCCACGCGCTCGTCGGCGGCGCCCAGGGTGCAGTGCACGCCCTTGTCGCGCAGCAGCTCGATGGTCTCGTTCGGCGACGGGCCGTAGCCCACCAGGTCGCCGAGGCACACGACCACCTCGGCGCCGCGCTCCTCGAGCGCCTCGAGGGCGGCCTCCAGCGCGATGACGTTGGCGTGCACGTCGCTGATGAGTCCGATGATCATGCTTCGCTCAAGCCTAACCGGAAGCGTGCGCGGCGGGCGACTCCTGGGATGCCGGGCCGGCCCCGAGACGCGCGCGGCGGGAGGACCGGCGCCACGACCGGCCCTCCCGCCACCAGGCTGCGCTTCGAGCTTGGCTCAGGCGCGGCCTTCCAGCTCCACGCCCTCCTGCAGGAACCGGGTGAGCAGCGCCACCGCGCCCTCGAGGTCGGACTTCGCCACCATCTCGGTGACCGTGTGCACGTAGCGCGACGGCGTGGAGAGGGTGATCGAGGGGATGCCGCCGCGGCTCTTCTGGATGGCGGCGGCGTCGTTGCCGCCCAGCGGCAGCACCTCGAGCTGGTAGTCGATGCCGTTGGCCTCGGCCAGCTCCATGAAGTGGTCGAGCAGCCAGCGGGTGCTGATGATGCTCGAGTCCATCACCTTGAGGCCCACGCCCTTGCCGAGCTGCGTCACGCGCAGGTGCTCGCCGATCTCGGGGGTGTCGACCGCCAGGGTGGTGTCGAGGGCCACGCCCACGTCGGCCTCGGCGGCGTAGGCGCCGGTGATGGCGCCGCGCAGGCCCACCTCCTCCTGCACCGTGAAGACGGCGTGGAGGTCGGCGCCCATCTCGCCCTGCTGCAGGCGCTTGATGGTCTCGATGAGGATCCAGCAGCCGCTGCGGTCGTCGAGCGCCTTGCCGGTCACGACGGTGCCGAGGTCGACGAACTCCTGGCGCAGCGTGACCATGTCGCCGACGCGCACCTTCTCCTTGACCGCGTCGCCCTCGAGGCCGAGGTCGATGTAGAAGGAGTCGATGGTGGGGATCTTCTTGCGCTCCTCGGCGGTGCTGATGTGGATCGGCTTGCCGGCGGGGTTCATGACGCCGATCAGCTCCTCGCCGCTCTTCGAGGCGTGCACCGTGACCTGGCGCGCGAACAGGTTGCGGGTGTCGAAGCCGCCCACCGACTGCACGCGCAGGAAGCCGCGGTCGTCGACGTGCCGCACCAGGAAGCCGATCTCGTCCATGTGCGCCGCGACCATCACCCGCGGGGCGCCGTCGCGCCCGCTGCGCTTGATGGCCACCAGGTTGCCCATGGCGTCGACGGTCAGCTCGTCGACCTTGCCCTCGAGCTCCTGGCGGACGATCTCGCGGACCTGCTCCTCGCGGCTGGGGACGCCGGCCGCTTCGGAGAGCTTCTTGAGTAGCTCGATGCTGGAGTCCATGCAGGCGAGTCTACAGCGTGGCTGCCAGGCCCGTGCGCTGGAGCCAGGCCTCGAGCGCCTGCATCAGGGGCTCCGGGCACTCGAGCTGCGGCACGCGCCCGCACGCCGGCAGGGTGACGAGCTCGGCGTCGGGCAGCTCGGAGACCAGGCGCTCGGCGTCGGAGAGCGGCACGGTGGCGTCGGCCTCCCCGGCCACCACGAGCGTGGGCACGGCCAGCGCGCCCAGGCGCCCCGCCAGGCTGGCCGGGCGGCCGGCGCGGCTCACCTCCCACAGGGCGCGGTCCCAGCCCTCGACGCTGGTGGTCACGGCGTGGCGCGCGCGGATCTCGGGCGTGACGGCGCCCTCGTCGGCGAAGGCGCCGAGCAGCAGCTGCTCGCCGGGCCCCTCGGCCAGCTGGCGCAGGAACACCGGCCCCAGGCGCCGCATCTGCGGGCTGTTCAGGAGCCAGCCGGGCGCGGCGCGCGCGGTCTCCTCGAGCGACACGGGCGTGTCGAGCAGCACCAGCGCCCGCACGCGCTCGGGGTGCGCCAGCGCGGTGTCGAGCGCCACCCTGCCGCCCATGCCGTTGCCCACCAGCACCGCCTGCTCGACGCCCAGCGCGTCGAGCAGGCCCACGGTGAGCGCCACCTGCGCCTCGGGGGTGTAGGGGTCGAAGCCCACCGCGTAGCGGTCGCCCTCGGGCAGCGGCCGCTCCGAGAGGCCGAAGCCCGGCCGGTCGAAGGCCACCACCGCGCCGTGGGCGGCGAGCGCGGGGGCGATGGGCTCGAAGGCGTAGCTCCAGAAGGCGTAGTCGTGCAGCAGCACGAAGGTGGGGGCGGGCGCGGCGCCTTCGTGCGGGTAGCGCGCCACGTGCAGGCCGACGCCGCTCACCTCCACGAGCTCGGCGCCCTGCGCCACCTCGGCCAGCGGGCGGGCGCCCTGCGGGGCGGGGATGGGCACCACCAGCGGCACCACGAAGACGAGCGCCAGCAGGAGCGCGACGATGATCAGGCTGACCTTGATGCGGAACGGCATGCCCCATGGTACGGGGCATGCCGTGGCGGGTGGCGCGGGCGCGGCGCCGTCGCGCGTTCAGTTGCCCTGGAAGTCGGGCTCGCGCTTGCTCAGGAAGGCGCTGGTACCCTCGCGCATGTCGGCCGTGGTGGTCACCAGGCCGAACAGGTCGGCCTCGATCTCGAGGCCCTCGGACAGCGTGACGTCGAGCCCGCGCACCACCGCCTCCTTGGCGAGGCCCAGCGCCACCGGGGCGTTGCGGGCCGCCTGGCGCGCCAGGTCGAGCGCGGCCTGCAGGGCGTCGTCGGCCACGCGGTCCACCAGGCCGATGCGCAGCGCCTCCTCGGCGTCGACGTGGCGGCCGGTGAAGATCAGGTCGAGGGCGCGCCCCTTGCCGATCAGGCGCGGCAGGCGCTGGGTGCCGCCGTAGCCGGGGATCAGGCCCAGGCCCACCTCGGGCAGGCCCAGCCGGGCGCCGGGGGCGGCCACGCGCAGGTCGGCCGCGAGCGCCAGCTCCAGGCCGCCGCCGAGCGCGAAGCCGTTGACGGCGGCGATGGTGGGGAAGGGCATGGCGGCCAGCGAGTTCATGACCTCCTGGCCCATCAGCGCCGCCTCGCGGCCGGCGAAGGCGTCGGAGAGGCGCTGCAGCTCGGCGATGTCGGCGCCGGCCACGAAGGCGCGGCCCGCGCCGGTGACGACCAGCGCGCGCACCTCGGCGTCGGTCTCGGCGACGTCGAAGGCCAGCGCCAGCTCGGCGAGCACGTCCTGATCGAGGGCGTTGAGCGCCTCCTGGCGGTCGATGGTGATGACGGCCACGCCGTCCTGCAGGTCGAAGCGGAGGTGCTCGAAGGTGAGCTCCTCCAGCTCGTGGTCGTGGTCGTGCTCGTGCGGCTGGTCGCTCATGGCGCCTCCTCGGTGGCGGTGGGCCGGGTGAGGTGAGCCTCGCTCACTCGTACTCGTAGAAGCCTTCGCCCGACTTGCGGCCGAGCTTGCCGGCGCGCACCATCTGCTTCAGCAGCGGCGCGGGGCGGAACTTGGGGTCGCCGAACTCCTCGTGCAGCGCCTGGCCGGCCGCGAGGCAGACGTCGAGGCCCACCAGGTCGGCGAGGGCCAGCGGCCCGATCGGCATGTTGGCGCCGAGCTTCATGGCCTCGTCGATCTCGGCGGCCGACGCCACCCCCTCGGAGAGGGCGTGCATGGCGTCGTTGATGTAGGGCACCAGCAGCCGGTTGACGATGAAGCCGGGCTTGTCCTGGCACACGATGGGCGTCTTGCCGATGCCCTCCACGAACGCCTTGGCCTCGGCCACGGCCGCCTCGCTGCTGCGCAGGCCGCGCACGACCTCGACGAGCGCCATCACCGGCACGGGGTTGAAGAAGTGCATGCCGCAGAAGCGCGCCTCGCGCCCCGAGTAGGCGGCGATCTCGGTGACCGACAGGCTCGAGGTGTTGGTGGCGAGCAGCGCCGTGTCGGACACGACCTTGCCGAGCCGCTCCCACACCTCGCGCTTGACCTCGCTGGACTCGAACACCGCCTCGATGACCACCTCGGCGCTCTCCAGGCCGAGGAACTCGGTCTGGGGGCTCACGCGCGCCAGCGCCGCGGCGGCGTCGGACTCGCTGAGCCGCTCGCGCCGCACCAAGCGCTCGAGGCTGCTCTTCATGCCGGCCTGGGCGCGGCCCAGCGCGCCCTCGCTCGTGTCGAGCAGCGTGACGTCGTGGCCCGCCACGGCGCACGCCTGCGCGATGCCGGACCCCATGGTGCCGGCGCCGATGACCGCGACCCTCATCCCTCGCTCCTCTCGGCCAGGCCGCGCTGGTGGAGCTCCACGCAGGCGTCCAGGGTGGTGCGGATCATGTCGGCGACCGCTTCGTCGAGCACGCGCTGCTCCACGAAGCTCGGGTCGCCGATGTTGTTGCTCGCCACCAGCATGCAGCCGGTGCGCACGCGCCGTAGCTTGCCGAGAAGGAACAGCGCCGACGCCTCCATCTCGATGGAGAGCACGCCGCGCGCGGCCAGCGTCGGCACGTCGTCGGGCCCCACCGCGTAGAAGGCGTCGTCCGTCTGGATGAGGCCCACGTGGCTGGGGCGCTCGGTGGCGGCAGCCGCCTCGGCCAGCGCGCGCGTGACCTCGAAGTCGGCCACCGCGCTGTACTCGGCGCCGCCCAGGTACTGGCGGCTGGTGCCCTCGTTGGCGATGCTGGCGGTGGCCACCACCAGGTCGCCGGGGCGCACCTGCTCGGCGACGGCGCCGCTGGTGCCGATGCGCACCAGCGTCTTGGCGCCCAGTCGCACCAGCTCCTCGACCACGATGGCCAGGCTGGGGCAGCCCATGCCGGTGGTCTGGACGCTGACCGGCACGCCCCTGTAGGTGCCGGTGTAGCCGTAGAGGTGGCGGTACTCGGTGTAGCGCGTCGCGTCCTCGAGGAAGCGCTCGGCTACCAGGGTGGCCCGGTCGGGGTCGCCGGGGAGCAGGACGATCGGGGCGACGTCGCCCGGGCGTGCGCGCACGTGGAGTTGGCTCATCGACCAAAGATACCAGGTGAGGGGCTATGAACCCCCTTACGTCTAGGACGTAGGTACCCGTGCTAGAGTGCCGCCGTGACGAACCTGGAGGACATCCTCGGGCGCCTCGCCACGCGCCTGGTGGGCTGCCGGGTGGCGGCCGTGGCCGCCATGGACGGCCTGCTGGTCGAGCGCTACCCGGCGGAGGGCGAAGGGCCGGAGGTCCAGCGCGCCCCGGGCGCCGCCGAGCTGGAGCACGTGGCCGCCGACCTCACCTCCAGCCTCTCGCTGCTGGCCGGCGAGATCAGCCGCCAGCTCGGCAGCCGCATCGACGAGGTCATCGCCCTCGGCGAGAGCGGCGGCTACCTGGCCCGGCGCGTCGGCGACGACCTGTTCTGCTTCGTGATGGTCAACGCCAACGCCGACCTCGGCAGCGTTCGGCGCGAGGTGGAGGGCGTCTGCCGCGAGCTCGCGGCGGTGTTCGCGTGAGCGAGCCCGAGGGCCCCATGGAGCTGGAACGGCTGCTCGACGAGATGCTGGCGGTGCGCGGCGCCACCGCCGCGGCGCTCGTGGGCGCCGACGGCGAGCTCCTCGCCAGCCGCAGCCTCGACCGGGCGCTGCTGGAGCGCACCGTGAGCATCATCACCAGCGCCCTGGCCGCCGGGCGCGCGCTCGGCGAGCTGCTCGCCGAGGAGGCGGACGCCTCGGAGGCGGGCACGAGCCTGGAGCAGGTGACGCTGATGTTCGGCGAGGGCCCCATCCTGCTGAGCCCGCTGCCGGGTGGCGAGCGCGTGATGGTGCTGGCCGTCGAGAGCGAGCACGACCTGGGCCGCGCCCGCCTGGCGCTGCGCGGCAACCTCAGGCGCCTGGCGCAGGCGGCCTCGGCCTGAGCCGCCGCCCCGCGGCGCGCACGCGGCGCGATAGCAGGCGCGGCGCCGGCCGCTGCCGGAACCGGTACCCTGCGAGCGTGAACCCGCTCAAGTTCGACATCGACAAGGAGACGGCCCGTGGGCGCCCCACCAACGGTGCCGTGCTGGCGCACACCCCCGACGAGTTCCTCTTCGACTTCGTGCTGGCCATGCCGGGCCAGCAGCCCGTGGTGACGGCGCGCCTCGTCACCAGCCCGCGACACGCCAAGGCGCTGCTGCGCAGCCTCGAGGACAACATCCGCCGCTACGAGGCGCGCTTCGGGCCGATCCCCGAGCCGCCCAAGCGCGCCGCTCAGCCCGGCGTGGGCAGCGTCGACGACGGCGAAGACGCCAACTGAACCGCCGCCGCGCGCGCGGCGGGTGTCACTCGGGCTACCCCGCGCGCGCGGCGGCGATGCTCACATTGGGGCATGCCCGAACGGGTCACCGTCTACTTCGATTACATCTGCCCCTACTCGTGGCGGGCTGCCGAGGTGCTCGAGCTGGTGGCGGAGCCGCTGGGGCTGACCGTCACCTGGGAGCACTTCTCCCTCTACCAGCACAGCTACGAGCTCAACGGCGCCGACCGAGGCGGCAACGGCCGCTGGCAGCTCTGGAACGAGCCCATCGACGAGCTCGACGGCAACGGCTGCAAGGGCCTGCTGCCGTTCCTGGCGTCGCAGGCGGCGCGCCGCCAGGGCCCCGAGGCGCACCACGGCTTCCGCCTGGCGCTGCAGCGCGCCGTGCACCGCGACTACCGCTCGCTCGACATGGCCACCATCCTGGCGGTGGCCGACGAGGTGGGGCTGCACAAGCCGCGCTTCGAGGACGACCTCGCCAACCCCGAGTGCCGCACGGTGCTCGCGCAGGAGCACACGCGCGCCGCCGCCCTCGACCTGTTCGGCACGCCCACCGTGGTGTTCCCGGGCGGCGAGGCGGCCTACTTCCGGCTGCAGGAGCTGCCGCGCTCGCGCGAGGAGGCGGTGAGCCTGTTCCAGGAGACGCGCGGGCTGCTCGAGCGCTACCCGTACCTGCAGACGGTGCGGCGCCCCCGCGGCAAGGGCAACTAGGGCCAGGGGCCGTGCGCGCGCGCGGTGGGCGCGGTAGAGTGTGCGCGTGCGTCTCGGTCAGAACGTTGGCCACGGCTCCGACGTGGGGCGCGTGCGGCCGCTCAACGAGGATTTCCATCGCGTCTGGCAGTTCCCGCTGCCCGACGGCGACCTGACGCTGCTGGCCGTCGCCGACGGCATGGGCGGTGCCGCCGCCGGCGAGGTGGCCAGCAAGCTCGCCACCGAGGTGCTCGACGAGTCGTTCTCGCGCTACGTCGAGGAGGTGCGCAGCGGCCGCCCCGTCGTGGGCATCGACAAGCTCATCGACAAGGCCATGCGCCTCGCCAACCGGCGCGTCTACACCCACGCCTTCCGCCAGCAGGGCCGCCGCGGCATGGGCACCGCCATGACGTGCGTGGCCATCCGCAAGCGCAAGGCCTACGTGGGCCACGTCGGCGACTCGCGCGCCTTCCTGGTGCGCGGCGAGCGCATCTACCAGCTCACCAAGGACCACTCCTGGGTCGAGGAGCAGGTCGCCAAGGGCCTGCTCACCGAGGAGGAGGCCGAGAACCACGAGTGGCGCAACCTCGTCACGCGCGTGCTGGGCACGCGGCCCACGGTGGCGCCCGACGTGGTGGAGCTCGAGGTGCAGCGCGGCGACGTGTTCGTGCTGTCCACCGACGGCCTGCACGGCCTGGTGAAGCCCGAGGAGATCCTGCGCGAGGTGCTGCGCACCAGCAACCGTCAGACCAACGTGGAAGTAATGCTCGCCCTAGCCAACGAGCGCGGCGGGCCGGATAACATCACGGTCGTGATAGCAGGGATCGACGGATGATCGTCCTGTGGGCGGCCGGAGCCGTGCTGGTCGCGCTGCTGCTGCGCGCGCCCGGCTGGCTGCTGGGCGCGCTGATGGGCCTCACGCTGCTCCTGGGCGTGGGCGTGCTGCTGCTCGGCGACCTGGAGCGCGCGCTGGCGCCGCTGCTGCTGTCGCTCCTGGCTGTGGGTCTGCTGGTGCCGGCCACCATCCAGGGGGTGCGCAGCGCGCGGGTGGCGCCGCCGCGCCGCAAGCCGAGGCGCCAGGCGGCCGAGGCGCGCCAGCAGCGCGGCGGCGCCAAGACGCCCAGCTTCGACGTGGCCGAGGTGCCGGGCTACGAGCTCCTCGAGAAGGTCGGCTCCGGCGGCATGGCCAGCGTCTTCCGGGCGCGGCGCCTGTCGGACGGGCGCGTGGTGGCGCTGAAGATCCCCATGGAGCAGTACGTGGCCGACGCCAAGTTCATCCGCCGCTTCCACCGCGAGGCGGAGGTGGCGCAGCGCCTCAACCACAACAACATCGTGCGCACCTTCGAGCACGGCGCCAGCGGCGTGCAGCACTACATGGTCATGGAGTTCGTCGACGGCCGCTCCCTCGAGGGGTACATCGAGGAGGGCGAGCTCGACGTCGAGCTGTCCGTCGAGATCATGAAGCGCGTGGTGGACGCCCTGCAGCACATCCACTCGGCGGGCATCATCCACCGCGACATCAAGCCCGCGAACGTGATGATCACCCGCGGCGGCATCGCCGACGACGAGGCGGGGGGCCGCCGCCTCCACCCCGACGCCGTGAAGCTGATGGACTTCGGCATCGCCGGCGGCAAGGTGATGTCGCGCCTCACCATGACCGGCGCGCGCGTCGGCACGCCCGTCTACATGTCGCCCGAGCAGGCGCGCGGCCTCAAGATCGACCACCGCTCCGACATCTACAGCCTAGGGCTGGTGTTCTACGAGATGCTCACCGGCCAGACGGCGTTCAAGGGCGGCTACGAGGCCATCGTGCACCAGCAGATCTTCCAGACGCCGCCGCCGCCGCGCCAGGTCGACCTCAAGGTGCCCAAGGCGCTCGACCAGCTGGTGATGCGCATGATCGCCAAGGACCCCGACGAGCGCCCCACGCTCGACGAGGTGCTCGCCACGCTCGAGCACGTCGACTTCGAGGCCGAGGAGGAGGCGAACCTCCCCACGCGCCTGCTGCTCACGGTCAGCGCCCGCCAGGGCGTGCTGCGCATCCTCGACCCCGACGGCAACCTCCACACCTCCATCGGCGACATCGGCGTCGGCGACGGCAACTTCTCGGCCGCCCCGCTGTCACTGGCCGTCGACTCCCACGGCGACCTGTTCGCCGCCGTGTTCGAGTACCGCGTCGGCCAGCAGGACCACCGCATGATCCACCGCCTGGCGCCCGACGGCACCCCGCGGACCTCGTTCGGCAGCTACGGCATGCAGCCCGGCGAGTTCCTCTACCCGGTGTCCGTGGCGGTGGCGCCCGACGACACGGTGTACGTGCTCGACAGCGAGACGCACATGGTGTCGCGCTTCTCCAACGACGGCCGCTTCCTGGCGCGCTTCGGCGGGCGCGGCAAGGGCCAGGGCGAGTTCAACGACCCGCGCGTCATCACCATCGACGCGCGTGGCAACGTCTACGTCCTCGACTACGGCAACCGCCAGGTGCAGCGCCTGTCGGCCGACGGCAGCTACCAGACGCGCTGGGCGTTCAAGATGGCCGCCGACCGCCCCGAGCTGCGCCAGCTGGACGGCATGACCGTCGACCAGGCGGGCAACGTCTACATCTCCGACGCCACCGCCGGCAAGATCCGCAAGGTCACCGCCGACGGCAAGGTGGGGGTGTCGTTCGCGCTCGACCCGCGCCAGGGCGAGGCCACCGACGCCATCGTCGACCTGGGGGTCGACGACGCCGGCCACCTCTACGCCGCGCGCCGCAGCGGCCACCTGATCCGCAAGTACGACCCGGCCGGGCGGCTGCTCGAGACGTTCGAGACCTACGCGCCCATCGTGCAGATGATGGTGGACGTGCGCGACCGTTACGGCGTGGGCTCGCCGGCGCTGGACTGAGGGACGGGGAAGAGCGGGACAGCGGCGGTGCCGTCCCGCGGCCGCGCGCGGGGCGGCGCGAGGCGCCCGCGGCCGGCGCCGGCGCCGCGCGCCTAGCCCCTCACACGAGCGGGCGCCCGTGAGCGTCAGAGCCCGGGCAGCAGGCGGATGATGCCGATGATCAGGCGGTCGAAGAAGAAGACCAGGCGGCCGATGATCCCCGAGGCGCTCAGCACGAAGAAGAACACCATGAAGCCCAGCACCCCGAACTGCGCCAGCTGCTGGATGAAGCGCCGCACGTCGGGGTTGCCCCACGCGAGCGCGGCGCGCGCCATGTCGAGCGGCAGCAGCGGGAACAGGTTGATGACCGCGTGCAGGATCGAGGTGGTGGCGGCGAGGCGGAACGCGATGGCGAGCGGCGCGCTGCCCAGCGCCAGGAACACCGTGGCGACCAGCGTGGCGATCAGCGCCGCCAGCAGGTAGGCGCCCACGCCCGACAGCCACACCCACGCCTCGGCGCGGCCGCGCCCGGCGTAGTTGCGGGGGTTGACCGGCACCGTGCGCGGCCAGCCGAAGCCGAGCAGCGCCAGGAACACCACGCCGATGAGGTCGAGCTGCCGCTGCGGGTCGAAGGCCATGAAGCCGGCCAGGCGCGGGCTGGGGTCGCCGAGGCGGTTCGCGACGAACGCCTGCACGACGTTGTGGAAGATGAGCGCCATCACCATGACGATGAAGGCGATGATGGCGGTCGTCAGGTCCGCCTGAGCTCTGAACAGCATCGGTTCACTCCAGGTCGTCGCCGCGCTCCTCGGCCACGAGGCGCCGCGCGAGGTCGAGTTCTTCTGCGAAGTGGCTCACCCGCCCGTCGGCGCGCGCCTGAGCGACCTCGTCGAGCACCTTGCCGACAGCGGGGCCGGGAAGCAGCCCCAACGCTACCACATCGCTCCCGCGCAGCCGTCTGGGAGGCGGTTGCTGCTCCAGGCGCTGCAGGCGGCCGGCGAGCTCCGGCTCCGCGGCGCGCAGCAGCCAGCGCGCGGGCGCGTCGAGCGCCTCGAGCTCCTCGTCGCGCACGGCGCCGCCGCGGCGGCCGTCGGCGCGCGGTTCGCGCAGCAGCACGCTCAGCAGCTTGGCGCGCGCCTGCAGGTGCCGGCGCGGCCAGTTGAACGCCTCGACGTGGCGCTCGGCCTCCTCGGGGTTGGCGCCCACCAGCAGCGCCAGCAGGTAGGCGGCGTCGGGCACCTCGCCCTCCTGCCGGAGGGCGTCGAGGCGCCCGGCCAGCTCGAGCGCGTCGAAGCGCGCTCCCGCGCCGGTGAGGCCGAAGATCGCCTCCAGCGCGCCCAGCTCGGCGAGCACCGCCAGGGCGGGCGCCACGCGCCCCTCGGCGAACGTCAGCTCCAGCTCGGCGCGCGAGCGCGCGTGGCTGACGTTGGCAAGCACCTCGGGGGTGAGCGCCTCGCGCGCCCAGGCGGCGGTGGCCGCCTCGAACTGGAAGCCGAGGCGGCCCGCCAGGCGCGCGCCGCGCAGCACGCGCGTGGGGTCCTCCACGAACGACAACGGGTGCAGCGCGCGCAGCTGGCGCGCCGCCAGGTCCTCCTCGCCGGAGTAGGGGTCGAACAGCACCGCCGGCGGTGGGTTGAGGCGCAGCGCCATGGCGTTGATGGTGAAGTCGCGGCGCGCCATGTCCTTGCGGATGCTGCTGGGGGTCACCTCGGGCAGCGCGCCGGGGTGCGAGTAGGTCTCCTCGCGCGCGGTGGCCAGGTCGAGCTGCAGGCCGCTGGGCAGGGTGAGGGTGGCGGTGCCGAACTCGACGTGCGCCGACAGGGTGCCGCCCAGCTCGCGCTGCAGGTGGGCGCCCAGGCGCGCGGCGCTGCCCTCGACCACCAGGTCGAGGTCCTTGATGCCGGCGCCCAGCAGCAGGTCGCGCACCGTGCCGCCCACCAGGTAGAGGGCGGCGTCGCCCGCCAGGGCGGCGGCGCTGGCGAGCGCGCGCTCGGCGCTGTCGGGCAGGCGCTCGAGCAGGGTGGCGGCGCGGTCGTCGTGGGGGCGCCGGTGGCGAGCGCCGATCAGGTCGGTGCGGGTGACGATGCCCACCAGCTCGCCGCGGTCGACGATGGGGATGCGCCCGATGTTGTGCTTGAGCACCAGCGCCTCGAGCTGCGGCAGGGTGGCGTGCGGCGGGGCGCTGACCACCTCGCGGCTCATGAAGCCGCTGACGCGGCTGGCGCCGAGGCCGTGGCGCAGCGCGCGGTCGAGGTCGCGGCGCGACACCACCCCCACCACGCGGCCGGCGTCGTCGGTGACGGGCATGCCGTTGTGGCCGAACAGCAGCAGCTTCTCCACCACGTTCGCCACCGAGTCGCTCTGGCGCACGCTCTTGACGGGGCTGCTCATCAGCTCGCGCGCCGTGACCGGCGGGGCGGCGTGGCGCGTGAGCGCCGCCAGCACGCGCTCCAGCGCCTCCTCGGGCGGCAGCTGGCTCTTGCCGAAGGCCGCGCCCGCGTGGCCGCCGCCGCCCACCGCCTCGGCGAGCGCCGCGGCGCTGTCGAAGCGCTCGTTGCTGCGTGCGAACACCAGCGTGCTGCGGTCCATCGCCACCGCCACCACGGCGGCGTCGGCGGCGTAGAGGTCGAGCAGGTCGTTGACGAGCCCGCTGACGGCCGGCACGTACTCGGGGTAGGTGAAGGCGGCCGACACCACCAGGCGGCCAGCGACCTCGCCCGTGCGGGCGTGCTGCAGGAGCGCATCGCGGAACGCCAGCTGGTCGGCGCCCAGGTGGTCGTGGGCGAAGCGCCGCACCAGCCCCAGGTTGGCGCCGCTGGCGAGCAGGTGGGCGGCGGCGCGGTAGTCGTCGGGCGAGCAGCTGTCGTAGGTGAGGTTGCCGGTGTCCTCGTGGATGCCCAGCAGCGCCAGGGTGGCGACCGGGGGCGGGATGGGCACGGCGGTGGCGTGCAGCTCGCGCGTGAGCAGGGTGGCGGTGGCGCCGATGCGCTCGCTGATGCCGCGCGCCGCCACGATCGCCCCCTCGGGGGTGGGGTGGTGGTCGTAGAGCGTGACGGGCACCTTGCCGAGCAGCGCGTCGAACGGCTCGATGCGGCTGGGGTCGGCGGTGTCGACGACGATCAGCTCGCGCACCCCCGCCAGGTCGACGCTGTTGGCCGGCACCAGGTCGAGCTCGTCGCGGTAGAGGGTGAGGAAGGCGCGCAGCTGCTTGCTCAGCGCGCCCTGGATGGTGGCCACCGCGCCGGGGAAGAGGAGCTTGGCGAGCGCCAGGCTGGCGAGGGCGTCGAAGTCGGGCTGCTCGTGGGTGACGATCAGTCGCACGCCGCCCCCGCGCTACCGGACGGTGATGCTGCCGGAGCCGGCGCCCACGACGCGCACCAGGATCACGCGCCCGCCGCGCTCGAAGGCGGCGCTCTGCCACACGCCGGTGTCGCCGCTGCCGCTCCTTCGCACGAGGTAGCCGGGCAGGTTCAGGCGCCCCGAGCCGTCGTCGGTGACCTCGAGGCGGATGGGGGCGTCGTCGGGCAGGTCGAGGGTGACAGCGCCGCTGCCGGCGTCGAGGGTGAGCTGCAGGTCGGTGGAGTGGCCGACCTCGAGGTGGAGGCTGCCGGAGCCGGTGTCGGCGTCGATGTCGAGCGACGCGCCCGGCGCGACGCGCACGCGCGCGCTGCCGCTGCCGGTGGTGAGGCCCACGCGGTAGAAGCGCCCGCCGCCGGGCAGGGCCAGCTCGAGCGCGCCGCTGCCGCCGTCGACCGTGAGGCCGGCCAGGTCGAGGGCCGTGAGGTCGGTCTCGGCGCCGCCCGAGCCGGTGCGCAGCGTGAGGTCGAGGGGCAGCTCGGCGGTGAGCGCCACGTCCCACGCGAGGCGGCGCAGCTGCGGGCCGCGCGTGCGGCCCTGGCGCAGCGTGAGGGTGGGCTCGCTGTCGCCGGTGACGCGCGCCTCGGCGGGCGCAGGGCCCTCGAAGGCGGCGGTCACCAGCTCACCGGCGGCGGCCGGGCCGATGCGGGCGCGCGCGCTGCCGGGGTCGATGAGCGCCGTCAGCGAGCGCATGTCGGGCTGCAGCGCGTGCTCGAGGGGCTCGGCCGCGGTGGCGCGGCGGCCGGAGACGCCCAGCACCCCCAGCAGCAGGATGCCCGAAGCGGCGTAGACGGTGACGGGCAGCGGCCCGCGCCGCGCGGCCGGCACCAGCAGGTCGAGGCCGAGCGCCACGAGCAGCAGCGGCCACCACTCGAGCAGCGCGAGCGTGAGCCGCGGCGGGACGAAGCCGACCTCGACGAGGAGCCAGAGCGTGCCGATCGCGAGGAGGACGTAAGCGAGGAGCGGGCGCGACGCGGTCACCTGTCAGCGGTTCCTCCTCTCGGGCCGGTCGGCGGCGGGGGGCGCGACGGGCCCGGTCGGCACCTGGGTACCGGGGCCGGTGCTGCTGCCGCTGGGCGGCGGGGCGGCGGGCGCCGGCGGGCGCACGGCCGCGGCGGCGGTGCGCTGCGCCTCGCGCGCGCGCATGGCGTTGAAGAGCAGCAGCGCGCCGACGAGGATCAGGCCGAGCGGCAGGAGCCAGCGGAACACCGAGCTGAACGTGCCGAAGATCAGGAGCTCGAAGAACAGCCCGAACGCCGCGAACAGCACCAGGCCCAGCGCGGCGCCGCGGCGCCCGGTGCGCTTGAGGCTCTCGGAGCCGGCGATGGTGCCGTAGAGGTAGGAGCCGGCGCCGGCGGCGGCCATCACCAGCGTCCAGGCGTAGGCCCAGGCCTGCATGCGGCCGGTGATGTTGAGCACCAGCAGGATGAGGCCCGTGGCGGTGACGATGGCGCCCGGGACCGCGAGGGAGCCGTTGCCGACGCGGGTGGTGAACGCCAGGAAGAGCAGGATGGCGCCGGGGATGATCACGAAGAACGGCCAGCCGAACGCGGCCAGGTTCAGCCAGGGGCCGAGCAGGAAGATCAGCCCCAGGACGATCAGCCCGATGCCAAGTCCCATGTTGCGCTGCTTCATCACGGACCTCCTGCCCCGAGTGTACCGGGGCGGCATGGAGGGCGCGTGGACCGAAGTGCGCCTGGGGCGCGCTGCCGGCGCGCTCAGGCGGGGGCCGGCGCCCCCTTCAGGCGCGCGACCAGGGCGTTCATGGCGGCGCGGGCGTGCAGCAGGCCGTTCTCGATGAAGACGTCGGAGGTGCGGTTGCCGAAGCCGGCCGAGCCGATCACGAACAGGCCCTCCACGTTGCTCTCGAAGGTGACGGGGTCGAGCTCGGCCGTCAGCGTGTCGGGGTCGACCCGCACGCCGGCGCCCACCAGCAGCTCGGGCGCCGCGAAGTAGCCGGTGAGGGCGAACACGCGGTCGGCGGGGACGACGAGCTCCTCGCCGCCCTTGTCGACCACCACCGCCTCGGGCGTGATGCGCTTGACGGTGGTGCGGAAGTGCGCGGTGATCGAGCCCTCCTTGATGCGGTTCTCGAGGTTGGGGCGGATCCAGTACTTGAGGCTGTGGCGCAGGTCGTCGCCGCGGTGCACCAGCGTGACGCGGGCGCCGGCGCGGTGCAGGTCGAGGGCGGCGTCGGCGGCGCTGGAGCCGGCGCCCACGATCACCACGCTGCGGCCGAAGTAGGGGTGGGCCTCGTCGTAGTAGTGCGACACGTGCGGCAGCTCCTCGCCCGGCACGCTCAGCAGCTTGGGGTTGTCGAAGTAGCCGGTGGCCACCACCACGCTGCGCGCCCGCAGCTCGGCGGTGGCCGCGCCGACGCCGGCGGGCCCGCTGGGGCGCGTGACGACGCGGAAGCCGCCGGAGGGGAGCGGCTCGATGGCCACGACCTCGGTGTAGGTGCGGAGCGCCAGCTGCTCGGCGGCGGCGACCTTGCGGTAGTAGTCGAGCGCCTCCTTGCGCGTGGGCTTGTCGGTGGCGGTGACGAGCGGGTGGCCGCCGACCTCGAGCCGGTCGGCGGTGGTGAAGAAGGTCATGTACGTCGGGTAGCGCCGGATGGCCTCCACCACCGCGCCCTTCTCGACCACCTGGTAGTCGAGGCCGGCGCGGCGCGCCAGGATGGCGGCCTCGAGCCCGATGGGGCCGGCGCCGACGATGACGAGGTCTCTCATGCTACCGAGGCTACCAAGGGCCGCCGTGGGGCCACCGGGGTGGGGTTACAGGCGCCCAGAGGCCCTAGGCGCGCGCCGCGCCCGCCGCGCCCGCGCTCACACCTTGCCGCAGGATGGGCACAGGGGGCAGAGCGTGCAGGCGGCGCAGCTCGGCTTGCGGGCGTGGCACACGCGCCGGCCGTGGAAGATCAGCGCGTGGTGCGCGAAGATCCAGTCGTCGGGCTCGAGCAGCTCCTTGAGGTCGGCCTCCACCTTGTCGGGGTCGGTCTGCTCGCTGAAGCCGAGGCGCCGCGCCAGGCGCCCCACGTGCGTGTCGACGGCGATGGTGGGCACGCCGTAGGCGTTCGCCAGCACCACGTTGGCGGTCTTGCGCCCCACCCCCGGCAGCGCGGTCAGCTCCTCCATGGTGCCGGGCACCTCGCCACCGTGGCGCTCCACGAGCAGGCGGGCGGTGGCCACGGCGTTGCGCGCCTTGCTGCGGAACAGGCCGATGGTGCGGATGTACGGCTCCACCTCCTCGGGGGTGGCGGCGGCCAGCGCGTGGGCGTCGGGGTAGGCGGCGAACAGCGCCGGGGTGGCGAGGTTCACGCTCACGTCGGTGGCCTGCGCCGAGAGGAGCGTGGCGATCAGGCACTGGAACGGCGTCTCGAAGTCGAGCTCGGTGGCGGCGTCGGGGTAGAGGCGCGCGAGCTCGGCGAGGATCTGGCCCGCGCGCTCGCGGCGGTTTCGCTTCGACTCGCGCGCGGTCCGGGGCTTCACGGTCATCGCCGGCATGCTAACCGGTGCGCGGGGGCGGCCGCGTAGGCGGTGGCGGGGCCGGCGAAAGTGAGCGATTCGCCAGCTTGGCGCGAGCCGCTTTCGGTAGGCTGGCCGCGAGCCTGTGTGCAGTCTCGGTAGGTGGGGCGCGCCCGGGCCGGCGCACGAGGAGGCAGGATGCCGGTTTTCGACTACAAGGTCCGTGATCGCAGCGGCAAGGTGATCACGGGCACCACGGAGGCGGCGTCGCAGCGCGAGGTCGCCAACGCCCTGCGTCAGAAGGGCTACTTCGTAACCGAGATCAAGGTCCCCAAGACAGGCCTCAACGCCGAGATCAAGCTGCCCAAGTGGCTCGACATCGGCAGCATCCCCAACGTGCGCGACATCACCATCTTCTCGCGCCAGTTCGCCACCGTCATCAACGCCGGCCTGCCCGTCGTGCAGAGCCTGGCGATCCTGCAGCGCCAGGCCGAGAAGCAAGGCCTCAAGGACGCGCTCCGGCAGGTGCGCGAGGACGTCGAGACGGGCCTGCAGCTCTCCGACGCGCTCGCCAAGCACCCGCGCCTGTTCAACAAGCTCTACATCTACCTGGTGCGCGCCGGCGAGGTGTCGGGCAACCTCGACGGCATCCTCGACCGCATCGCCGCCTACATGGAGAAGCAGGCGGCGCTGCGCGGCAAGATCAAGACGGCGCTCACCTACCCTACGGTGGTGCTCGTCATCGCCCTCGCCGTGACCTGGTTCCTGCTCACCGGCATCGTGCCGCAGTTCGCGCAGATCCTCGACCAGCTGGGCGGCGACCTGCCCGTCATCACGCGCATGCTGATCGCCATCTCCGACTTCCTGCGCTACCAGTGGTACATCCTGCTGGGCATCCTCGTGCTGCTGGTGGTGGGCACGGCCCTGTTCTACCGAACACCGCAGGGGCGACGCGCCATCGACCGGTTGCTGCTACGGCTGCCGGTGGTGGGCACGCTGGTGCAGAAGAGCGCCATCGCCAGCTTCTCGAACACCTTCGGGCTGCTGCTGCGCTCGGGCGTGAACATCATGGAGTCGATCGACATCACCAAGGGCACCGCCGGCAACGCCATCGTCGAGGACATCCTCGACGAGACGAAGGCCAACGTGCAGCGCGGCGAGCAGATCAGCACCACGCTGATCAAGTACCCGCAGGTGTTCCCGCCCATGGTGTCGTCGATGATCGCCATCGGCGAGGAGACCGGCGCCGTCGACAGCATGCTGCAGAAGGTCGCCGACTTCTACGAGCGCGAGGTCGACGAGGCCGTCGACAGCCTCACCGCCGCCCTCGAGCCCATGCTGATCGTGTTCCTCGGCGTGATCGTCGGCTTCATCGTGGCCGGCATGTTCCTGCCGATGTTCTCGATCATCGGGCAGCTGAGCGGTTGATCGTGTTGATTC
>JAAYYF010000042.1 GCA_012515535.1 Deinococcales bacterium
CGCGGCGCACGGACGCCTGCGTTCGTGTATCGCGACCCCGTACCTGTCGTCGGAGAGGACGTTGTATGAAGCGACTGGCCGTAACCGCCGTAGCGCTCACGCTCCTGGGGGGTCTCGCGTTCGCCCAGGACCCTATCCGGATCGGGGTGAACCTGGAACTGTCTGGCCGCATGGCCGTGACCGGCAACGACACCCTGTACGGCATCCAGGTCGCCCTCGAACAGCAGCCCGAGCTGCTGGGGCGCCCCGTCGAGCTCTCCATCTGCGACAACGCTAGCTCCGTCGAGGGGTCGGTGGCCTGCGCCAACCGCTTCGTCGACGAGGGCGTCGTGGCCGTGCTCGGCTCGTACTCGACCAGCCACACGATCCCGGCCGCCGAGGTGCTGCAGCCCGCGGGCGTGGTGCTCGTGAGCACCGGCTCCACCAACCCGGCCACCACCCAGATCGGCGACTACATCTTCCGCATCCCCTACACCGACCAGTTCCAGGGCGCCGTCGCCGCGCAGTACGCCTTCAACGACCTGGGCGCCCGCAACGTGGCCATCTTCCGCCAGCAGGACGACGACTACTCGGTGGGCCTCTCGGGCTTCTTCCAGGACGCCTTCGAGGCGATGGGCGGCGCCACCACGGTGCTCGACTACACCTCGAACGCCGTCGACTTCTCGGCCCAGATCAACAACCTGCGCTCCTTCGCCCCCGACATGATCTACTACACCGGCTTCTGCGCCGAGGCCGCCTCGCTCGTGCCGCAGCTGCGCCAGCAGGGCTTCGGCATGGAGATCCTCGGCGGCGACGCCTCCGACGACTCGCAGTGCCCCGAGGGCGGCGGCGCGGCGTTCGACGGCTTCACCTTCACGAGCTTCGGTGAGCCCGAGGTGCTCGAGGGCGCGGCCGCCGAGCGCGCCGCCGAGTTCGGCGAGGCCTTCCTGCAGCGCTACGACGCCGTGAACTTCACCGGCTTCACCCTGTCCGGCGCCGACGGCTACAAGGTCGTGTGGCAGGCCGTGACCGACGCCGGCACCACCGACTCCGCGGCCGTGCGCGACGCGCTCGCGGCGCTCGAGAACTTCCCCGGCGTCTCCGGCGACATCACCTACGTCGGCACCGACGGCACGCCCGCCAACCGCATCATGGGCCTCTACGCCTACGAGGTGGCGGCCGACGGCAGCTGGGAGAAGGCCACGCTCAGGGGCATCTCGCTCGACTGAGCCCCGCCTGAGTTAACGCATCGCAGCGTGCGCGGCAAGGGCTGGCTCGCCATCGCCCTTGCCGCGCGCTTTACCACCCGCGGGCGCGAGGCCGCCCGCCGCGACACCCGATACCGAGGAGCGGAGCTTGTCGGCCATATCTTCAGCAGTCAAGCGCAAGGTCAACTGGGTGCCGCCAGCCGTGGGGCTGGCGCTGCTCGGGCTGATCGTCTGGCGCATGGTCTATCTTCATGGGCTCAACCCGAACTTCAACGCGTCGTTCTTCGCCGGCGCGTTCCTGCGATCTTTCCAGCTGGGTAGCCTCTACGCGCTGATCGCGCTGGGCTACACGATGGTCTACGGCATCATCCGCCTGATCAACTTCGCGCACGGCGAGGTGTTCATGGTGGGCGCCTTCGCCGCCTACTTCCTGTTCAGCACCACGCCGATGGCGTGGCCGGTGGCCATCGTGGTGGCGCTAGTCGTCACGTACGGCTTCATGCAGATCCTCAACTTCTGGCGCGGCCGCCTCACCGACCCGCTGGTGCTGGTGGGCGGGGCGCTGGCGTTCGTGGCGGTGTCGGTCGCGCTCGCCTCCACCACCTTGGGGTGGCTGGCGGCCATGGTGGCCAGCATGTTCATCACCGGCGTGCTGGGCGTGACCATCGACCGCGTGGCCTACCGCCCGCTGCGCGGCGCGCCGCGCAACTCGATGCTCATCACCGCCATCGCCGTGTCGTTCTTCCTGCAGAACTTCGGCATCCTGGCGTTCTCGAACCGCCAGACGCCGTTCCGGCCGCCGAGCTTCTGGACGCAGCCGCTGCAGGTGCAGGTGGCCGGCGAGACGCTGTTCACCTCGTGGATGATCGTGCTGGTGCCGCTGGTGACGGCCGTCCTGGTGGTGAGCCTCACGCTGTTCGTCACCCGCACGCGCCTCGGCAAGGCCATGCGCGCCACCGCCCAGGACGCCGAGACGGCGCGCATGATGGGCGTGAACGTCGACCGCGTCATCGCCACCACCTTCCTGCTCGGCTCCATGCTGGCCGCCGCGGCGGCCGTGATGTGGGGCATGACCTTCGGCAGCATCAACCAGCCCGCCATCTTCGGCATCTTGCCCGGCATCAAGGCGTTCGCCGCGGCGGTCATCGGCGGCATCGGCAGCCTGCCGGGGGCGGTGGTGGGCGGCGTGCTGCTGGGCTTCCTGGAGAACTTCCTGACCGCCCTGTTCCCTCGCACGGCCGAGTTCCCGGGCATCACCGAGTACAAGGACACCTTCGCGTTCCTGGCCATGATCCTGATCCTGCTCGTGCGCCCCAGCGGCATCGTGGGCGAGGACCTCTCGGAGAAGGTATGAGCGTCTCGCGTCGCGCCGGCACCCCCTCGCGCCCCGCCGCCGCCCCCTCGGCGCTGGCGGGCTACCGGCCCCACTACACCGCCCACCGCACCCGCAACGCGCTGCTCACCCTGGCGGGCCTGGCGCTGCTGGTCGGGGTGCTCTACCTCGTCGACGGCTTCGGCACCGTCAAGCTCACCCAGGTGTTCGCGCTGTTCGCCATCTGGGGCATCGCCACCGTCAGCCTCAACCTCGTCAACGGCGTCACCGGCATCCTGTCGCTGGGGCACCACGGCTTCATGCTCATCGGCGGCTACGTCACCGGGCTGCTGGTGCTGCCGGCCGCCACGCGCGAGAACCTCTCGGCCTCGGCGCGCTCGAACCTCTCCGACTTCGCCATCGGGCTGTCGGTCGAGAACTGGATGCGCGCGCTGGGCCTCGACGCCCTCGCCACCCCCGAGACGCTGTGGGTGCGCTTCCTCATCGCGCTGTTCATCGGCGGGCTGCTGGCGGCCGCCTTCGGCGTGGTGGTGGGCTTCCCGAGCCTGCGCCTGCGCGGCGACTACCTGGCCATCGTGACCTTCGCGTTCGGCGAGGCCATCCGCCTGCTCGCCTCCACGCCCATGATGTCGTCGTTCACCAACGGAGCGCTCGGCTTCGCCGGGGTGCCGTCGGCGTTCGGCAAGTCGGTGTGGTGGACGTTCGGGCTGCTGGCCATCACCGTCTTCGTGATGTCGCGCCTCAAGTTCTCCTCCTACGGCCGCTCGCTGCAGGGCATCCGCGAGGACGAGATCGCCGCCGAGGCCATGGGCGTGCACACCGCCTACCACAAGGTGCTGGCGTTCGCCATCTCGGCGTTCTTCGCCGGCGTGGCCGGCGGGCTGTGGGTCAGCTGGGTGGGCACCGCGCGCCTCGACCTGTTCCTGTTCTTCCTGACCTTCTACTTCCTGGTGGCCATCAGCGTGGGCGGCACCGGCTCCATCACCGGCGCGCTCATCGGCACGGCGCTGGTGGTGTGGGTGCGCCAGTACGGCGACCCGCTCGAGCAGCGCTACCCGCTCTCCACCTGGGTGCTGGCGCTGGCCCTGGTGCTGCTGGCGGCGGCGCTCATCGCCTTCTTGGTGAGGCGCCACAAGCGCCTGCGGCCCGTGACCGGCCCCATCGTGTGGGGGCCGCTGGCGCTCGGCCTGGTGGCGGTGGGCTTCGGGCTGTTCGGCAGCGAGATGCCGGCGCTGCAGCGCCCCTGGCAGGGCTTCGGCATGCGCGCCATCACCCTGTCGATCCTGCTGATCGCCATCATGATCCTGCGCCCCTCGGGCGTCATGGGGCGCAAGGAGTTCAGCTGGGCGATGCTGTTCCGCGAGCGCCTCGACGAGCCCAGCGAGGAGGAGCGCCGCCAGGACGCCTGGCTCAGCAACCCCGCGCTGGCGGGCGGGGCGGCGGTCGCGGCCGCGGCCGACGACGCCGACGACGAGCCCGGCGCCGGCGAGGAGGCGCGCTGATGCTCGAGCTGCGCAACGTCTACAAGTCGTTCGGCGGGCTGCAGGCCATCGCCGACCTGTCGCTGACCCTCAACGAGGGCGAGATCGTCAGCCTCATCGGCCCCAACGGCGCCGGCAAGACCACCGTCTTCAACCTCGTCACCGGCGTCTACGCCCCCGACCAGGGCGACATCCTGTTCGAGGGCAGGAGCCTCAAGGGCCTCAAGCCCAGCGCCATCGTCGAGCGGGGCGTGGCGCGCACCTTCCAGAACCTGCGGCTGTTCACCAACCTGACGGTGCTCGAGAACGTGCTCATCCCGCAGCACCACCGGCTGCGCTCCAACTGGTTCGCGTCGGTGCTGCGCACCCCCGCCTACCTCAGGCAGGAGCGCGCGATGCACGAGATGGCGCTCGAGAAGCTGTCGTTCTTCGGGCCACGCCTGATGAGCTTCCGCCTGCACCAGCCCGTCGAGGTGCTCTCCTACGCCAACCGGCGCCGTACCGAGATGGCGCGCGCCATGGCCACCGGCGCCAAGCTGCTGCTGCTCGACGAGCCCAGCGCGGGCATGAACCCCAAGGAGACGCGTGAGATCACCCAGATCATCCGCCGCATGCGCGACGAGGGCGGCTACACCATCCTCCTCGTGGAGCACAAGATGAACCTCGTGAAGGACATCTCCGACCGCGTGGTGGTGCTCGACTACGGCCGCAAGCTGGCCGAGGGCTCCTACCAGGAGGTCGTCAACGACCCCGCCGTCATCGAGGCGTACCTCGGCAAGCGCTCCGACAAGCAGAGCGCCGTGGCGCGCGCGCAGATGGCCGACGGCATGTTCGCCGATCACGACGACAACGGGGGGCAGCCGTGAACGCCGAGGCCGCGCGCGTGGCGGGCGCCGCGCCCTCGGGCGCGGTCGCGCCGGCGGGGGCGGCGGCCGACGCGGCCGGCCGCGAGCCGCTGCTCGAGCTGAAGGACGTGACCACGCACTACGGGCCCATCCGCGTGCTGCACCACGTCGACATGGTCATCTACCCCGGCGAGATGGTGTGCCTGCTGGGCGGCAACGCCTCGGGCAAGAGCACCACCCTCAAGACCATCCTGGGGATAGTGCGCGTGTCGGAGGGCGAGATCCGCTTCCGCGGCGAGCGCGTCGACCCGCTCACCACCTCCGACCGCATCGAGCGCGGCATGGCGGTGGTGCCGGAGAACCGCCGGATCTTCCCGAAGATGACGGTGCGCGAGAACCTCGAGATGGGCGCCTACCTGCGCAAGGACCGCAAGGAGATGGACGAGGACCTGGAGTACGTGTTCTCGCTCTTCCCGCGCCTGGGCGAGCGCCTGTCGCAGCTGGGCGGCACCATGTCGGGCGGCGAGCAGCAGATGCTGGCGATGGGCCGCGCGCTGATGAGCCGCCCGAAGCTGATCCTGATGGACGAGCCCAGCATGGGGCTGGCGCCGCTGTTCGTGGAGCGCATCTTCGAGATCATCAAGCAGGTGAACGACCGCGGCATCAGCGTGTTCGTGGTCGAGCAGAACGCCAACGTGGCGCTGTCGATCGCCGACCGCGGCTACGTGCTGCAGACGGGCGAGGTGGTGCTGTCGGGGGCGGCGCAGGAGCTGCTGACGAACGAGGGGATGAAGCGGGCGTACCTGGGAGAGACCTGAGGGGGCACGGCGCGGGCGCTTTCGTGGACCCCGAGGGCCGGCGACCGCCCCTAGGTCAGGTCCTGGTCCTCAGGAGTGCGTGCCCCTTCTAGCGGGTGTTCCGAACCGCAGCAGCGTCCGGGCTGGGATGCTGCGGTTCGGAAGCCTAGCGAGAAGACGCCCGCCATGCTCCGGCCGGCGCCACGGCCAGCCCCCTCGTCCGCAGCCCTGCCCCTAGGCGGCCGGGGCGAAGCCGTGCTCGGCCAGCAGCGCGTCGACCTCGCGCTTGTCGGCCTCGTCGAGGCGCCAGGCGGCCGCGCGGGCGTTGCGCTGCACCTGCTCCGCGCTGGTGGCGCCGGCGATCACGCTGCTGACGGCCGGCTCGGCCAGCAGCCAGGCGAACGCCAGGTCGAGGAGCTCGTAGCCGCGCGCCTCGCTGAACGCCACCAGGCGCTCGATGAGGGCGAGGGTGTCGTCGGTCAGCAGCGACTCCCAGCGCTCGTTGCCCGTGACGCGCGTGCCTTCGGGCAGCGGCCGGCCCTTGCGGTACTTGCCGGTGAGGATGCCGCTCAGCAGCGGGAAGAACGGCAGGAAGCCCACGCCCAGCCGGCGGCAGGCGGGCAGCACCTCGGCCTCCGCCTCGCGCCTGAGCAGGCTGTACTCGTTCTGCACGCTCACGAAGCGCGGCAGGCCCTGCTCGGCCGCCACGCGCTCGGCCTCCTCGAGCTGCGCGAGGCTGAAGTTGGAGCAGCCGACCTCGCGCACGAGGCCCTCGTCGATCAGCTCCTTGAGCGCGCCCAGGGTGTCGGCGATCGGCACGCTGGCGTCGGGCTTGTGCAGCTGGTAGAGGTCGACGTGGTCGGTCTGCAGGCGCTTCAGGCTGCCCTCGATCGCGGCGCGCACGTACTCGGGGCGGGCGCCGCCCGTGATGCCCGCCTGGGCGTTGACGTTGCCGAACTTGGTGGCCAGCACCACCTGATCGCGGCGGCCCTTCAGCGCCTCGCCCATGAGGCGCTCGCTGTCGGTGGCGCCGTAGGTGTCGGCGGTGTCGAAGAAGGTGACGCCCGCGTCGATGGCGGCGTCGATCACCGCCTTGGTGGCCGCCAGGTCCAGGCGCGCGCCGAAGTTGTTGCATCCCAAGCCCACGACCGAGACGTCGAGGGAGCCGAGCTTCCTTGTGTCCATGGCCCGAGTCTGACACGCGCGCGGCGCCGGGAGCCACGTGGCTCCCGGCGCCGGTCCTGCGGGGCGGTCGGGGCCGCGCGCCGCGGGGGCGGCGTCAGCCGCGCAGGGCGGGCGGCAGCAGCTCGCGCGGGAAGTTCTGGTACGCCACCCAGCGCGTGAAGCGGTCGATGGCCAGCGTGCCCACCGAGGTGCCGCGCCCGTCGGAGGTGGCGGGCCAGGGGCCGCCGTGCACCATGGCGGGCCCGACCTCGACGCCGGTGGGGAACTGGTTCACGATCAGGCGGCCGGCGCGGTCGGCCAGGGCCTCGACCAGCTCGGCCTGCGCCGGGAGCTCCTCGGCCTCGGCCTGCAGCGTGGCGGTCAGCTGCCCCTCCAGGGCGTCGGCGAACGCCAGCAGCTGCTCGGCGCGCGCGTAGCGCAGCAGCAGGGTGCTGGGGCCGAACACCTCGGTGAGGAGCTCGGGGCGCGCCATGGCCGCGTCGAGCGGCGCCTGCCACAGCGTGGGCGTGCCCGCGGTGGGGCCGGCGCTGGCGGCGCCCTCCGCCAGCAGCTCGGCGCCGGCGGCGCGCAGCCGCTCGCGGCCCTGCTGGTAGAGCTCGCACACGCGCGCGTTGAGCATGGTGCCCGCCTGCCCCGCGCGCGTGAGCTCGGCGAGCCGCGCGGCCAGCGCGTCGCCGGCCGCGCCCGTGGGCAGCAGCACCACGCCGGGGTTGGTGCAGAACTGGCCCACCCCCAGGGTGAACGAGGCGTGCAGGTCCTCGGCGATGGCGTCGCCGCGGCGGCGCGCCGCCTCCGGCAGCACGAACACGGGGTTCACGCTGCCCATCTCGGCGTAGACGGGGACGGGCTCGGGGCGGGCGGCCGCCAGGCGCATCAGCGCCTCGCCGCCGGCGCGCGAGCCCGTGAAGGCCACCGCCTTCACCTCGGGCAGCTGCACCAGGGCGGCGCCCACCGCGTGGCCGTCGTCGAGCGCCAGCGCGAACACGCCCGCCGGCATGCCGGTGCGCTCGGCGGCCGCCAGCACCACGTCGGCCACCAGGCGCGAGGTGCCCGGGTGGCCCGGGTGCGCCTTGGCGATCACGGGGCAGCCGGCGGCGAGCGCCGCGGCCGTGTCGCCGCCCGCCACCGAGAACGCGAACGGGAAGTTGCTGGCGCCGAACACCGCCACGGGGCCGAGCGGGCGCCGCACGGCGCGCACGTCGGGCTTGGGGGCCGGCTGGCGCGCCGGGTCGCCGGGGTCCACGCGGGCGCCCAGCCAGGCGTCGTCCTCGATCAGGCCCGCGAACATGCGCAGCTGGCCGCTCGTCCGGCTCACCTCGCCGCGCAGGCGCGCCTCGGGCAGGGCGGTCTCGCGCGTGGCGCGCGCCACCAGCTCGTCGGCGGCGGCGTCGAGCCCGTCGGCCACGGCGCGCAGGAACGCCGCGCGCTCGTGGCCGGGCAGGCGTGCGTAGCGGCGGAAGGCGGCCCTGGCGCGGCGGCCGAGCTCGCGCAGCTCCCCGGGCGTGGTGACGGCGAAGGCGGGCTCCAGCGCCTCGCCGGTGGTGGGGTCGACGGCGCGGAAGGCGCGGGCCGCGCCCGGCTCGGCCGCGCGCGTCACGCCAGCGCCTTCAGGTCGGGCCGGCTCGCGAACCCCTCCTCGATGACCCGCATCACGGCGGCGCGTTCCTCGCCCTCCAGCTCGAAGCGCGGGCCGCGCACGCGCGAGGAGCCCCAGCCCGCGTGCTCGACGGCCAGCTTGATCATCTGGACGAACTTGGTGCCGATGTCGAGGCGCAGCAGCGGCAGGAACCAGGCGTAGAGCTCGAACGCCTCGGCGTCGCGGCCGGCGCGCGCCAGCTCGAAGAGGCGCACCGACTCGGCGGGCATGGCGTTCACCAGCCCGGCGATCCAGCCCACCGCGCCGGTGTGCACCGCCTCGACGATCAGGTCGTCGACGCCGATCAGGATCTTGAACTCGTCGCTCATCAGCGTGCGCAGCCAGGTGATGCGGCGCAGGTCGGCGCTCGACTCCTTGATCGCCTGCATGTGCGGGAACTCGGCGGCCAGCTCGGCCACCTGCGGCGGCAGGAAGTCGGTGCGGTAGGCGATGGGGTTGTTGTAGAGCATGCACGGCAGGCCGGTGGCGCGGAACACCTCGCTGACGTGGCCCCTCATCTCGCGCCAGTCCGAGGAGTAGACGTAGGGCGGCAGCACCATGAAGCCGCTGGCGCCGGCCGCCTCGGCGTCCTTGGCGAAGCGCGCGGCCTCGGCCGTGGAGAGCGAGGAGACCATGGGGATGACGGGCGCCACGCCGTCGAGCGCGCTGGCGAGGTTCTCGACCGTCCTGAGCTTCTCCTCGTAGCTGAGGGTGGCGGCCTCGCCCAGCGAGCCGAACGGCACGACGCCGGTGCAGCCGGCGTCGACCATCCAGCGGGCGTGCTCGGCCTGCAGCTGGTGGTCGATCGAGTAGTCCTCGTTGAACGGCGTGGTGATGGCGGGGATGACCCCTTCCCAGGTGACCTTCATGCCTCTTCTCCTCCCGCGCCCGGACCGGCGCCAGCGAGCCTCTCCTCGACGATCCTCAGGTTGGTGCGGATGTGCTCGCGCATGGCCGCCTCGGCCGCCGCCTCGTCGCCGGCGCCGATGGCCGCCACGATGCGGGCGTGCTGCTCGCGGGCGAAGGCGCTGACGTTGACGTCGCGGGTCAGGACCTTCACGCGCATCACCCGCTCGCTGAGGCGCTCGACGAGCTCCTGCAGCACCGGGTTGCCCGACAGGCGCGCCACCAGGCCGTGGAAGGCGTCGTCGGCACGCACGTGCTCGGCCTGGTCGGCGGGGTCGACGGCGTTCATGGCCGCCAGCTGCTCGTCGAGCGCGGCGCGCGCGGCGGCGTCCACGCGGCGCGCCGCCAGGCCGGCGGCCATGCTCTCGAGGCGCTCGCGCACCTCGTAGGTGGCCACCGCCTCCTCGAGCGTCAGGCCGCGCACGCGCACGCCGCGGTTGGCCTCGATCACGAGGAGGCCCTCCTGGGCGAGCTGGCGCACGGCCTCACGCACCGGGGTGCGCGAGACGTCCAGCGACGCCGCGAGCTCCTGCTCGCGCAGCCAGCGGCCGGGCTCGAGCTCGCCGGCCAGCAGCCGGCGCCGCAGGTGCTGGTACACCCCTTCGGCGACGGTGCGGGGGCGTTGAAAGCGGGCCATGGGGCATTGTATGTTGCATACAATCTTTCAGCAAGCCCGCTTCCCGCGAAGCGCGCCGGCACCGGAGGCCCGACCGTGGAGTTCACCCACACCTACACCACCGTGGACGCCCACGCCGGCGGCGAGCCGCTACGCATCGTCACCGCCGGCGTGCCGCGCATCCCAGGCGCCACCATCCTGGAGAAGCGCCGCTGGGCGAGCGAGCACCTCGACCACGTGCGGCGCGCGCTGATGCTCGAGCCGCGCGGCCACGCCGACATGTACGGCTGCTTCGTCACCGAGCCCGTCAGCCCGCGGGCCGACCTGGGCGTGATCTTCATGCACAACGAGGGCTACTCCGACATGTGCGGCCACGGCGTGATCGCGCTCGCCACCGTGGCGGTGGCGCAAGGCCTGGTGCCGCGCAGCGAGCCCGAGACGCGCGTGGGCCTCGACACCCCCGCCGGCTTCGTGGAGGCGTTCGTGCGCTGGGACGGGAGGCGCGTGGGCAGCGTGCGCTTCCTCAACGTGCCGTCGTTCCTCTACCTGAAGGACCTGCGGGTGAGCACCCCCAGCTTCGGCGAGCTCACCGTCGACGTGGCGTTCGGCGGCGCCTTCTACGCCTACCTCGACGCGGCGCAGGCGGGCCTCGAGGTGGTGCCCGCGCAGGTCGAGCGCCTGGTGCGCCTGGGCGACGAGGTCAAGCGCGCCGTGACGGCCGCCACCCCGATCCAGCACCCGCTCGAGCCCGAGCTGAACGCGCTCTACGGCACCATCGTCGCCGGCCCGCCGCGCGACCCGGCCAACGACCAGGCCAACGTGTGCGTCTTCGCCGAGCGCGAGGTCGACCGCTCGCCCACCGGCACCGGCACCGCCGGGCGCGTGGCGCAGCTGGTGGCGCGCGGCCGCCTGCGGCTGGGCGAGGAGCTGCACAACGAGAGCATCGTGGGCTCGGTGTTCGTCGGCAAGGCGGTGGAGCGCACGCGCGTGGGCGGGCTCGACGCCGTGGTGCCGCAGGTGAGCGGCCGCGCCGCCATCGTGGGCTTCAACCAGTGGGTGCTGGAAGAGGGCGATGACCTGGGCCGCGGCTTCCTGGTGCGGTGAGGCTAGGCGTGGTCGACCACCGGCAGCAAGTCGAACAGGCGGTCCAGGATGCGCGCCCCGTCGGCGCGCAGGCCGTTGTGCTCGTACTCGCTGGTGACCCACACCTCGAGGTTCGGCACGCGCGCGGCCGTCTCGAGCGCCAGGTCCAGGTCGACGTACATGTCGTGGAAGTAGAGCGCCGCGGCGGTGGGCACGCGGTTACGCTCCAGCACCGCCACGTCGTAGAGGCGCGGCCAGTCGTCCTTGGCGGCCAGCAGCTCGGCGGCCTCCTTCATGGGCGCGAGGGCCGGGTACTGGTCGAACATCCAGGGGTAGATCATCTCGCCCGTGAACAGGAACCTCTTGCCGGGGGCGTAGTCGAACTCGGGGAACTCGGCGCGCACGCGGTGGGCGGCCCAGGCGGTGGCGGCCTCCTGGGCGTAGATCGCCTCGTGCAGCACGGAGAAGATGGGGCGGTCGTTGAAGCCGAGCTCGTAGAAGAGGTCGTGGAGGAAGGGGTAGAAGAGCTCCTCGCGGCCGTTCACGCTCACGAAGGCGCGCTCCAGCAGGTCCATCACGCGCTCGAAGCCGCCGCTGCCCCCGAACTCCATGCCCAGCTGCTGGAACGCCTCGACGGTGAGGCGTTGGCCGTTGGGCAGGCTCACCTCGTGCGCCAGCAGGTGGTCGGCCACCCTCCGCGCCAGCGCCTGCGCCTGCGGGTAGCGCGCGAAGAACTCGCGGTTCTGCCGCGCCACGCGCCGGTAGGTGGCTCGGTAGACGTCCTCGGCGGGGCGGTCGAGCGGAGGGATGCCGCCGGTGATGAACGCCGCCGACAGCGCCTCCTGCGCCACCGACAGGTAGCGCAGCACACAGAAGCCGCCGAAGCTCTGGCCCAGCACCGCCCAGCGCTCGTCGCCGATCAGCTCGCGGCGGATCAGCTCGGCGTCGGCCACGATGGCGTCGGCGCGGAAGCGCGCCAGGTAATCGGCCTGCGCCCGCGCGTCGCCGCGCGCGGCCAGCGTCTGGTAGTGGACGGGCGTCGAGAGGCCGGTGCCGCGCTGGTCGAGCAGCAGCACCCGGTAGCGGTCGAGGGCGCGCCCGAGCCAGCCGCCCTTGGCCTCGGGCCGGGGCGCCTGCGAGCCGGGGCCGCCCTGGAAGAAGACCAGGTACGGCAGGTCGTCGGCGCGGCGCTCCTTGGCCACCACCTCGCGGGCGAAGATGGAGATGCGTTCCCCGTCCGGGTCGGCGTGGTCGAGGGGCACCTCGAAGCGGCGGTTGGTGACGACCAGCCCCGGGAGCGAGTAGCTCTCGCGGCGCGAGGCGTCGGGGTTCACGGAACGGTCCTCGGAGGGCTCGGTCATGGTGGTCAGATGGTAACGGAGAAGCCGGAGCGCGTGAGCGCATGAGGCGGATCGCGTTCGTCGACTCGCACACGGGCGGCGAGCCCACCCGCGTCGTGCTGGACGGCGGCCCCGCGCTGGGCGGCGGGCCGCTGGCGGAGCGCCTGGCGCGGCTGCGCGCCGAGCACGACGCCTTCCGGCGCGCCGTGGTCACCGAGCCGCGCGGCTCCGACGTGCTGGTGGGGGCGCTGCTGTGCCCGCCGGTGAGCCCGGCCGCGGCGGCCGGGGTGATCTTCTTCAACAACGTCGGCTACCTCGGCATGTGCGGCCACGGCACCATCGGGCTGGTGGCCACGCTGGCGCACCTGGGCCGCCTGCGGCCGGGGCGCCACGTCTTCGAGACGCCGGTCGGCGACGTGACCGCCGAGCTGCACGCCGACGGCCGCGTGAGCGTGCACAACGTGCCCGCCTACCGCCACGCCCAGGGGGTGAGCGTCGAGCTCGACTGGCGCGGCGCGCGCGTGCGCGTGACCGGCGACGTGGCCTGGGGCGGCAACTGGTTCTTCCTGTGCACCGACCCGGTGGAGGGCTTCGGGCTGCGCGTGGACACGCGCGAGCTGGAGGCGCTCACGGGCTTCGCCTGGCGCGTCAAGGAGGCGCTGGCCGCGGCGGGCGTCACCGGCACCGGCGGCGCCGAGATCGACCACGTGGAGCTGTTCGCGCCCGGCGCCGACGGCGCCGACGCGCGCTCGTTCGTGCTCTGCCCCGGCAAGGCGTACGACCGCTCGCCGTGCGGCACCGGCACCAGCGCCAAGCTCGCCTGCCTGGCCGCCGACGGCGCGCTGCCGCCGGGCGAGACGTGGGTGCAGGAGAGCGTGGTGGGCAGCCGCTTCGAGGCGCGCTACGCCTGGGCGCCCGAGGGCGCGCCCGCTCCGGCAGCCGGGCGCGCCGTGCTGCCCGTCATCACCGGCCGCGCGCACGTGACCGCCGAGGGCGCGCTGCTGCTCGACCCCGCCGACGCCTTCGCCTGGGGCATCCCTTGAGCCGCCACGTGGTGGTGGTGGGCGCGGGCATCGTGGGCCTCGCCAGCGCCTACTACCTGCGGCGGGCGGGCTTCGAGGTGACCGTCCTCGAGCGCGACCCCGAGGAGCGCGCCACCACCTCGCACGGCAACGCCGGCATGGTGGTGCCGAGCCACTTCGTGCCGCTGGCGGCGCCCGGCGTGGTGGCGCAGGGGCTGCGCTGGATGGCCGACCCGCGGAGCCCGTTCTACGTCAAGCCGCGCCTGCGCGCCGACCTGCTGGCGTGGGGCTGGCGCTTCTGGCGCGCCGGCACCACCGCCCACGTGACGCGCAGCGCGCCGCTGCTGCTGGCCCTGAACCTCGCCAGCCGCGACGCCTACGTCGAGCTCGACGCCGAGCTCGGCGGCGGCTTCGCCTTCGAGCGCCAGGGCCTCACCATGCTGTGCGCCACCGAGCGCGGCCTCGAGGAGGAGGCGCGGGTGGCGGCGCTGGCCGCGGGGCTCGGCATGCGCGCCGAGGTGCTGGACGGCCGCGAGGCGCAGGCGCGCGAGCCCGGCATCGAGCTGGCCGTGGCGGGCGGCGTGCACTACCCCGAGGACGCCCACCTCGACCCCGCCGCCTTCATGCGCGTGCTGCAGCGCCGCCTCGCCGCCGACGGCGTGGCGCTGCGCTTCGGGACGCGGGTGGCGGGGTTCGAGGCGACGAACGGGCGGGTCGAGGGGGTGCGGGTGGCCGCTGGCGAGCTCGTGCGCGCCGACCACGTGGTGCTGGCCGCCGGCAGCTGGACGGGCGCGCTCGCGCGGCCGCTGGGCCTGCGGCTGCCCATGCAGCCGGGCAAGGGGTACAGCCTCACGCTGGAGCGGCCCTCGCAGCGGCTGCGGGTGCCGTCGATCCTGGCGGAGGCGCGCGTGGCCGTCACGCGCATGGGCGAGCGCCTGCGGGTGGGCGGCACCATGGAGCTCGCCGGCTTCGACGAGGGCGCAAACGAGGCGCGCGTGCAGGGCATCATCGGCTCGGCGCTGCGCTACTTCCCGGGCCTGGCGCGCGCGGAGCTCGAGACCGCCCCGCGCTGGCACGGCTTCCGCCCCTGCTCGCCCGACGGGCTGCCGTACCTCGGGCGCTCGCCCCGGCATGCCAACCTGACGGTGGCCACGGGCCACTCGATGATGGGCGTGAGCCTCGCGCCGGTGACGGGCAGGCTCGTCGCCCAGCTGGTGGCGGGCGAGGCGCCCCAGCTCGACGTGACGGCGCTGCGGGTGGACCGGTTCGGCTGAGGGAGGGGAGCCCTTGCTCTTCACCGGCGCCACCGGTCGGCGCGGGCGCCTGCTCATGGCGCTGCTGGCCACCACCTGGGCGAGCGCCCTGCTGACGTGGGCTGCAGCCGACGGGGCAGCGGCCAGTGCCGAGGCCGCCCTGGCCGCTGCCGCTGGCAGCGCGGCGGTCGCCTTCCAGGTGACGGCCGAGACCGACGGCGGCGCGGCCGCTGCCCCCGCCGTGACACGCTCCGACCGCGCCGTGACCATCACCGCTCCCGGCACCTACCGCCTGCGCGGGCTGCTGGACGGCGCCGCGCTGGTCGTCGACAGCCGCGTTCCCGGCGCCGTGCGCCTCGTGCTCGACGGGGTGCGAGTGCAGCCCGCCGCGGGGCCGGCGCTCGAGGTGCGCGCCGCCGACGCCGTGCTGCTGGAGCTGGCGCCTGGGAGCTTCAACAGCCTGCTCGCTCCGGACCACGACGGCGCCGCCAGCCCCGCCGTTCGCAGCGCCGCGCCCCTGCGCCTGCGGGGCGGCGGCCACCTGCTGGCGATGGCGCGCCGCGGCCACGGCCTGGAGTCGGCCGCGCGGCTGGCGTTCGAGGGCGGGGTGGTCACCCTGATCGCCGGCCGCGACGGGGCGCGCGCCGCGAGCCTCGACGTGCACGCCGGCGACGTCACGGTGTTCGCGGCCGAGAGCGCCCTCCACGCCACCGCCACCGTGGGGGCAGGCGA
>JAAYYF010000043.1 GCA_012515535.1 Deinococcales bacterium
ACCTGGTGGAGGGCAAGCGCGTGCGCGTGCTCCCCACCCGCACGCTCGGGCAGGGCCTGGCGGCGGCGGTGCTGTTCCAGGAGAACGCCGACGCCGACGAGCTCTTCGCCGAGATGGAGGCGGCGGCGAGGGGCTCGCTGACCCTCGAGGTCACGCGCGCCAGCCGCGACGTGGTGCTCGATGGCGTCTCGGTGCGCGAGGGCGACGCCATCGGCCTGGTCGACGGCACCCTGGCCACCTCGGCCCGTGGCTACGTCGACGTGCTCATGGAGCTGCTGGCCGACCGCGCCGCGGAGTACGAGATCGCCACGCTCTTCTACGCCCCCGACGTGGGGGAGGAGGGGGCCGAGGCGGTGGTCGAGCGCATCGCCGCCGCCCACCCGGACCTCGAGGTCGAGGTGCACCCGGGTGCGCCCGACCTGTACCCGTTCCTGATGGTCCTGGAGTGAGCCCGCCCCGGGCGGGGCCAAAGTGACCTACGTCTCAGTCGTTGATTAAGGGCGCCTAACGTGGCGCCCTTCCTCGTGGCGTAGCCTGCGGCATGCGTAGCGCCCGTCGGTGCGCCGACGGGTAAGCTCGACACGAGGAGGCAACAGAGTGAGACGATCCATCGCGGTTCTCGCAGGGGTGCTGGGCGCTGCCCTGCTGCTGTCGGCATGCGACATCTCGATCGGGCCGGGCGGCCCGCCGACGCCCCGGCAGCCCGAAATCACCACCAAAGCCACGCAGGACCCCGAGGCCGTCGCGGCCAACCTGACGGTGCCGCCGAACTCCGAGCTGCTGATCGGGGTCTCGGTGCCGCCGACCCTCAGCGGCGCCGCGCTCTACATCGAGCTGGGCGCCAACCTCGAGCTCGGCGTCTACGACGCGAACCGGTCCCTGCTGGCCTCCAGCCGCTCGGGAGCGTTCTTCGCGCGCGGCAACGGTGGCCTGTCGCCCGCGGCCGACCTCCAGCCGCAGTCCGTCGACACCAACATCCAGTGCCGCGGCAGCTGCGTGATCCTGCCCGCCGCCAGCCACTCGACCGTGTACGCGATCGTCCGCAACCGCTCCGGCTCGCAGGTCACCACGCCGCTCTTCGCCTACACCGACGTCTTCCAGGACCTCAACGAACCGTCCAACGACCGCATCGACACGGCGCCGTTCATCGCCATAAACGTCGGCCTGGGCGAGAGCGGCGCCATCGAGACCATCGGTGACCGCGACTACTGGCGCATCTCGACCGGCGGGACGCTGCTCTTCAGCGCCGCCAACGACGCCGTCGAGCTCCGCGCCGCGGTGTTCGACGCGGCTGGTCAGCAGGTCAGCCAGGTGTTCTTCCCCGGCAGCCCGATCGCCATGAACGCCGGCGAGGTGCTGGGGGTGTGGGCGCTCGACGACCGCGCCGCCGCCTCCGCCAACAGCCGTTACGACCTCTCCCTGTACTGACGCCGCAGGGACCCGTAGCGCGACCGGCGCGCGCCCAGCACTGGGCGCGCGCCGGTTCCCTCGGGCGGCGTGAGGCGTTCGTTAACTCATGAAGCGAAGCCTGCGGCCGGGCGTCCACCCGCCCCCTCCTAGACTCTCGTCGAGGAGGGATCGCATGGAACGCATAGCCAACCTCGTGGCGGCCGGCGTGGCGGCGGTGGCGCTGCTCGGCGCCTGCGCCGCGCCCGGCGGCGGGCCCCCCACCCC
>JAAYYF010000044.1 GCA_012515535.1 Deinococcales bacterium
CCGAGATCGACACGAGCGACGAGTCGTCGTGGCGCGACACGCGCGGCAGCCCCGCCGGCGACCCCAGCGAGCGGGCGCACGCGAGCACCGGCCGCGAGAGCTTCGTCGACCGCGCCGCCGCCTGGGCCGACCGCCTGCGCAAGCGCGTGGCCGAGGAGACCGGCCGCCTCCTGAAGCAGCACGGCGCCACCAGCCTGATGCTGCTCGGCACCGAGCCGGAGGTGGCGGCCTTCGAGGAGCACCTGGACGCCGAGACGCGCAAGGCGATCGGCGCCCGCTTCCCCAGCTTCCCCGACCCCGACGCGCCCAGCGCCACGCTCAAGCCACGCCTGCAGGCGGCCGCCGCCGAGGCGCAGCAGGCGGGCCAGATGGCGCTCCTCGCGCGGGCCGAGGAGCAGAGCGCCACCGGCCTGGCGAAGACCCTCGAGCTCGTGGCCGAGGGGCGCGTCTACCTGCTGCTGGTGCCGAGCCGCCCCACCGCGCGCGTGCAGCGCCTGGAGCAGAGCGGGCTGGTGTACGCCCACGGCGCCGCGCGCTTCGCGGCGGCCAACGAGCCGCTTGAGGAGGTGGAGCTCGCCGACGTCCTACCGCAGCTGGCGGCGGACCACGGCATGGGGCTGCGCTTCCTCACCAACGCCGCCGAGGAGCGCCTGCTGGAGCTCGGCGGCCTGGCGGGGCTGCTGCGTTGGTGATAGCCGTGGCGGCTCCTCACATCTCCACCTCACCCCTCACAGGACCGGGGACGGCACAGTACGGACGTAAGCCAACGACGTACGGACGCAGGGAAGGAGTCACACATGAACTGGGACACCATCCGCGGCAACTGGAACCAGCTCAAGGGCGAGATCAAGCAGCAGTGGGGCAAGCTGACCGACAACGACATGGCGGCCCTGGAAGGCAACCGCGACGAGCTGGTCGGCAAGGTGCAGGAGCGTTACGGGCTGACCCGCGACGCCGCCGAGCGCCAGGTCGACGAGTGGGCGCGGCGGCACTCCGACACGCATCGCGCCTGAGCGCCACCCGCACCGGCGGGCCCGAGCGCCCGCCCGAGACCTGAACCCTGCAGCGCGCGCCGGTCCCCCCGGCGCGCGCTCGCGTCCCGCGGCGCCGCGCGTCACGCGGCGTCCCAGGAGGGAGGTGACCCCCATGCCGTACGACAGGCTGGAAGAGCTACCCGACGGCGTCCGCGACGTGCTCCCGAAGCACGCCCAGGAGATCTACCAGGCGGCCTTCAACAGCGCCTGGGACCAGTACGACGAGCCCCAGGAGCGGCGGGGCGACGCCACGCGCGAGGAGACGGCGCACGCCGTGGCGTGGACCGCCGTGAAGCGCACCTACGAGAAGGGCGAGGACGGCCGGTGGCACGAGAAGCGCTGAGCCTCAGCCCAGCTCCACCACCACCTCGTGGTCCCGACCGTCGTCCCGCAGCGGCACCGCCAGGTCGGGGAGCGGCGCGCCGTCTAGCGTCACGCGCCGCACCGCCTCGCTCGCGCCGACTGCGCTGCGCCTAGCCGCGCGCTTCACCTGGACGCGGTAGGTGCTGGCCCCTTCGCGCCACACCACGCGGTAGCCGTCCCACGCGCGCGGGAGGGCCGGCTCGAAGGCGAGGCTGGCGCCCCGCTTCCGCAGGCCCAGCAGCGCCTCCAGCCCCAGGCGGTAGAACCACGACGCCGAGCCGGTGTACCAGGTCCAGCCGCCGCGGCCCACGTGCGGCTCCAAGCTGTAGACGTCGGCGGCGATCACGTACGGCTCCACCTGGTAGCGCGCCACCCCCGCCGGGTCCTGGGCGTGGCGCACCGGCGCCAGCAGCTGGTAGAGCTCGTGCGCCTTGTCGCCTTCGCCCAGCGCCGCGAACGCCCAAGCGGTCCAGATGGCGCCGTGGGTGTACTGGCCGCCGTTCTCGCGCACCCCGGGCAGGTAGCCCTTGATGTAGCCGGGGTCGCGCTCGGTGCGGTCGAAGGCGGGCGCGAACAGCCGGATCAGGCCGTCCTCGCGCCGCACCAGCTGCCCGTCGACCTGCGCCAGCGCCTGGCGCCCGCGCTCGTGGTCGCCCAGCGCGAACACCGACCACGACTGGGCGATGGAGTCGATGCGGCACTCGCGGTCCTCGCGCGAGCCCAACGGCGTGCCGTCGTCGTAGAAGGCGCGCAGGTACCACTCGCCGTCCCAGGCGTGCTCCTGCGCCGCCTCGACGTAGCGCTCCGCGCGCGCCTCCAGGTCGCTGGCCTCGTGCTCGCGCCCCACGCGCCTCAGCAGGCCCGCGAAGCCGCGCAGCGTGACGACCAGGAACCACGCCAGCCACACGCTCTCGCCGCGCCCCTCCACGCCCACTCGGTTCAAGCCGTCGTTCCAGTCGCCGCCACCGATCAGCGGCAGGCCGTGCCGCCCCTCGGTGGCGCCGCGCTCGATGGCGCGGCGGCAGTGCTCGAGCAGCGTGGCGCTGCCGCCGCGCGGGTAGTGGTCGTAGCGCTCGTGCTCGCCGGGCGCTAGCCGCGGTCCCGTCAGGAACGGCACCTCCTCGTCCAGCACCCCCTCGTCGCCGGTGGCCTCCACGTAGCGCGCCGTGACGTACGGCAGCCACAGCAGGTCGTCGGAGATGCGCGTGCGCACCCCGCGGCCGCTCGGCGGGTGCCACCAGTGCAGCACGTCGCCCTCCTCGAACTGGTGGGCGGCGGCGCGCAGCACCTGCGCGCGCGCCAGCCCGGGCGCCACGTGCAGCAGCGCCAGCACGTCCTGCAGCTGGTCGCGGAAGCCGTAGGCGCCGCTCGACTGGTAGAAGGCGCTGCGGCCCCAGAGCCGCGCCGCGAGCGTCTGGTAGTTCAGCCAGCGGTTGGTGAGCAGGTCGAGCGCCGGGTCGGGCGTCTCCACCTGCACCTGGCCCAGGAGCGCCTCCCACTTCTCGGTCACCGCCGCGCGGTGCTCGGCCAGGCGCCCCAGGTCGCGGTAGCGGTCGGCGAGCTCCAGCGCCCGCTCGCGCCCCTCGGCCTGCCCCAGCACGAACAGCACCTCCTCGCCGCCGCCGGGCGGCAGGTCGAGGTGCAGCTGCAGCGCGGCGCACGGGTCGGCGCCCGCCCGCACGGCGCCGCTCAGGCCGACGCGCTCGAGGGCCGCCGGCCGCGCCAGGCTGCCCAGGCGCCCGAGGAACTCGCGCCGGTCGGTGGTCACGCCGTGCGGCGCCTTGTTGCTGGCCAGGAACGCCTCGAGGGCGCCGAACTCGGCGTTGTAGCGGTTGCCGGCCAGCAGCACGCAGCGCACCGCGTCGTAGCCGGGCACCACGTGCAGCTGGGTGGTGGCGTGGTCCACGCCCAGCACCCACGGCGCGAAGTAGGTGGCCGTGACGCGCCGCGCGCGCTCGGTGCGGTTGGTGAGCCGTAGGCGCACGAGCTTCACGGGGTCGTCGGCCGCCACGAACGCCTCGAGCTCGTGCTCGAGGCCGCGGCTGGCGTGCTCCCACACCGTGTAGCCAGCGCCGTGGCGCACCAGGCAGGGCGCCTCCAGGTTGCAGGGCAGCGGCGTGGCCGACCACACCTCGGCCGTCTCCTCGTCGCGCAGGTAGACCACCTCGGCCGGCGGGTCGGTCACGGGGTCGTTGTGCCAGGGCGTCAGGCGGTTCTCGCCGCTGTTGACCGCCCAGCTGCTACCGAGGCCGCCCTCGGTGGCGAGGAAGCCCACCGTCTCGTTGGCCACCACGTTCGCCCACGGCGCCGGCGGCAGCGCACCGCCCGGCAGGTAGACCTGGTACTCGCGGCCGCCGTCGGCGAAGCCACCCCAGCCGTTGTCGAACGCCAGGCCCTCGGGCCGCGCCACCGGCGGCGCCGCCGCGCCGTGGTCGGCGTCGGGGTCGCTGGCGCGCAGGGGCGGCAGCAGGTCGGACGCGTGCCACAGGCGGTCGAGCTGGCGCGACAGCGGGCCGGCGTCGGCGTCGAGGATCACGCGCGCCACGCTGCGCAGCAGCGTCAGGTCCTGCGGCGCCAGCTGGTCCTCACGCAGCAGGAAGATGCCGCCGCGGGCGTCGAGCCAGTCGTCGCCGCCGGTGCGGCTCAGCAGCCAGCGCAGCCGCCCCTGCAGCTCCTGGCTGTAGCCGGTGCCGCGGGCGTTGAGGATCACCACGTCGACCTTCACCCCGCGCCGGCGCCAGTAGCCGTGGGCGCGCACCAGGTCGCTCACGAGCTGCAGCTCCTCCTGCTCGTCGACGCGCGCCAGCAGGACGGGGTAGTCGCCCGAGATGCCGTGGCCCCACAGGCCCGGCTGCCCGAGCTGGTTGGCGGCCAGCACCTCGGGCGGGGCGCGCAACGTCGGCCCCGGGTAGAGCAGCGCCGACAGCAGGCGCTGGTAGTCGCGCAGGTCGGCGGGGTCGACGTGGCGCCGCCGCAGCTCGAGGCGGCTGCGGTTGCGGGCCAGCTCCAGCTCGCGCTGCACGGCGCCGGGGCGCTGCAGCCGCTCGATGGTGGCCACCAGGGCGCGGCGGCTGTGGCCGTAGGCGGTCACGAAGGTCAGGGTCGCCTGGCTGTGGGGCGCCAGCTCGAGCGTCTGGCCCAGCGCCATCACGGGGTCGAGGGTGGCGCCGACGCCGCCGCCGAGCGTGCCGCGCGGCCCGGCCGCGTCGCGCACGCCCCGGCCCCGCCCCAGGAACGCCTTGCGGTCCGACTCGAACTCGCCGGTCGGCGGCGTCCCAGCGTCCAGCACCAGCGCGTGGGCCGCGTGCTCGGGCGCCTCCTCCGCGGAGCGCGGGCGGCGCCGGAACAGCAGCGCGTTCTGCTCGGGCAGGTAGACGCTCTCCACGAACAGCTTGCTGAAGGCCGGGTGGCGCTGGTCGCCGGCGGCGTCGCCCAGCACCACCTCGGCGTAGCTGGTGACCTTGAGGCGGCGCGGGCGGTCGCTCTGGTTGACGAGCGTGAGGCGCCGCAGCTCGGCGTCGTCCTCGGCGACGGCCACCTCGAGGCGGCTCAGCAGCTCGTCGACCTGGCGCGTGAAGGTGGCCTGGTGCGGTGCGAACTCGGCCTCGTCCAGGGCCGCCGGTCCCAGCGGCTGGCGCGTGGCCGACCAGAGGCGGCCGTCGTCGAGGTCGTGGAGGTAGACGAAGGTGCCGTGCTCCTCGAGGGTGCCGTCGGGGCGCCAGCGCGTGATGGCGGTCTCCTCGCAGGCGCTGTAGCCGGCGCCGGCGGCGGTGATCAGCACCGAGTAGCGCCCGTTGGAGAGCAGGTGCGCTTGGGGCGAGGGGCTCTCGACCGGCGCCGCCCACGCCTGGTCGAACGCCCCCAGGTCGACGGGGTTGGGGCGCGGCGGCTCGCGCTCCAGCGTGTCGGCCGGCGGCACCACCGCCGGCACGCGCTCCTGCAGCAGCAGCTCGACGGTGGCCACGCGCGGGTCGGCGTGGAAGCGGCGCACCATGGCGTCGTCGGTGAGGGCGTTGGCCAGCGCCACCAGGATCATCCCCTGGTGGTGGGCCATGTAGGCGCGCACCAGCACGTGGTCGCGGCCGATCGGCTTGCGCGCCGGGGTGAAGTCGAGCGCCTCGTAGAGCCCGTACGGCCCGAGCGCCCCCAGCCCCTCCAGGCGCCGCAGGTTCTCGAGCACCGCGGCGGGCCGGTACTGCAGCGCCAGCATCGAGGCGTAGGGCGCCACCACCAGGTCGCCCTCCTGGCCGCGGTCGAGGCCCAGCTCGGGCACCCCGAAGGCGCGGTACTGGTAGGTGCCGGCCGCGTCCACGCGCCCGTAGGCCGACTCGCTGACGCCCCACGGCACCCCGTGGCGCCGCGCGAAGGCGATGTGCCCCTCGACGGCGGCCGCGCACGACTGCTCGAGCAGCGTGCCCGGGTAGCGGCGCGTGAGCAGGTTGGGCATCAGGTACTCGAACATGGTGCCGCTCCAGGAGAGGAGCGTGGCGCGCCCGCCCACGTCGGTGAGCGGCCGCCCCAGGTGGAGCCAGTGCTTCACCGGCAGCTCGCCCTTGGCGATCGCGATCAGGCTGGCGAGGCGCGCCTCCGAGGCCAGCAGGTCGTAGTAGTTGTCGTCGAGCCGCTCGGCGTCGACGTCGTAGCCGATGTGCAGCAGGGCGCGGTCGGGGTCGTAGAGGAAGGTGAAGTCGGCGCCCTCCACCTCGGCGTCGGCCATGGCGGCCACCCCCTCGAACGCGGCCACCAGCCCGCGCGCCGCCCCGGCGCAGGACGACAGCCGGCTGGCCAGCTCGTCGCACCACGCCTCGGCGCCGGTGGGCTCGCCGCCCTCCAGCGCGCGCTTCAGCTCGGCCAGCAGCTCGATGGCGCGGCGGCAGCGCCGCTCCAGCTGCCTGAGCGTGGGCGTGGTGGCCAGCGCGGCGCGCAGCTGGGCCATGACGCGCGCCGCGGGCGCGGGCAGGGCGTCCTCCCAGGCGCGTGCGCTCAGGAAGGCGCGGCTCCACGGCATCAGGAAGTCGAACTCCAGCTGCGTGACGCGCACGTTGTAGCCCACGCGCTCGGCCCAGGCGCGCACGGCGCCGCGCTCCTCGGGGCCGAAGGCGCCGGCCTCGAACGCCTCCACCAGCAGGCGCTTGAGCTCCTGCATCGCGTCGCCGGCCAGGTGGTCGAGGAGCGCCGGCCACTCGTCGGGCTGCTCGGCCACCGCCGTGACCCGCGCGCGCATGCGCTCCACGTGCGCCACCAGCTCGGCCTCCTCGCCCAGGGCGTCGCGCAGCGTGTCGGCGAGCACGTCCATGGTGTCGGTCAGGCCGCCCCAGCGGCGGCGCGGCGCCACGCTCTCGCTCAGCACCTCGAGGCAGCCCTCGCGCACCGCCACCAGGCTGCCGAGCAGGTTGCCGCTGTCGACGCTCGAGACGTAGCGCGGGGCGAGCGGCGCCAGGGTGCGCGTGTCGTACCAGTTGAGCAGGTGGCCGCGGTAGCGCTCCATGCGCCCTAGCACCTCGAGCGTCTGGCGCAGCCGCAGCGAGAGGTCGACGAGCCCCAGGTAGCCGAGGTCGTGGGCCGCCAGGGTCGAGAGGAGCAGCAGGCCGATGTTGGTGGGCGAGGTGCGATGCGCCGTCACCGGGTTGGGGGCGCCCTGCACGTTGTCGGGCGGGAGCCAGTTGTCGTTCGGGCCCACGAACTGCTCGAAGTAGAGCCAGGTGCGGCGCGCCAGGCCGTGCACGGCGCGGCGCTGCGCCTCGTCGAGCGCCTCCGGCGCCACGTCCAGCGGGCGCCCGGTGCGGTGCGCCACCACCGGCGCCGCCAGCCACAGCCCCGTCACCGGCAGCGCCAGCCACAGCGCCCCCGGCCGCCCCGCGACCACCAGCACCAGCACGCCCAGGCTCAGCAGCAGCGCCGGCGCCATGCGCGCCGCGATGCCGGGCAGGTCGAGGCCCGCCACCGCGTGGGCCGCCTGCGCCGCCGTGCGCCACTCCAGCAGCTTGCGGCGCGAGACGTAGAGGCGGTAGAGCGTGACGCCCACGCTCTCCAGCACCGTGACCGCCTCGAAGGGCACGAACGCCAGCGTGATCACGAAGCGCCGCAGCCCGTCTACGAGCGGGCGCCACGCCACGGTGGTCCGCCGGGGCGCCTCGTCCGGCCCCCCGCGGCGGGGCGCCAGCGCCCGCACGAGCGTCGAGACGGCGCTGCCCAGCAGCGGCACCAGCAGCGCGCCCAGCGCCATCAGCGTCCACACGAGCGGCAGCCCCGGGAAGAGCAGCCAGCCGCACCCGAGCATCAGCACCACGGCCGGCGCCAGCAGGCTGCGCCGCAGGTTGTCGAACAGCTTCCAGGCGCCCATCACCCCGAGGCCGGTGGCGTCGCGTTCGCCGCCCCCCGTGAGCGCGTCGCGCAGCCACGGCAGCAGCTGCCAGTCGCCGCGTACCCAGCGCTGCGTGCGCAGCACCTGCGCCAGGTAGTTGGGCGGGTACTCCTCGAACAGCACCACGTCGGTCACGAGCGCCACGCGGCCGTAGACGCCTTCCAGCAGGTCGTGGCTCAGCACGCTGTTCTCGGGAACCTTGCCGGCCAGCGCGCGCTCGAAGTCGTCGACGGCGTAGAGCCCCTTGCCCACGTAGATGCCCTCGCCGAACAGGTCCATGTAGACGTCGGAGACCGCCAGCGTGTAGAGGTCGAGGCCGTTCTCGCCCACGAAGAGGCGGCTGAAGGGGGTGGCGTTGGCGCTCTCCGGCAGGATGTCGGTGCGCGGCTGCAGCAGCGAGTAGCCCGCCACCACGCGCCCGTCGGCGTCGAACTCGGCGCGGTTCAGCGGGTGGGCCAGGGTGCCGATCAGCCGCGCCGCCGCGCCCGGCGGCAGGCGCGTGTCGGCGTCGAGCGTCAGCACGTAGCGCACGCCGGGCAGCCGCGTCAGGTCGCCGACCTGCACCGTGTAGCTGGTGTCGCGCGCGCCGCGCAGCAGGCGGTTGAGCTCCACCAGCTTGCCGCGCTTGCGCTCCCAGCCCATCCACGCCCCCTCGCTCTCGTTCCACAGGCGCTGGCGGTGGAGGAGGTAGAACGGCCGGCGGCCGCCGCCGTACCGCTGGTTGAGGCGCCCGACGCCGTCGATGGCGCGGCGCAGCAGCTCCTCGTCGCCCGCCACCTCGGCGGTGGCGGCGTCGGGGAAGTCCGTCAGCAGCGCGAAGAGCAGCTCCGGGTCGGGGTCGCCGAGGTAGTGGCGCTCGAGCTGCTCCAGCAGCTCGTCGACGCCCGCGGGGCTGTCGAGCAGCGCCGGCACCACCACGGCGGTGCGGTAGCGCTCGGGCACCCCCTGGCTCAGGTCGAGCTTGGGCAGCTGCCGCGGCCGCAGCGCGTAGCCCAGCAGCAGGTTCACCAGCCCGACGCCGATGCCGAGCGCCGGCACCAGCACCACCAGCAGGACCAGCAGCTGCCCCGGCACGCTGGCGCCGCCCCAGGCGGCGTGGCGCAGCGCCAGCGCCAGCAGGGTGAAGGTGACCAGCCCGATCGCGCCCAGGTACACGCGGGCGGGGTGCGCGAACACCCACTCGCGCGCCTGCTCGGCCGCCGTGGGCCGGTAGCCGAGCCGCCGGCGCAGCAGCGGCAGGCCGGCGTCGAGCAGGTAGTAGCCGACGTGGGCGCGGCGGCGCGCGCTGTTGTCGTCGTCGGGGCCTACCCAGGCGGCGTCGGCCGCCGCCGCCAACGCCACCGCCTCCTCCGCGACGCGCGTCTCGGCCACGCCCGTGCCGGCCGCCAGGCGCTCCACCACCTTGCGGTAGCGGTCGCGGGTGGCGAAGGTCATGCGCGCGTAGTCGCCGGTGCTGTCGCCGCGCAGCACGCGCTCGACCAGGCTCAGGCGCTCGAAGAAGCGCTCCCAGTCGTGGACCTTGAGCGCCCGCAGGCTCACCACGCAGTTGGCCACCTGCTCGTCGTCGTTCACGGCCACGGGGCCGGCGACCCAGCCGGGCGGGGGCGCCGGGCTCGGCGGCGCCGGGGCGGCCTGGCCCGCGGCCGGCGGGGAGGCCTGCACCGCCCTCAGGTCGGCTTCCGGGCCGAAGCGCGCGGCCGTGAGGCGCTCGACGCTCTCGGTCAGGCGCTCGAGCAGCACCACCCGCAGCAGCGCCGGCAGCGCCCACAGCTCGCCCATCGTGAGCGGGGCGCGCTCCTGGTACGCCTCCAGCTGCTCCTCCACGGCGCGCAGGTCGAGGCGCGCCTCGCTCTCCTCCACCAGGCGGTGCGCCAGCGCGTAGACGCGCGGCAGGCCCTCGAAGGCCGCGCCGGCCGCCAGCCGCGGCAGCCGCCGGTAGAAGGCGAGTGGCAGGTCCTGCAGCGCCTGCCGCGCCGCGTCGCGGATCAGGTAGTGGTTGTCGAGGAACCACTCGGTGGCGTAGCTGTCGGCCAGCTCCTCCTCGCTGTCGGCGCTGAGCCACCGGCGCGCCGCCTGCAGCGCCTGGGCGTTGCGCCGCAGGCCCGCCAGGACGGCGGCGTCGGCCGGCGCCGGCGCCGCGCCCGCCAGCGGCTGCTCCTCGGCCCACGCGAGCGCGCGCCGCGCGCGCTCGGAGCCGGCCGGCGCGGGCGCCCCGCCGCCCCGCGCGCCCTCGTCCGGCTCCTCGCCCGCCGTCGGTCTCACCGGGCTGTCGCTCACTCAGCCGCCCCAGCGGTCGGCGCCGCCGTCGGCCGGGAACCCGCCCGGCGCCATGTCCTGCACGAGCAGCAGCGGCGTGCGCCCGTAGCCGATGAAGCTGGTGGCCACGTCGCCGAACGGCCAGCGCGGCTCGCCGCCGTGGCCGTGGGCGCTCAGCACCATCAGGTCGACGGCCTCGCGGTCCACCAGGTCGTGGAGCGCGACCGACACCTTGGCGCCCTCGACGAGGCGCGTGGAGGCCTCGATGCCGAGGCGCTTGCGGGCGTCGTCGAGGTAGGCGGCGGCGGCCACGCGGTTGCGCTCCATCAGCCGCCGCGCCAGCGCCACGTCCTCCTCGCTGGGGGGCGTGAGGCGCGGCAGCTCGGGCTCGACGACCACGTGCGCCAGGATCACCTCGGCGTCGTGCTGCTGCGCCAGGCGCCGCACCCACGGCAGCACGCACTCGGCGCGCATCGAGCCGTCGAGCGCGGTGACGATGCGGGCGTAGCGCACCCCCTGGCGCGCCCGCGGGGCGCGGGCGGCCTCGGCGGGCGGCTCCTCGGGCGCGTCGCCCGCCCCGGGCACGTCCGCGGCCGCCCGTGGCGCGTCGCCCGGGGTGGGGCGCGGCCACGGCGCGCCCACCACGCTCGTGGGGGCCGCGCTGCCGAGCGGTGGCGCCCCGGCGGGCGCGCCGGCGTGAGCGTCCCCCGGGGCGCCGGCTGCGGCGCCCGCGGGCGTGGCCTCGGCGCCGGGGGCGAGCGTGGCCTCGGTGCCGGGGGCCGGAGCGCCGGCCGGCACCAGCGCGGCCGCCGCGCGGCCGCCGCCGCGGCCGGGGAGCCAGCGGCTGACGGTCACGCGCGAGAGGGCGGCGCTCAGCGTGCTGGCGCTGAACGCCCCCTGGTCCACCGGCCGCGTGTCGAGGCCGCGGCCGCGCTCGAAGGTGGCGCGGGTCGACGCCGCGCGAGTCTCGGGCTCGTCGGCCACGGGCTCGAGCGGCACCGGCCGCACGAGCAGCGTGGTGAGGTAGGAGCGCCACAGCAGCTCGCCCCCCAGCGCGCCGATGGTGCCGCGACCGGTGCCGCCGGCGAGCACGATCAGCTCGGCGCCGGTGCGGTGCGCGTAGTGGAGCAGGTGCTCGGTGGGGTTGCCCTCGAGGAGCACCTCCTCGACGGGCACGCCGGCCTCGGCGAAGCGCGCGGCCGCCTCCGCCAGCGCCCCCTCGGCCTCGAGCTTCTTGATGTGCCAGTCGACGGGGTCGATGGGGCGGTCGCTGGCGCGGCGGCTCTCCAGGACCCGCACCAGGTGGACCCTGGCGCCCGTGACGCGCGCCATCTCGAGCGCGTGCGGCAGCGCGCTGGCGTCGGTGAAGGAGCCCGTGAGAGGGAACAGGATCTCGAACATTCGTCCCCCTTTCTGGGATCGAGCGTCGTCGGGGTCGGCGGCCCGCGCCAGAGGCGTCGGAAGGGGACGGAGTCGCGAGCGGGCGCCAGGGCGCGTCGCACCCAGGCCATGCCGGTCTCGGAGGAAGTATAGACGCGCCCGGCGCGGATCCCCGGGGTAGCCGTCGCAGCGCCGGCCGCGCGCGGCGGCGGCCTGTGTACCCACCCCGCCCCGCCTCTCGTTGACAGGCCGGCCTAACGAACGTACGCTCCCGTCAACTGACTGATGAATCAGCTGTCATGTGCGCCGCGGGCCGAGCCGTCGCGGCGCCGGAGAGAGCGAGCTTGAGCGACCTTCCACGCCCCACCACCGCGCGCGGCGAAGCGACGCGGCAGCGCATCCTCGACGCCGCCGAGACCGAGTTCGGCGAGAACGGCTTCGCCCGCACCTCCATCGCCAGCATCGTGAACCGCGCCGGGGTGGCGCAGGGCACCTTCTACCTCTACTTCCCCAGCAAGGACGACGTGCTGCGCGAGCTGGTGCGCGACATGGGCCGGCGTCTGCGCCGCGCGCTGTCGGCCGCCACCCGCGGGCTCACCCACCGCGTGGAGGTCGAGAAGGCGGGGCTCGAGGCGTTCATCCGCTTCGCGCTCGAGCACCAGAACCTCTACCGCGTGGTGATGGAGTCGCAGTTCGTGGACGAGAGCATCTACCGCGAGTACTACCAGACGCTGGCCGACGCCTACGCCGAGCGCCTCGCCGCGGCCCAGGAACGGGGCGAGATCCGCCGCGGCGACGCCGAGGCACAGGCCTGGGCGCTGATGGGCGTGGCTCACTTCCTGGGGCTCCGCTACGCCATCTGGGAGCACAGCCCGCCGCCGCCGGCGGTGCTCGCGTCGACCCACGAGCTGCTGTTCGCGGGCCTGGCGCCGGAGGGCGCGCGGTGAGCGCACGGCCGTACGTGGGCGTCACCGGCCTGGGCGCCTACGTGCCCGAAGGGCGCCTCAGCGCCGCCGACCTCGCCGCGGCCAGCGGCGTGCCCGAGTGGGTGGTGCGCGAGAAGATGGGCATCACCCAGCGCGTGCTGCCCGGCGAAGACGACCACCCCACCGCCATGGGCGTGTGGGCCGCCGAGCGGGCGCTGGCCCAGGCGGGCGTGCGGCCCGAGGACGTCGACGTGGTCGTCTCCATCACCGAGGAGTACAAGGAGTACCCGGTGTGGACGGCGGGCATCAAGCTCGCCTACGACCTGGGCGCGCGCCGCGCCTACGCCTACGACGTGGGCCAGAAGTGCGGCACCGCCGTGCTGGCGATCAAGCAGGCGCGCGACCTGCTGGTGGCCGACGACAGCGTGAACACCGTGCTGGTGGCCGGCGGCTACCGCAACTCCGACCTCATCGACCTCGGCGACGAGCGCGTGCGCTTCATGTACAACCTGGGCGCCGGCGGCGGCGCGGCCGTGGTGCAGCGTGGCCGCGGCCACGAGGTGCTGGGCTCGAGCATCGTCACCGACGGCAGCTTCTCGCTCGACGTGCTGGTGCCGGTGGGCGGCACCAAGGCACCGCTCACGCCCGACAACCTCGCCGACTACCGCCTGCAGGTCACCGACCCCGCCGGCATGAAGGCGCGCCTGGAGGAGAAGAGCCTGGCGACGTTCGTGCGCGTGGTGCGCGAGGCGGTGGCGCGCTCCGGCGCCAACCCCGAGGACGTGGCCTACCTGGCCATGCTCCACATGAAGCGCAGCGCCCACGACTACCTGCTCGACCAGCTGGGCCTGCCGCCCGAGCGCTCGGTCTACCTCAGCGACTACGGCCACCTGGGCCAGGTCGACCAGCTCCTCTCCCTGCTGCTCGCCGCCGAGCGCGGGCTGCTGCAGGACGGCGACCTGGCGGTGCTGGTGGCGGCCGGGGTGGGCTACGTGTGGAACGCGCTGGCGCTGCGCTGGTCGGGCGCGGTCGGCGCGGGCGCGGAGGCGGGCGCGGCCGCCGCCGTGGCCGCGGGGGCCGCGCGATGATCCTCGACCTGGCCCAACGCCGCGCCGAGCTGACGCCCGACGCCCCGGCCGTCCGCTTCGCCGGGCGCTGGTACGCCTACGCCGAGCTGAACGAGCGCGCCACGCGCCTGGCCAACCTGCTGGCGGCGCGCGGCGTGGGCCGCGGCGACCGCGTGTCGATCGTGGCCCAGAACCACTTGGCGCACCTCGACCTGATCCTGGCCACCGCCAAGCTCGGCTTCGTCTACGCCCCGCTCAACACGCGCCTGGCGCTGCCGGAGCAGGAGGCCATCGGCGCCTACCTGCGCCCCAGCCTGGTGCTCCACGACGAGCCCAACGCCGAGCGCGGCGCGGCCGCCGCCCGCGGCGCCGGCGCGGCGTCCCTGGCGCTGGAGGGGTACGAGGCGGCGCTCGCCGCCAGCCCCGCCGCTCCCCTGCCCGACCCGGGCGTGGGCCCCGAGGACACCCAGATGGTCCTGCTCACGGGCGGCACCACCGGCCTGCCCAAGGGCGCCATGCTGCCCTACCGCCAGGGGTTCTACAACGCCGTCAACACGGTGTTCTCCTGGGGCCTGCGGCCCGACGACTGCGTGGTCCAAGCCACCCCCGCCTTCCACGCCGCCGTCAACGTGTTCACCCTGCCGCTGCTGCACCTGGGCGCCCGGGTGGTGCTGCAGCCCGCCTTCGAGGCCGGCGAGTACCTGCGCCTGGTGGAGGAGCACCGCGCCACGGCGCTGTTCCTGGTGCCGACCATGTTCCACATGCTCGCCGAGCACGAGCGCTTCGCGGACGCCGACCTGAGCAGCGTGCGCTGGGCGATCTCGGGCGGCGCCGCCTGCCCCGAGCCCGTGCGCGCCGCGTTCGCGCGCCGCGGCGTGCGCTTCAAGCAGGGCTACGGCCTCTCCGAGGCGGGCGTCAACTGCTTCACCATCACCCTCGACCAGGCCGAGGCGCGGCCCTGGTCGGTGGGCAAGCCGATGCTGCACGCGCGCGCCGTGGTGCGCCGCGAGGACGGCTCGGAGTGCGCGCCCGGCGAGGTCGGCGAGCTGACCCTCGCCGGCCCCCACGTGTTCCAGGGCTACTTCGAGCGCGACGACGAGACGGCGCTGGTGCTGAGGGACGGCTGGCTCTGGACCGGCGACCTGGCCGTGCGCGACGAGGAGGGCTTCTTCGGCATCGTGGGGCGCCGCAAGGAGATGTTCGTGTCGGGCGGCGAGAACGTCTTCCCCAGCGAGGTCGAGGCCGCCATCTACGACCACCCGGCGGTGGCCGAGTGCGCCGTGCTGGGCGTGCCCGACGAGCGCTGGGGCGAGGTCGGCCTGGCCGCCGTGCGCCTCCACCCCGGCGCCAGCCTGACGGAAGAGGAGCTGCGCGGCTTCCTGCGCGGGCGCCTGGCGAACTACAAGGTGCCCAAGCAGATCCGCCTGCTCGACGCCCTGCCCAAGAGCGGCGCCGGCAAGGTCCTCAAGACCGAGCTGAGGCGCGCCTTCGAACGGAGCGAGGCGTGAGCGAGCGCGCCTGGCGCCTGGCCGTCGACGACGGCGCGACGCTGCACGTGGAGGCGAAGCGCCGCGACGCCCCCGCGGGGCGCCGGCCGCTGCTGCTGGTCAACGGCCTCACCATGACCACCGGCTCGTGGAACGCCCTGGCGCGCCTCCTCGAGCCCGAGCGCAGCGTGGTGCGCTACGACATGCGCGGCCAGGGGGCGTCCGACGCCCCCGCGGGCCCCTACCGCCGCGAGCGCCACGCGCGCGACCTGCTGGCGCTGCTCGCCGACCTGGCAGGCCGCGGGCTGGCGCCGCTGCACGTGGCGGCGCTCTCCAACGGCGGCTACGTGGCGCAGCTGCTGCTGGCGTGGCTCGCCGACCCCGAGCTGGCCGTCGGGCTGCCGCGCGAGGAGCAGGCGCGCCTGCGCGCGCTGCGCGGCGCGGTGGCGAGCGTGACGCTGCTCGACACCTTCGCCGCCGTCGACGCGCGCCTGCGCGCGGCGGTGCGCGCCTGGCTCACCGCCCTCGAGCTGGGCGGCGCGGCCGCGCGCTTCGACGCCGCGCTGCCGTGGGTGTGGGGCCCCGACTTCCTGGCGGCCAACGCGGAGGCGCTCGCCGAGGCGCGCGCCCTGGCGGCCGGCCAGCCGCAGGCGGCGGTGCGCGGCCTGATCGAGGGGCTGCTGCTCAGCGGCGACGCCGAGCCCGACCTGCGCCCCGCCCTCTCCCGCCTGGGGCTGCCGCTGCTGGTGGCCGTCGGCGAGGACGACGTGCTGACGCCCGTGCGCGCGCACCGCGAGGTGCTCGCGCGCTTCGGGCGCGACCCGGACGGCGTGCGCCTCGTGCCCGGCGCGGGCCACGCCGCCCCCATCGAGAACGCCACCGCGGTGGCGGCGCTGCTGGCCCCCTTCCTGCGCGACGCCGAGACCGCGCCCCGCGGGGTCACGCCCATGTGACGCCCACCGGTCCTCTCCCCGGGCGCGCCGCCGTCGGCGCGACCCGCTGCCACCGTCCGCCCGTCGACCCGCAACCCCAGTTCCAAGGAGGCAACACAGTCATGAAGCGTATCGTCATCGTCCTAACGGCCGCGCTCCTCTCGCTCGGCCTCGCCCAGGGCGTCACCATCGGCGTCCTGGCCCCCCTCACCGGCGGCGCCGCCGGCACCGGCCAGGCGCTCAAGGCCGGCGTCGACCTCGCCCTCGCCGAGATCAACGCGGCCGGCGGCGTGCTCGGCCAGCCCCTCGCCATCGTCCTCGAGGACACCAAGGCCGACGCCGCCACGGGCGTGGCCGCCTTCGAGAAGCTCATGACCGAGGACGGCGTCGAGTTCATCGGCGGCGGCTACTCCTCCGGCGTGACGCTGGCGCTGGTCGAGCCGTTCCGCACCTTCCAGCCGGTCGTGCTCTGGACCGGCGGCGCCGTGTCGGGCATCGGCATCGACGGCTTCGACGGCATCGAGGAGCTCCTCGGCCAGGAGGACTGGTTCTTCCACGTCCACCCCTGGGACTACCAGAACACCGAGGCCTCGACCGCCTTCCAGGCCTACACCGGCGTGCAGACCGTGGCGCTGCTCCACGAGGACTCCGCCTTCGGCGGCCCCGGCGCCGTGGGCGCCCAGGCGCTCCTCGAGGAGGCCGGCATGGAGGTGCTCCTGCGCGAGGCCTTCAAGTCGACCCTGTCGGGCGGCACCGGCGACTTCCGCGCCGCCATCTCCAAGGCCGCCGCCACCGGCGCCGAGATGCTCTACTGGATCGGCTACGACTCCGACGTGGTGCCCCTCACCAGCCAGGTGCGCGAGCTGGGCTACCGCCCGCAGTACATCTTCGGCGCCCCTCCGGGCTGGCCCAGCGAGTTCGACGCCGCGCCCGAGGCGCAGTGCGTCACCGGCCTGATCGGCTTCCTGCCGAACATGCCCAACCCCGAGGCCAAGCAGTTCCTCGACGCCTACGTGGCCATGCACAACAGCCAGCCCGACAACTACTTCGCGGCCATCGGCTACGCCATGCTGTGGGCCTACGCCGACGCCATCAACGCCGCCGGCTCCACCGACCAGGCGGCCGTGATCGCCGCCCTCGAGCAGGGCACCTTCCGCTCGCCCATGGGCGAGTGGGGCTTCGGCCCCTCGGTGCAGGCCAAGCACCAGGGCTTCGGCGCCGAGATGTGGAACGTCTTCCAGTTCCAGAACGGCGTCCGCGAGCTCGTGTGGCCCGTCGAGCGCGCCACCGCGCCGCTCATCAGCTGCAACTGAGGTCCGATGACCGGGTGGGGGCGTGCCTGAACGCCCCCACCCGCCCCCGCCCGCGGCCCGCCTGCGCGTAGCGCCAGCCGCGGCTATCTGACGAAGGGAACGCCCACCAGCCGAACATGGACCTATCTCTCCTCCCCCAAGCGCTCGTCTCGGGCGTGCTCGCCTCCGGGCTGTACGCCCTGGTGTCGGTCGGGCTGGCGCTCGCCATCGGCGTGATCGGCATCGTCAACTTCGCCCACGGCGAGTTCTTCATGGTCGGCGCGTTCCTCGCCTATCAGCTGTTCGTGAGCTTCGGCTTCGACCCCCTGCTGTCGCTGCTGATCGTGGCGCCGGCGCTGGCCGTCATCGGCGGGGTCATCTATCTCTCGACCATCCGCTTCGTGCTCAAGGCGCCCGAGCTCAACCAGATGCTGCTGACGTTCGGCGTCGGCATCATCCTGCAGAACCTGGCGCTGGTGATCTGGGGCGGCGACCCGCGCTCGATCGCCAACGTGCCCTACCGCTCCATCGGCTACCAGCTGGGCGGCGTCAGCGTCGGCATGGTGCCCCTGGGCTCGTTCGTCATCTCGGTGGCGCTGGTGGCGGCGCTCTACTGGACGCTCGCCCGCACCCCGCTGGGCCGCGCCATGCGCGCCGTGGCGCAGAACCGCGTGGGGGCCGGGCTGGTGGGCCTCGAGGTGAACCGCGTCTACCTGGTGGCGTTCGCGCTCTCGGCGCTGCTGGCCGGCATGGGCGGGGTGATGATCGCCGTCATCCAGTCGCCCACCCCCACCGTGGGGCTGGCCTTCACCCTCAAGGCGTTCGCCATCGTGGTGCTGGCGGGCCTCGGCAACGTGCGCGGCATCGTGGGCGCCTCGCTGCTGGTGGCGGTGGCCGAGTCGATCGTGGCCACCATGGTGCCGGGCGGCGACGCGCTGCGCAACGCCGTGTTCTTCGCCATCATCTTCCTGGTGCTCATCTGGCGCTCGCGGAAGGTGGCCTGACGTGAACCGGCTCCTACGCGACCTGCTCGTGGCGCTGGCGCTGGGCGGCCTGCTGGCCCTGCTGCCCGCGGCGCTGCGCGAGCTCTTCGGCCGCTCGGCCGTCAGCTACCTGACGCTGGCCACCAACGCCCTGCTGCTGGGGGTGCTGGCGCTCTCCTGGGACATGCTGGCCCGCACCGGGCAGCTCTCCCTGGCGCACGCCGCCTTCACCGGCGTGGGCGCCTACTCCGCCGCCGTGCTGCTGCGCTTCGCCGAGGTGCCCGTGTGGCTCGGCATCCCGCTGGGCGGCGTGCTGGCGGCGCTGCTGGCGCTGGTGCTGGGGGCCGCCACCCTGCGCCTCTACGGCATCTACTTCGCCATCGCCACGCTGGCCTTCACCGAGGTGCTGCGCACCGTGGTGCAGAAGCTGCCCGCCCACATCGCGGGCGGCGCGCCCGGCATCAACGTGCCGCCGCTGTTCCGCCCCACCTTCGTGGCCGGGCAGATGGAGCGCTGGGAGGTGGCCTTCCTGCGCAACCAGGGCTACTTCTGGGTCTACCTGGGGCTCCTGGTGCTGGCGGTGGCGATCTCGATCGCCCTGCAGCGCTCGCGGCTGCGCTCGGCGTTCACCGCCATCCGCACCAACGAGGAGGTGGCGGGCGTGATGGGGGTGAACCCCGCGCGCACCAAGCTCGTCGCCTTCGCGGTGTCGAGCTTCGTGGCCGGCCTGCTCGGCGCGGTGGAGGCCCACCGCCTCGGCAGCGTCAGCCCCGACGGCTCCTTCGCGGTGCACACCACCGTGCTCGCGCTCGTGACCCCCATCTTCGGCGGCCTCTACACCACCGTGGGCCCCATCCTCGGCGCCGGCGTGCTGGCCGCGCTCGAGGAGACCCTGAAGCGGACCTTCTCCGAGGGCTACCTGATCGGCTACGGCATCGTCCTGGTGGCCTCGATCCTGTTCATGCCGCGCGGCCTGGTCGGGCTCCTCACGGGCATCGGCCGGCGCCTGACGGGCCGCGGCTCGAGGGGCGCCGGTGCCACCACCGGCACCCTCGACGGCACGCCGCTGCCCAGCGGCGACCCACCCTCGGCTTCCACGGAGGCGAAGCCGTGACCACCCCCATCCTCCGCGTGAGCGGCCTCACCAAGCGCTTCGGCGGCCTCACGGCCGTGTCGGACGTGTCGTTCGACGTCCACGAGGGCGAGATCTTCGCCATCATCGGCCCCAACGGCGCCGGCAAGACCACCACCCTCAACCTGGTGTCGGGCCTGCTGACCCCCACCGGCGGCAGCGTGACGCTGGACGGCGCCGACGTCACGCGCCTGCCCACCTACGAGCGCTGCCACCGCGGCCTGGGCCGCGCCTTCCAGGTGGTGCAGCCGTTCCCCGAGATGACCGTGGCCGAGAACGTGCTGGTGGGCGCCCAGTTCGGCTCGCGCGGCGTGAGCGGCGCCGAGGCGCGGCGGCGCGCGGAGGCGGCGCTCGAGCGCTCCGGCCTCGCGCCGCTGGCCGACGCCCCCGTCGAGGACCTCAACCTGCTGCAGGAGAAGCGCCTCGAGATCGCCCGTGCGCTGGCCACGCGGCCGCGCGTGCTGCTGCTCGACGAGGTGATGGCGGGCCTGCGCCCGGCCGAGGCGCGCGCGGCCGTCGAGCTGGTGCGCAGCGTGCGCGACGAGGGCGTGACCATCGTCTTCATCGAGCACGTCATGCCGGTGGTGCGCGACCTCGCCGACCGCGTGCTGGTGATGGACCACGGCGCCGAGCTGGCGCACGGCAGCTACGCCGAGGTGACCGCCGACCCGCGGGTGGTGGAGGCGTACCTCGGCGCCGAGGAGGAAGCATGAGCGGCTCCGGACGCGGCGCGGGCAGCGCCCTCAGGGTCGAGGGCCTGCGGGCGGGCTACGGCAAGATCACCGTGCTGTGGGACGTGGACCTGCACGTCGACGAGGGCGAGCTGGTGACCATCATCGGCGCCAACGGTGCCGGCAAGACCACCCTGCTGCGCGCCATCAGCGGCCTGGTGCCGGTGCGCGCCGGCAGCGTCACGGCGTTCGGCGCCCGGCGCCTGGCGGGCCTGTCGCCGGCGCGCATCGTGCGCTCGCAGGTGGGGCACGTGCCCGAGGGGCGCCAGCTCTTCCCCCTGATGACCGTCCGGGAGAACCTCGAGAGCGGCGCCGAGTACCTGCCGCACGCGCGCGCCAGCGCCGCGCGCAACCGCGAGTTCGTCTACGGGCTCTTCCCGCGCCTGGCCGAGCGCGCCCCGCAGCTGGCCGGCACCCTGTCGGGCGGCGAGCGCCAGATGCTCGCCATCGGCCGCGCGCTGATGAGCGACCCGAAGCTGCTGCTCGTCGACGAGCCGTCGCTGGGCCTGGCGCCGGCGCTGGTGCGTACCGTGTTCGCGGCGCTGCAGGAGATCCGCGCGCGCGGCGTGACGGTGGTGCTGGTCGAGCAGAACGTGCAGCAGTCGCTGCGCATCTCCGACCGCGCCTACGTGCTCGAGAACGGCGAGGTGGTGAAGGCGGGCTCGGGCGCGGCCCTGCTCGGCGACCCCGAGGTGCGCGCCGCCTACCTGTCGATGTAGGCCGGCCTCAGAAGCCCAGCGCCGCCAGGCTGCGCCGCAGGTTCTCCAGCGCGTCGGTGCTGGCGTCGGCGCCGTGCGGCAGCGCGGCGGTGGTCAGGAAGCCGGTGACGACGAACAGGGCCACGAGCAGCGCGGCCTCGAGGCGCATCGAGCGCAGCAGCGGCCGCGGGTCGTGCGTGCGCAGGAAGCGCGGCAGCCAGGCGAAGGCGTTGCCGGCGGCCACCACCAGCACCAGCGCGAAGAGCGCCAGCTTGAGCCACAGCGAGCGGCCGTAGGCCGAGGTGGCGAACACGGCCGGCTCCGAGGCGTGCGTCAGGGCGTTGAAGGCGCCCGTCAGGAGCAGCACGGCCACCGCCACCGTCCCGATGCGCGAGACGCGCGCGACGGCGCGCTGCGCCGCGGTGGCGGCGCGGGCGGGAGCGCCGCCGCTCGCGGGCGCGGCCCGGGGTCCGAGGCCCAGCAGCGCCAGGTAGACCACCGGCCCAGCCCACGCCGCGGCGGCCACCAGGTGCACCAGGTCGGCCCACAGCGGCGCGGCGCCGCCCATGGCGGCGGCGTGGCTCAGCAGGCCGAAGGTGTAGAGCAGCGCCAGGCAGAGCGCGGCCAGCAGCGCGTCGCCCACCCCGCGCGCGGCGCGCGGCCAGAGTCTCGCGCGCGGCAGGGTCAGCAGCACCCCCACGGCGGCCGCGGCGGGCGCCACCGCCAGCCGCAGGCGCGCCATCTCGCCGTGGCGCGTGGCGCCCAGGTAGCGGCGGTAGAGCTCTGGCTCCAGGCGCCCCAGCACCGCCTTCAGGGTCACGGCCACCTCGAGCAGCGCCGCGCCCATCAGCAGCGCGGCGCCCGCCACCAGCCCGACGCGCACCAGGCGCGCGCCGCGCGCGGCCACGTGGCCGGGGGCCACCAGCCGCGCGGTGGCGGCGCCGCCCACCAGCGCCATCGCCCCCAGGTAGAGCAGCGCCTTGACGGCGGCGGCCTCCAGGTTCAGCGCGCTCCCGGCCCTCTCTGCTCGCTCGCCTACCCGCTAGTACTCCGGCTGGTAGCTGAACAGCACGTAGCCGGAGGTGGTGTGGGTGTCGACGGAGAGGGCGTTGAAGAACAGGATGTAGTCGCCGGCGGGCAGCTCGCCCTCGACGGTGAGCACCACCTCGTCGGACGCGCCCGTGGTCTGCACGGTGAGGGTGTACGGCGCGTCGTCGCCGGCCGCGCGCGGCGCGGTGCCCTGCGCCACGAGCTCGTCGTGCGCGGCCTTGGCCGCCTCGTCGAGCAGCGCCCAGGCGGCGCCGCCCGTGGCGTAGCCGTCGGGGCTGGTCTCGACGTCGAGGCGCACGAGCTCGAAACGGCTGAACTCGGCCTCGACGGGCTCCGTGAAGGTGAGGGTCAGCTCGGTGAGCGGCTCGGTCACGACCGCGCGGTCGGCCGGGTCGCTCGCGTCGAGGTGGGCGTGGGCGGCGGCCAGCCCGAGCAGGGCGGCGGCGGCGACGGCGAGGGTCGAGCGCGCCTTACGGCGTAGCGGGGTCAAGTTCAGCATGGGGTCCTCCTTACGACCTTCCCGACCAGTGTGGCACCCGGCCACCTTCAGCTCCAGTCGAGTATCACCTTGCCGCAGCGGCCCGAGCGCATCGCGTCGAAGGCGCTCTGGTAGTCGTCGGCGGCGAAGGTGTGGGTGATGACAGGCGTGACGTCGAGGCCCGCCTGCAGCAGG
>JAAYYF010000045.1 GCA_012515535.1 Deinococcales bacterium
ACGCGGCCGAAGGCGCCGCCGACGACACGGCCGACGACGCCGGCGCCCCGGCCCCGGTCGTCCCCGCCACCCCGCCCGCCGCCGACCAGCAGCCGGACACGGCCTTCGTGCGCGTGGTGCAGCTCTCGCCGGCCACAAGCGTCGACGTGGTGCTCACCCCCACCGAGGAGGGCCTGGCGCCGGTCGAGCTGGCCGGCCTCGAGTACGCCGCGGCGCCCGACTACCAGGCGGTCACGCCCGGCAGCTACCTGGTGAACGCCACGCTGACCGGCAGCCAGGACGCGCTCTTCGACCCGCCCACCGAGACGTTCCGCGCCGGCGACCACTACACCGTCACGATCAGCGGCCTGCAGGTGCCGGGCGACGACGCCGCGGAGGCCGAGGCGGAGGGCGAGGGCTTCGGCGCCTGGCTGCGCGACCTCTTCGGCGGCGGCGGTGACCGCGACGCGCTCGCGCTCCGCGCCGTCACCTACCAGGACGAGGTGCGCGACGACGCCACGGGCAACCGTGTGCGCGTCGTGAACGCCGCGCCGGGCTCGCCCGCCTTCGACGTGGTGGCCATCGACGCGGCCGGCGAACGGCACGTGCTCGCCGACGGCATCTCCTTCGGCGACGCGGTGGGCCCCACCGACCTCGTCGAGGGCCTGACGGCGCTGCAGGTCACGGCGGCCGGCAGCGAGGTGGTGGCCGTCGACCTGAGCGGTCAGCTGCCGCTGCCGACGGACGCCACCCTGTTCATCACCGGCACCACCTTCGAGGGCGCGCCCCTCGACGTGCTGGTGCTGCCCAACGGCGCGGGCGCCGCCACCGACGCCACGCGAGCACAGTGAGCACGGCCGGGACCTCGGGGCCCGGCGGAAGGAGGCACGAGATGGAGAACCGGAACGGTAGCAACCATGAGGTGGTCGCAGCGCTCTTCGACACGACGCAGCAGGCGGTCGCCGCGCTGGAGGACCTGGTCGCGGCCGGCTACGACCGCGAGGACATGAACCTGATCGCCAACGACGTGGCGGGCGAGTACCGCCAGTACTTCGACGACGAGGGCAAGTACATCGCCGGCGAGAAGGACAACACCACGGCCGGCGAGGGCGCCGCGGCGGGCGGCGGCATCGGCGCGCTGCTGGGTGGCACGGGCGGCGTGCTGGCGGGCCTCGGCCTCCTGGCCATCCCGGGCATCGGGCCCGCCCTGGCAGCGGGGCCGATCGTGGCAGGCCTGGTCGGCGCCGGGGCCGGCGCCGTGGCTGGCGGCCTGCTGGGCGGGCTGGTGAGCGCCGGCCTGCCCAAGGAGAGCGCCCGCAAGTACGCTGAGGGCGTGCGTCGCGGCGGCACGCTGCTGCTGTTCCACGCCGACCGTGGCGAGAACACCGACGCGGCCTACCGCATCCTCCGTGCCCACGACCCCATCGACCTCGACGAGCGCTCCCGCCGCTGGGAGGAGGGCGGCTGGCGCGACTTCCGCGACGACGCCGCCCCGCTCACGCGCGACGAGGTCATGCGCGAGCGCGAGATGTACCGGCGCATCTGACCCACCAGCCCCGGACGGCGCCGCCGTCCGTCGGCCCGGCATCGGCCAGCGCGCGGACGCCCAGAAGGCGTCCGCGCGCCTCAACGTGTATCGACACCCGAGACCTGAGTTACTACAGTCTCGTAGCAGAGCGAACAACGATCTCGCCTGGCCGCGCCGCGGTCGCCCCTTCAGGTTCGCGACGGTCCGACCTCGCCGTAACCAGGCGCCAAGGGTGGTGGAGCGTGTCGACGGCATCAGTGCGTTCAACGAACCGCGGCTTCGTCGGGAACGACCGTGTTCTCTTCGGGATGATCCTGGGGGTGCTGGCCTTCTGGCTCTTCGCCCAGACCACCCTCAACATCGCGCCGGTGATGGCCGACGACCTGGGCGTCGCCACCAGCGTGATGAACATCGCCGTGTCGATCACGGCGCTCTTCTCCGGCATCTTCATCGTCGTGATCGGGGGCCTCGCCGACCGCGTGGGCCGCGTGCGGATGGTGCAGTGGGGCTTCGTCCTGAGCATCGCCGGCTCGCTGCTGATCGGCCTCGCGCCGGCCGGCGGCCTCGCCGAGGCGTTCCTGATGGGCGGGCGCATCCTGCAAGGCCTGTCGGGGGCGTTCATCATGCCGGCCAGCCTGGCGCTCATCAAGGCGTACTGGGACGGCGCCTCCCGCCAGCGCGCTGTCAGCCTCTGGTCGATGGGCTCGTGGGGCGGCTCGGGCTTCGCGGCGCTGTTCGGCGGCTTCATGGCGCAGAACGTCGGCTGGCGCTGGATCTTCTTCGCCGCCGCCGCCATCTCCCTGATCGGCATGCTGATGGTGCGCGGCACGCCCGAGAGCAAGGCCGAGGCGCGCGAGGGCTACCGCTTCGACACCGCCGGCGTGCTCACGTTCATGGCCATGATGGTGGGCCTGCAGATCGTGGCCACCCAGGGCGGCAACTTCGGCTGGACGAGCCCCACCACCCTCGGCATCCTGGCGGCCAGCATCGTGTTCGCGGTGCTGTTCTTCCGCGTCGAGAGCGGCAACCCGAACGGCTTCGTCGACTTCGGGCTGTTCAGGAACATGACCTACACCGGCGCCACCCTGTCGAACTTCCTGCTGAACGGCACCGCCGGCATCCTGATCGTGGCGATGTCGCTGGTGCAGCTCGGCGGCGACCTCACGGCGCAGCAGGCGGGCCTGCTCACGGTGGGCTACGCCATCGCCATCGTGGCGTTCATCCGCGTGGGCGAGAAGCTGCTGCAGCGCTTCGGCCCGCGGCAGCCCATGATCTGGGGCGGCCTGATCGTGGCCGCCGCCATCGTGCTGCTGATGGGCACCAACACGCTGCTCAGCACCTACTCGATCCTGGTGATCGTGGCGTTCTCGCTCTTCGGTCTGGGGCTGGGCTTCTACGCCACCCCCTCGACCGACGCCGCGCTGTCGGCCTTGCCCGAGGACCAGGCCGGCAGCGGCTCGGGCATCTACAAGATGGCGTCGTCGCTGGGCGCCTCGTTCGGGGTGGCCATCTCCGCCACGGTGTTCACCGGCATCGCCGGCGCCGATGGCGGCGTGCAGTGGCTCGACGGCGTCATCGCCTACCTGGGCCGCCAGGACAACGTCGCGGTGCGCGAGGCCGCCTTCGTGGCCTTCGCCGTGAACCTGCTGATGGCCGTGGCCGCGATCGTGTCGGTCATGCTCACGGTCCCCAAGACCAAGGCGGCGGTGGCCGCGGGGCCGGGCGAGCTGCCGGCCGACGCCGACGCCGGCTGACGCCCATCTAGCGCGCTTCCGCAGCGGAAGGAGCTACCCAAGTGGACGACGTGATCGAGGCCCTGGAGGCCGACCGCGAACAGATCGAGGGCTGGTTCGAGCACATGCATCGCAACCCCGAGCTGTCGATGCAGGAGGCGGAGACGGCGCGCTTCATCGCCGAGACGCTGGAGCCGTGGGGCTACGAGGTCGCCACGGGCGTGGGCGAGCACGGCGTGGTCGCCACGCTGAAGGTCGGTGACGGCGACAAGGCCATCGGCCTGCGCGCCGACTTCGACGCTTTGCCCATCCAGGAGGTCAACGACCTGCCCTACCGCAGCGCGGTGGAGGGCGTGGCGCACCTGTGCGGCCACGACGGCCACACCGCCATGCTGCTGGCGGCCGGCAAGCACCTGGCCGAGACCAAGCGGTTCGAGGGCACGCTGCGGCTCATCTTCCAGCCGGGCGAGGAGACGATGGAGGGCGGGCCGGCCATGATCCAGGACGGCCTCTTCGAGCGCTTCCCCGTGGACGCCGTGTTCGGCATGCACAACCTCCCTGGCCTGGAGCTGGGCAAGCTCTACTTCACCGCCGGCGACGTGATGGCGGCGGTCGACAACTGGGAGATCCAGCTGACCGGCAAGGGCAGCCACGGCGCCATGCCCGAGCAAGGCATCGACCCGGTGGTCGCCGGCTCCTCTCTGGTGATGGCGCTGCAGAGCGTGGTGGCGCGCAACGTGGCGCCCGCCCACCGCGCGGTGGTCACGGTGGGCGCCTTCCTGGCGGGCAACGCGGGCAACGTGGTGGCCAACGAGGCCGTGCTCCGGCTGTCGATCCGCACCACCACCGCGGCCGACCGCGAGCTCGTGCTGGGCCGCGTGCGGCAGCTGACCCAGGCCACCGCCGAGGGCTTCGGCTGCACCTTCGAGATCCGCGAGGGCGTGCCGGGCGCGGTGCTCACCAACGACGCGGAGCACACGCGCAAGGCCTACGAGATCGCGCGCGAGGCGTTCGGCGACGAGCAGGTCGTCTACCCCGGCCCCACCTACCTGAGCTCCGAGGACTTCGCCTTCATGCTGCAGAAGCGCCCGGGCACCTACTGCTTCCTCGGCAACGGCGCCACGCCCATGGTCCACCACCCCGAGTACACCTTCGACCGCCGCATCCTCACCAAGGGGGCCGCCTACTGGGTGGCGCTGGCGGAGGGCTACCTGAGCTGACGCCTGCCAGGCGGTGCAAGGGACGCGTGGCTCTGGCGGCGACGGGTTCCGGGGCGCATCGTGGCACCAAGGCGGTCCGGCGTAGGCGGCGCGGGCGGCAGGACCCCGCCGGCCGCACGGAGGCGGCGGACCGACCGGCGGAAGGGGTGCGCCATGACACGCGCTCTGGTGGTCTACGAGTCGATGTTCGGCAACACCCGCGCGGTGGCGACGGCCGTCGCCGAGGGGCTCGCGCGCACGCTCGAGGTTCGCCTGGTGGAAGCGGGCGCCGCGCCGCCGACGCTCGACGACGTCGAACTGCTCGTGGTCGGCGCCCCCACCCACGCCTTCGGGATGCCGCGCCCCAGCACGCGAGCCGACGCCGCCAAGCACGGCACGGGCCCGGGGGTGGGCGCGGAGCGCGGCGTGCGCGAGTGGCTCGCGCGCCTCGGTCCGCAGCCCGGCCTGCCGGCGTCGGCGTTCAGCACCCTGGCAGAGAAGCCCGCCTGGCTGAGCGTCATCGGCGGCGCGGGCCGCGGCATCGAGACCGGCCTCACGCGCCTGGGCTGCGATCTCGTGGCGCCGCAGGGGCGCTTCCGCGTGCAGGGCATGACGGGCCCGCTGGCCCCCGGCGAGCTCGCGCGCGCCGCGGCCTGGGGCGAGGAGCTCGCGCGGCTGGCGAGCGGGCGACCGTGGCGCGCGTTCGGCGCGACCCGGAGCGAACTGACCCCCGGCTCGTGAGGCGAGCGGGTCGGCGCCCACGTGGGCGCCGACCCGGCCCTGGTACCGCGCACCACCGGCGAGCTCGCGGCGGTGCTGCCCGACCTGTCGCGCTTCGCGGTGATGCAGCACCTGGAGGTGCTCACCGACGCCGGCCTAGTGCTGGCGGAGCGCCGGGGCCGTCACCGCTACAACCACCTGAACGCCGCGGCGCTGCGCTCGTTCTACGAGCGCTGGGTGCACCGCTACGCCGACGACCTCGCCGCCGAGCTGACGGCGCTGGGGCGACATCTACGGACGGAGGGAACGATGCAGGACGAGAGGACCACCGAGACCCCGCGGGTCCTGAGGCTCGAGAACGAGCTGCGCTTCGCGGCCACCCCCGAGCGCGTGTTCCGCGCCATGACCGAGCCCGAGGAGATCCTGCGCTGGTTCCCCCACACCTACGGCGAGAACCGCGTGAAGCGCATCGTGTTCGAGCACCGCGTGGGCGGCCTGCAGTACGAGGACTGGGGCGACGGCCGCGGCCACCTCTACGGCCAGGTGCTGGAGTGGGACCCGCCGTACCGCTACGCCGTGCGCAGCCGCCTGCACGCGGGCACGATCATGGACACCACCAACAGCCTCGAGCCCACCGCCGACGGCGCCGTGCTGCGCAGCTCACGCGTCATCGTGGGCCCCATCACCGACGAGCAGGAGCGCGCCATCCGGTTCCACGGCGACCTGGCGCGCTTCGAGGACGCCATACGGCGCGTCGTCGAGGGCGCCTGAGGCGCGGGGAGGGGAGCATGGCGGACGCGCTGGAGAAGGCCAAGGCGAGCCAGATCGCCGACGTCGAGGCGCTGACCGGCAAGCGCCTCGACGAGCCGCTCCAGCAGCTCGCCTCGTGGGCCCCGGCAGCCGCCGGCGCCTCGAGGTGGGGTGAACGACGAGGAGCTGCTCGCCTACCTGCGCGCGACCTACGAGCGCCCGGCTGAGCCGATCCTCCGCCTAGCAGCGAGCCAGGCCGGCCAGGCTCACGCCCCGAGGCGCGTCAGAGCTCGATCTCCTCGTTCTCGCCCATGTCCTGGTGGTCGCCGGTGAGCAGGGTGCGCGCCACGGCGAACAGCTGGCGCACCTTGCCCGAGGGGCCCTCCCAGTACTCGGCCGAGGTGGGCTCCACGTGCAGCAGCACCAGGTCGGGGTCGTCGGGGCCGCCCTCGAAGAACGCCTCGTTCATGCGGTTCCACAGCTCGCGCGCCTTGGCCCGGTCGTCGACCAGCCGCGCGCGGCCCGCCACCGACACGTAGACGTTCTTGCCCGGGTCGGCGTAGGCGAGGTTGACGTCCCGCTCCTGCGCCACCTCGCGCGCCTTCTCGGAGCTCCGCGACGTGAGGAACCAGAGCCCGTCCGGCAGCTCCTCCTGCTG
>JAAYYF010000046.1 GCA_012515535.1 Deinococcales bacterium
CATCACCTCGAACTCCTCCGGCGTCAGCGGCCCCTTCTTCAGCAGGATGTGGTCGGGGATGCCCATCTTGCCGATGTCGTGCAGCAGCGCGCCCCGCTGGATGTGCACCACCTCGTCGGGCGGCACGCCCAGGTGGCGCGCCAGGCGCACGGTCATCTCCGTCACGCGCTTGCTGTGGCCGGCGGTCTCCTCGTCCTTCAGGTCGAGGGCGTTCGCCCAGCCCTCGATGGTGCGGTCGTAGGCGCGCTGCAGCTCGACGTTGCTGCGCTCCAGCGAGCGCAGCAGCTGCGAGTTCTCGATGGCGATGGCGCCCTGGTCGGCGTACGTCTCGAGGAACTCCAGCCACTCGTCGGTGGCCTCCAGCGCCTCGCGCGAGTAGAGCTCGATGACGCCCTGCAGCTGGCCTTTCGCCACCATCGGCACCGCCATGTAGCTGACGTACTCGGTCTGGTGCTCGGGCTCCACCGCCACGCCCCAGCCGTCCTCGGCGTTGAGGTCGGGGATGAACACCGAGCGCTGCTCGATGGCCGCGCGCCCCGCCGGCCCCTCGCCCAGGCGCTGCACCGCGCGCTGGCGCAGCTCTACGTCGAAGCCGCGCCCCATCATGGGCCTCAGCACGTGCAGCACCGGCTCGTACAGCAGCACCGCCACGGCGTCGACGTCGAGGTCCTGGATGAGCTGCACCATGAAGATGTCGATGACCAGGCGCATGTCGACGGAGTTGTTGATGGCCATGTCGATGCGCCGCAGCGACTGCAGGTGCGCCACCCGGCGCCTGAGCTCGTCGTTGAGGTTGCGGATCTTGCCGAGCGCCTCGACGCGCTCGCCCCCCTCGCGGAAGTTCAGCAGGAAGGCGCGCACGTTGGGGTCGTGCAGCAGGTTGGTGAGGGTGCCCTCCAGCCACACGTAGTTGCCATCGGGCGCCTGGTGGCGGAAGCGGATCGCCTCGGTGGCGCCGGCGCGCGCCTCGATCAGGTCGAGGGCCTCCTCGAGCGCGTCGCGGTCGTTGGGGTGCAGCTGCCCGAGGCCGTCGCCGGGGCCCGCCGCGCCCTCCCGCAGCCCCAGCAGCCGCGCCGCCGCGCCGCCCAGGCGCACCAGCCGGCGGTTGCGCCCGATCAGCATCACGCCCTCCTGGCTGCGCTCGAACAGGGTGCGGAAGTACGCCTCGTTGGCGCGCAGCTCGCGGGTGCTGCGCATGCGCTCGCTGACCTCGCGGGCCTGCACCAGCAGGCCGCGCACGTCGGCGTCGTCGGACATGTCGGTGGCCGTCAGCTCGAACCAGCGCCAGGCGCCGCCGTAGCGGAAGCGGCTGGTGAGGGTCACGCTGCGCGACGGCGCCGCCGGGCGGTTGCCGCGCCCCCGCAGCGGGGCCAGCGCCGACATGGCCGCGTCGCGGTCGCGCGGGTGCATGGCGCGCCATAGGTCGCCCTCGGTGACGTCGGCGCGGTCGAGGCCCCAGGCGGAGGCGCTGGGCGACACGTAGGAGAGGCAGCCGTGGTCGTCGACCACCACGAACACGTCGCGCGAGCTCTCGAGGATGGCGGCGGCGCGGCGCTCGTCGCGCGTGGGCGGCAGCTGGGCGGGCTCGGCGCCGGCGTTGGCCGCGCGGCACAGCAGCACGGTGCGGCGGTCCTGCAGCCGGAAGGCGCTCACGGCGGTGGTTACGTAGCCGCCGCCGGGGCGCGCCAGGTCGACCTCGAGCTCGAGCGGCCCGTTGCGGTCGGGCGCCGTGAGCAGCGCCAGCAGCGGCGAGCCCACCGGGAACAGCCGGCTGAGCTCCTGACCGATGAGCCCGCCGGCCCGCACGCCGAGCAGCTGCTCGGCGGCGCGGTTGGCGGCGATGACGTGGTCGGTGGGGCTGAGGACCAGCAGCGCGTCGGCGACGCGGTCGAAGACCTCGCCGAGCAACAGCACGCCTAGATCGGCGGACGCCGATAAGCGGTTGTCTGCTGTCATCGAGCGTGCGCTCTGCACGGGCGGCTGCGGCCTCCTTCGAAGGTCGTCCAGCGAGGGGGTCGCGCCGCGCACAGCGGCGCTTCCCGTCGGCTCAGGATACGCAGGCGGGCCCCGGCCGGACTGATGAAGATACCACTCGGCTTCACGCGTCCGCGTCGCCGCGACGCTCAGTCCAGCGCGGCGCCCGCCCCGGTGCTCGTGGCCTGGTGGTGGTCGATGAGCGCCTGGATGCCGTCGAGCTTCATGGCCACCAGCTGCGCCACGTCGAGCACCTCGGGCGCGCCCTCCTGCTCGGCGCTGTCGGAGGAGGCGAGCATCACCTTGCAGAACGGGCAGCCGGTGGCGATCACCTCGGCGCCGGTGGCCACCGCCTCCTGGTAGCGGTTCTCCGACACGCGCATGTCGCCCGGCTCCTCCTCCTTCCAGAACTGCGCGCCGCCGGCGCCGCAGCAGAAGGAGTCGTTGCGGTTGCGCGGCATCTCCACGAGCGTGGCGGAGCCGCTGGTGAGCGCGTTGCGCGGGGCGTCGTAGACGCCGTTGTGGCGCCCCAGGTAGCAGGGGTCGTGGTAGGTGACGGTCTTGTCGAGGTCGAAGGGCGGCAGCCGCCCCTCGCCGATCAGCTGCTCGATCAGCTGGGTGTGGTGCATGACGGTGTAGTCGCCGCCCAGCTGCGGGTAGTCGTTGGCCAGCGCGTTGAAGCAGTGCGGGCAGGTGGTGAGCACCACCTTGCGCTTGGTGGCGTCGAGCTTCTCCTCCAGCAGCACGGCGTTGAGCGTCTCGACGTTCTCGGTGGCCAGCTGGTAGTAGAGGTACTCGTTGCCGGCGCGGCGCGCGGGGTCGCCGGTGCACCGCTCGCCCTTGCCGAGCACGGCGTAGTCGACCTTGGCGTGGTCGAGGATGCGCGCCATGGCGCGCGTGGTCTTCTGCGCCGCCGGGTCGTAGGCGCCGGCGCAGCCCACGAAGAACAGCACCTCGAAGCCGGGGTTCTCCTCCACGGTGGGCACCTCGAGGCCCTCGGCCCACTCCAGGCGCTTCTCGGCCGCCAGCCCCCACGGGTTGCCGGTGCGCTCCATGCCGCGGAACGCCGTCTGCAGCTCGGCGGGGAACTCGCCCTGCATCATCACCAGGTCGCGGCGCATGTCGACGATGTCGATCATCTGCTCGCAGCCCACCGGGCACACCTCCATGCACGCCCCGCAGGTGGTGCACGCCCACACCGCCTCGGGCGGCAGCGCGAACTCGACGAGCGGCCGCGGGCTATCCTCGCCGGCCGCGAACGAGTCGACGATCGTGTTGAGCTCGTAGCGCTTGTTGACCTCGAGCGCCGCGGGGCTCAGCGCCTTGCCCGTCTGGTGCGCCGGGCAGACGTTGGCGCAGCGGTTGCACTGGATGCAGGCGTAGGCGTCGAGGATCTGCGGGAAGCGCAGGTGCTCGAGCCTGGCGGCGCCGAACTGCTCGGCGTCCTCGTCCTCGAGGTCGACGGGCTCGAGCACGCCGGTGGGCACGGGCGCCAGCTCGGGGGTGCGGCGCTCGAGCGCGAAGTTGACCGGCGCCGCGAACAGGTGCAGGTGCTTCGAGCGCGGGAAGTACGGCAGGAAGGCGAGGATCAGCCCCAGCGCCAGCCACCAGAACACGTGCCAGCCGAGCATGCGCCCGTCGCCGAAGCCGATGGCGCTGGCGATGGCGCTCGAGAACGGCTGCCAGGCGTCGGTGTGGCCGGTGCCGGCCAGCAGGAAGCTCTCGGCCAGCAGGCGCGAGCCCACGTGCAGCAGGATGAAGCCGCCCACCACGAGGCTATCGCGCTTGACGGAGCCCTCGCGCACCTGCTCGTGCATGTGCGTGCGCGGCCCCCACTCCATGGTCCTGGGCTTCACCAGGAAGCGCCGCACGAGGAAGTAGACGACGCCCACGAGGATCAGCACCGTCAGCACGTCGGCCACCAGGCGGTAGACGCTGCCCACCACGCCGAAGTCGAGCGCCTGCAGCCAGGCGCGCGGCAGCAGCCCCACCATGGCGTCGACGACGTTGACCGCCAGGTAGAGCACGAAGCCGTAGAAGATGAACGAGTGGAAGAAGCTGGCCACGGGCCGCGCGCGGAACACGGTGCGCTGGCTCATGGTGCGCAGCACGCCGTCGGTGAGGCGCCGCGCCAGGCCGTTGAGCCGCGGGACGGTGGTGCCGCGCTCCCCCCGCGCCACCGCGCGCCACACCTTGGCGAAGCCCAGGTAGGCGTAGTACGTCATCGCGGCCGCGAAGAGCAAGAACAGGACCTTCTCGGGGATGCTGAGCATGCGGCGTGTCCTCCTGCTGGGCGCCCTGCGTGGGGTCGACCTCCCGCCGGCGGCGGGGCGCTTTAGCCGGTGTGAGCCTAGTCTATCCGGCCCGCGCGGGTGCGGACGGCGCGAAGTTGTACCCGCTACAAGGTCGCGTCGGGCACCCCGATGCGCGGCGGGACCGCGCGGCTGCCGCTTCCGGCGCCCGCAGGCCCTCCGCTCGGACCCTGCCTGGGCCCG
>JAAYYF010000047.1 GCA_012515535.1 Deinococcales bacterium
CGGCTCAGCCGCGCCGCAGCCCGATGACGAACGCCGGCACGAAGGCGGCCGCGAACGGGATGTTGTAGGTGAGCAGGCTCAGCAGCGCGCGCCACGCCTGGTTCAGCGACTCGGCGCGCAGCAGGGGGTCGACGCGCTCCTGCACCACGACCCAGTTCACGCTCAGGAAGCCGGACCAGGCCAGCAGCTGCACGGCGATGAACAGCAGCCCCAGCGCGAGCGCCACGAACTTGCCGACCTTCTTCAGGGCGTAGCCGGCCACGAACCCGGCCACCACGCCGAAGGCGATCTGCTCGACCCAGGGAAGTACCGTCTGCAACTCCGGGAACTGCACCGGACGAAGCGTAGCACGCGGGGAACGCGGTTGCCGCCCCCTGCGGCTGGGGTAAGATTGCAGGCGTGACCGTAGCCCGTAAGGTCCGCATCGCCGACGAGGTCCGCGACGCCCTCGGTCGCGGCGCGCCCGTGGTGGCGCTCGAGTCCACCGTGGTCACCCACGGGCTCCCCCGCCCCCGCAACCTGGAGCTGGCGCGCCGCCTGGAAGCGGCCGTGCGCGAGGAGGGCGGCGTGCCGGCCACCATCGGCGTGGTCGGCGGCGACCTGGTGGTGGGCGTCAGCGAGGCCGAGCTCGAGCGCCTCGCGGCCGGCGGCGCCGACAAGGCGTCGCTCTGGAACCTGGCCGCGCTCTGCGCCGCCGGGGCCGACGCCGGCACCACCGTCGCCACCACGCTGTTCGCCGCCCACCTGGCCGGCATCGCCGTGTTCGCCACCGGCGGCATCGGCGGCGTGCACGACGCCCCCTTCGACGAGTCCGCCGACCTGCCGGCGCTGGCGCGCTACCCGGTGCTCACCGTGTGCGCCGGGCCCAAGAGCATCCTCGACGCCGCCGCCACCGTGGAGCGGCTCGAGACGCTCGGCGTGGCGCTGGTGGGCTACCGCAGCCGCACCCTGGCGGGCTTCGTCGTCGAGAGCACCGACATCCCGCTCCCCACGAGCGTCGACGACCCCGCCGCGGCCGCCGCGGTGCTGGCCGCTCAGCGCGACCTGGGCCTCACGGCCGGCGTGCTGCTCAGCAAGCCGGTCAGCCAGGGGCTGTCGCGCGCCGAGTTCGACGAGCTGCTGGCGCGCGCCAACCGCGCCGCCCAGGCGGAGGGGGTGCACGGCCGCGACACCACGCCGTACCTGCTCGGCGCCCTCGCCGAGCTCTCCGAGGGCCGCACCGTCGCGGTGAACCTGCGGCTGCTGGAGGAGAACGCCCGCCTGGCCACGCAGGTGGCCACGGCCTTCGCCGCGCTCGGCGGGAGGGTGGGAGCGTGAGCGCCTCCGACGACGGCCGCCTCGACGCCGGCATGCCCCAGGTCGGCGAGCTCGGGCGCCTGCTGCGCGACGCGCGCGTCGAGCGCGGCCTGGAGCTGACCGACATCGCCGAGCGAACCCACGTGCGCCTCGACTACCTGCGCTCCCTGGAGGAGGGCAACTACGAGGGCCTCCCCGAGGACGTCTACACCCGCAACTTCGTGCGCCTCTACGCCAAGGCCGTGGGCGTGGGCCCCGACGAGGCGGTCGAGGTCTACCAGCGCGAGCGCCAGCTCGCCGGCGGCCTCAGCACCATGGAGGTGCGCCTCGAGCGCGAGCGGCGCGGCGAGCCGCCCCCGCCGCCGAGGCCCGGCCGCGGGCCGGCCGCGCGCCGCGGCCCGAGCGTCGGCCCCACGGTGCTCACGCTGCTGCTGGTGGTGGGCCTCGTGGCGCTGGCGGTGTGGGGCTACAACAGCCTGTTCTTCCGCTCGGGCGCGCCCACGCCGGCCCGATCGGTCGACGACGGCGCGCGCACCGACACGCTGCTGCCCGGCCAGTCCGAGGCGCCCACCCCGGGCGCCGCCGACCCGGTCACGGCGGCGCCGCCGGCCGCGACCGGCACCGTGCTGATCGACGTGATCAGCGCGCCCCCCGGCGCGCGCGTCACCATCGACGGCTTCCAGCTGCCGGGCGTCACCCCCATCCGCTCCGCGCCGGTCACCGCGCGCGAGGGCCGCGTGGTGCGCGTGGCCCTGGAGGGCTACGACACCTGGGAGCAGACCGTGGATCTCAGCGAGGGGCGCACCATCGAGGCCAACCTCACCCAGGCCGCCGCCGACGAGCTGGCGCCGGCCACCGGCCCCGACGTGGCCCAGGGCCAGGTGGCCCTCACCATCACCGCCCCGAGCTGGCTCGAGGTCTACCGCGGCGGGGCCCGCAACCAGGGCGAGCGCCTGGTGTACACCACGGCGCAGCCCGGCGCCACCTACACCTTCGACCTGCCGGTCTACGTCTACGCCGGCAACGCCGCTGGCGTGGAGGTGACGGTCGGCGACGCCCCGCCGTTCGTGCTGGGCTCGTCGGGCGCCATCGTGGGGCGGGCGTTCCAGTAGGCGCCGGCCACGAGCGCCTACGGCTAGCCTCGGCCATGAGCCACTTCCCTCCTAACGCACCGCCTGATCCCCCGACGGGCTCCGTCC
>JAAYYF010000048.1 GCA_012515535.1 Deinococcales bacterium
CACTTGGAGTAGCCGCACGACTCGCACTTCTGGCAGCCCTCCTCGAAGCGCAGCGGGGCGCCGCAGTCGGGGCAGCCGCGGTTCTTGTTGAGCACGTTCTCGACGCCGGCCGTCTCGAGGGCCACGGCCAGCAGGTCGGCCTTCGAGGCCACCAGGCGGCCGTGGTAGGTGCCGTACATGCCGCCGTTGATGCCGCGCAGGGTCTTGATCAGCGCCTCGGCCGGCACCCCGTACTGCAGGGCGATCGACACCACGCGCCCCAGCGCCTCGCTGTCGGCGTTGGCCTCGTCGCCGGCCTTGCCCGACACGATGAACACTTCGGTGGGCAGGTCGTCCTGCTTGTTGACCGTCACGAAGAAGCCGCGCTTCTCGCCGGTGGGCAGCATCAGCTTGACGCTGTCGGTGAAGCCCGAGAGGCGGATGGGGCGCTCGAAGAGCGGCTCGCCCGGCAGGTGGTCGGCGCGGCGCGCCGGGGCGGCGGAGGCCGCCATGGGGGTGGTGGCCACGGCCGCGACGCCGCCGGGGCGCGCGGGGGCGGCCGGGCGGCTGGCGACCGCCGCGGGGGCGGCCGCCGGGGCCGCTACGGGAGCGCTCGCCGCGGGGACGGCGGCGCCGTCGCTCTTGGTCTCCTGCTTGCTGGCGCTGGTGGAGAGCACCTGGAAGTCGCGCGAGCCGTCGCGGTAGACGGTGATGCCCTTGCAGCCCGTGGCGAACGCCAGCGAGTAGGCCTCGAAGACGTCCTCGACGCTGGCCCCGTTGGGCAGGTTGATGGTCTTGGAGATCGAGTTGGCCAGCTTGTCGCCGCCGTCGAAGGCGCGCTGCACAGCGCCCTGCATCTTCACGTGGTCGGCGGGGCTGATGTCGTGCGCGCAGCGCAGCACGCGCTGCACCTCGGCGGGGATGAACGCCAGGCCCTGCACCGAGCCGTGGTTGGCCTGCACCTCGGCGACCACCTTGTCCCAGTCCCAGCCGCCGTCCTCGAAGAAGTCGGGGTGCGGCTCGTGCTCCTCGAGGAGCTCCTGGAACAGCGGGTGGATGAGGGCGTGGTAGTCGGTGCCGATCTTGCGGTAGATGAACGGCGCGAACACCGGCTCGACGCCCGACGACACGCCCATCAGCATGCTGGTGGTGCCGGTGGGCGCCACCGTGAGCACGGCGACGTTGCGCCGCGGGCGCTCCAGGTCGGACCGCTCGAAGAGCGGGAAGGCGCCGCGTTCGGCGGCGAGGTCCTGCGACGCCTTGGCGGCGCTGTTGCGCAGCGCGCCGATCACGGCCTCGACGGCGTCGCGGCCCTCGTCGGAGTCGTAGGCGTAGCCCATGAGGATCAGCGCGTCGGCGAGCCCCATGACGCCCAGGCCCAGGCGCCTCAGCTTCATGCTCATGTCGCGGTTGTCCTCGAGGGCGAACCTGTTGACGTCGAGGACGTTGTCGAGGAAGCGCACGCAGGTGGCCACGTCCTCCGCGAAGGCGTCGAAGTCGTAGCCCGACAGGCCCTTGCCGCGCTCCTTGACGTAGGCGGCCAGGTTCAGGGCGCCCAGGTCGCACGGCTCGCCCGGGTAGAGGGGGATCTCGCCGCAGGGGTTGGTGCTCAGGATGTCGCCGAGCGCCGCGCGCATGGGGTTGTGCTCGTTGATGCGGTCGATGTAGATCAGGCCCGGCTCGCCGGTGGCCCAGGCGTGCTGGGCGATCTCCCACAGCTTGCCCTGGCGCTCGTTGCGGGCGCGCTCCATGAAGGCGTCGGAGACCAGCACCGAGATGTTGAAGGTGCTGATGTCGCCCTCGGCCTGCTCGCGGTCGAGGTCCTTGGCGGTCACGAAGTCGTCGATGTCGGGGTGGGTGATGCTCAGCGTGGCCATGCCGGCGCCGCGGCGCGTGCCGCCCTGGCGGATGGCGCGCAGGGTGGGCGCGAAGACGTAGCGCAGCGTGGCCACGGGGCCCGCGAAGCGCGCGCCGCCCAGGCTGGCCCAGATGGCGAAGTTGTCGAACACCTCGACGGCGAAGGAGGACGGGCCGCTGGAGCTGCCGCCCGAGCCGGCCACCGGGGTGCCCTCGGCGCGCAGGCCCGAGAGGTCGACGAGCACGTCCTCGCCGGCCAGCAGGCCCGTGACCATGTCGGCGGCGGAGCGCCAGATGTCGTCGACGGAGTCGCCGACCAGGCGCACGCGCGTGGCGGAGGCGCCGGCGCGCTCCACGAAGGTGGCGGCGCGGTAGCCGCGGGTGACGTACTCGCCGCGCACCAGGTCGAGGAAGGTGCCGTCGCGGACCTTCTCGTAGTCGGCGTGGCCAGGGTCGATGGTGAGGAACAGGCGCCCCACGGGGCCGGTGAAGCGGCGCTTGGGCGCCAGCGGGTCGAGGTTGACGCCGTTGCCGCCGCCCACCTTGGTGACGAGCGCCAGCTTGGTGGCGAGCTCGAGCACCCACTCGCTGGTGCCGGGCTCCTGGGGGCTGCCGTCCTGCACGAAGCAGTTGAGCACGTTGCCGTGCTGCGTGGCGGCGCCGGCCAGGACGCGCCCGCCCGGGCAGAAGCGCTTGGTGATCATCAGCTGGTAGAAGCGCTCGGCAGCCTCGTCGAACCGCTCGCGCGGCTCGGGCCGCGCGACCCAGTCGGCGACACGACGGAACATCGCCTCGAGCGAGTCGTCGCCTTCCTGGAAGTACTGCCGGCGCGCGATCGTGACCGCATGGGGGTCGAAGGCGGCGGCAGGGTCGGGGTTCGATGAAGACAGCTTCGCCATGATGCTCCTCCCGTCTCCGCTGGCGGCGCGCTGGCGGAGACCCGTGATAGCGCTTGTGAGGTCGCGAGCCGAGGGTGCTGGTCGGCGGCGTGGTGCGTTGCCGGCTCGGTCGCCGGTGCCCTGAGCGAGGCCGCGGGAGCCCGCGCGACAAGGCCCGTACAACATCTAGTACCTGAGATGCTAGCAGGTACCACAGGAGGCCCTGTGGGCGGCGGGCACAGTACCCGTCGGAGCGCTCGCTGGCGCCCGAAGGGTGCGTGACCCGGGCTTCGCCGTAGAGGGAAGATTATCACCGGCCGAGCGGCCGGGACAAGACTTGAGCGCAACTGCTGAGCGTGGTAGGCGGGGCCGGTACTAGATGTGGTACCTGGGGCCGCGGCGCGCGAGCGGCCTCTCCGGCCGCTCGCGACGGGCGGAACGGAGCGGGCGGCCCCCGGATCCGGGGGCCGCCCGCTGTTCGAACCGGTCCGGGGCCGCGCCAGGCCCGGTCGGGGTGACCGGGGCTAGGCGCCGCGCCGAGGGCTCGTCGTTACTGCGCCTCGCCCTCGGCCGGGGTCTCGTCGGCCGCGTCCTCGGAGGCGGCCGCGTCGGTACCGGGCTCGGTGACGGTCTCGGTGGCGGGCACCTCGAACGCGGCGCCGCTGGCGCCGTACTCGACGATGTCGGCCGCGGCGCGCTGCTCGGCGAGCCAGGCGCTGCGCGCCGCCTGGCGCTTCTGAGCCAGGACCGCGGCCTCGACCTGGGCGCGCACGTCCTCGAGGGGGCGCACGCGCTCCGGGATGCGCTCCGCGACCAGCACCACGAACGCCTCGCGGGTGGTGGGCGCCTCGCTGACGGCGCCGTCGCCGGCCGCGTCGTCGGCCGCCTCGGCATCGGCGGCGGGCTCCGCCGCCACCTCGGTCTGCAGCACCAGGATGTCGGAGACCTGCAGCGCGCCGCCGGGGAGGGCCTCGAAGGCGTCGGCGGCGAACAGCGCCGCGTCGATCTCGGGCTCCGTCTGGCCGGGCTTCAGCAGCCCGAGCTCGGCCACGGTGCCGCCCTGCTCGGCGGCGGCCGTCTCCACGTCGCTACCGTTCAGCAGCGCCTCGCGGAAGGCGGTGGCCGCCGCCTGCGAGCCGAAGTCGACGCGCGTGGCGACCGCTTCGGCGGGCAGCACGAACGCGGCGCGGTTCATCTCGTAGAACTCGACGATCTCCTCGTCGCTGGCGGTGGCGTCGCGGCCCACGTAGTCGAGCGCCGCCTGGGCGATGCCCGCGCGGGTGCCGAGCAGCGGCACGCCGAGCGACTCGGCGGCCTGGTAGGCCACCTCGGTGTCGATGACCTGGCTGAGCACGGTGGGCTTGAAGAGGCCTACGATGAGGTCGGCGGTCTGCGGCGACAGCGCCTGCTGGATCTGCGGGTTGGTGTAGAGCGCGGAGTCGAGGTCGACGGCGCGGATCTCGACGCCGTTCACCTCGGCCAGCACCGGGTTGTCGAAGCTCAGCGGGCTGCCGGCCGGGAAGGTGACGTTGGCCTCCTCGCGCAGGCGGTCGAGCTCGGCCTCGACGATGCCGGTCTTCTTGGCGTTGAGGGCGTCCTCGCGGACGGCCTCGGCGACCTCCTCGAAGGGGCGCGGCGTGGCCGGGTGGTACTCCTCCACCATCACGACGTAGTAGCGGTTGTTGCTGGGGATCACGTCGGTGATGCCGGCGCCGCGCAGCGCGAAGGCGGCGTTGGCGACCGGGGTGGGCAACGCCGGCCGGCCCACGGGGCGCGGCTGCGTCTCGCCGCTGGCGGCGCCCACGGCGCCGTCGCGGTCGGCGAGGTCGAGGCTGTGCTCGCGCGCGAGCGCGGCGAACCCCTCGCCGGCGATGGCGCGCTTGCGCAGCTCCTGCGCCAGCGCCTCGTCGTCGACGACGATCTGCCGGGCGCTGACGCGCTCCTCGGTCTGGTAAGCGCTCAGGTGCGACTGGTAGAAGGCCTCGACCTCCTCGTCGGTGACGGTGACGTCGCCTACGAGGCGCTCCTCGAACTTGGCGATGCGCAGCTGGTCGCGCAGGTAGTCGCGGAAGGTCTGGTCGGTGAAGCCGGCGCTGGCGATCAGCTGCTGGTAGGCGCGGTCGTTACGGCCGCCAGCCACCCCGCGCTCCTCGCGGAAGTCGTTGACGGCGCGGCGCACCTCGCCGCTCGACACGTTGATGCGCGAGGCGGCCTGCTGCAGCACGGCCTGGCGCACGAGCTGGTCGACCATCAGGCGCTGCAGGTCGGCACCGACCTCGCCCTCCGTGACGGAGGCGTAGAGGGCGTTGGAGCGCGCCTGCTGCACGTCGAGCTCGTGGATGTTCAGGCCGTTGACGGTCATCTGGACCGGGCCGCGCGCCGTCTGCTGGGCGCCGATCATGCTCAGGCCCGGCGTGAACGAGATCACCATGCCGGCCAGAAGCCCGATGGACACGGCCCACAGGATGATGGTTGTGGTTCTCTTGTTGAGCTTCATCTTCGGTCAGTTCCTCCCGGAGCCTCCGTCGACCCCGCGCGTGGCCGGGTCGAGCACGGGAGGCTTGCAGTGCGGACGATCGTCTCTCGGCGCCAGGCGACCGCCCGGGGTCAGGGCCGTGGTGGCCGCGTCCCTGCGTGCGGAGCGGAGCTGAGCCAGCGGGAAGGCGCCGAGGAGCACGCCCCGGAGTGTACCAGACCGCGCGGAGGCAGCAGCCAACCCAGGGTCGACCGCCCGGGTGCTGGCGCCGGACACGTCCCGCGGGCGCGGTCCACGGCCGCGCGCGGCAGCGGGCCCGGGCGCCGCGCGCGCGGTTGCGACCGCGAGGCACCCACCTGCTATATTGGCGGGTGCCTCGCGCCACGCGGCGCCGGCTCGCGCGCCCGTAGCTCAGTCGGATAGAGCGTTCGCCTCCGGAGCGAAAGGTCGCAGGTTCGAATCCTGCCGGGCGCACCACCCACCCAGCACGAACACCACGGAGCTCACCAGACGGGCCGCTCGGGCTGCCCGTCGCGCACCCACGGCTGCTCGACGAGGATGCCCTCGCCGCCGAACGAGCGCACCTCCACGCCCTCGAGCAGCAGCCGGACGGCGTCGACGTCGCCCGGCTGCGTGAGGGTGTAGAAGAGCTGGTGGAGCCGCCCGATCATCATGGCGCTGCCGCCGCCGCGCTCGAACCCCATCGAGAGGTCGACCGTCAGCACGCCGTCGTCGAGGCGCGCCGAGCGCACGACCACGTCGGCGGGCACCAGCGTGCTCAGCTGGCGCTCGGCCGCGTCGTCCGAGGCGCCGGCGGCCAGCGCCGCCAGCTGCTGCCGCACGCGCTCCTCCACGCTGCCGCGCCCGAGCCGCCGGTGCACGGGCTCGAGCGTGAAGCTCGTGCCCAGGTCGCGCACCAGGTAGACCGTGGTGTCGGGCAGGCGCTGCATGGTGCGCACGGCGATGGCGCCGACCAGCACCAGGAGCAGCAGCAGCGCCAGCGCCACCACCCGCAGCACGACGGTGCGCACGGTCTCACCCCCTCCCGGAGGGGCCCACGGAGGCGCGCACGGAGCTCATCGCGTCAGGCGCGCCGGATCGGCAGGTAGCGCGGCTCCCACATCGCGCTCGCCACGGCCTCGGCCACGTCGCCCTCGATCTCCTCGCGCGCCACGCCGTCGGCGAGCGCCTGCTTGGCCACGGCCACCGCCACGTGCTTGCTGGCGCGCCGCAGCGCGTCCACCCGCGGGTAGACGGCGCCGTCGAGCAGGCGCCCCGGGTCGGTGTAGTCGGCCAGCGCTTCGGCGGCGGCGGTGAGCATGCCGTCGGTGACGCGCGCCGCACCCGTCACCAGGGCGCCCAGGCCCAGCCCCGGGAAGATGAAGGCGTTGTTGCCCTGCCCCACCACGAAGCGCTTGCCGTCCTGCTCGACGTCGGGGAACGGGCTGCCGGTGGCCACCACCGCGCTGCCGCCCGTCCAGGCGTAGACGTCGGCGGGCACCGCCTCGCTGTTGGCGGTGGGGTTGGATAGCGGGAACACGATGGGGCGTGGGCTGTTGGCCGCCACCGCCTCGACGGTGGCGCGGTCGAAGGCGCCCGCCTGGCCCGACAGCCCGATGAGCCCGGTCGCCTGGGCGTTCGTCACCGTCTCGAGCAGGCTCGGCACCTCGCCGGCGAACTCCCAGCCCGCCAGGCGCGCGGGGTCCTGCGCCACGTCGCGCTTGTAGTCGTCGAGGCCCACGCGGTCCGCCACCAGCAGGCCCGAGGAGTCGATGACCAGCACGCGGGCGCGCGCCTCTTCGGGGCTCAGGCCGTGCTTCTCGAGGCCGAGCCGGATCTGCTTGGCCACCCCCACCCCGCCGGCGCCGGCGCCGTGGACCACGAACGTCTCGTCAACGAACTTGCGCCGCGTCATGTGGGCGCTGGCCAGCAGCCCCGCCAGCACCACCGCGCCGGTGCCCTGGATGTCGTCGTTGAGGCTCGGGAGCACGTCGCGGTAGCGGTTCATCACGTCGAACGCCTTCTGCTTGCTGAAGTCCTCCCACTGCAGGAGCGCGTCGGGGAAGCGCTTCCTGAAGGCGGTCACGAAGCGCTCCATGAAGTCGTCGTACGCCTGCCCCACCAGGCGCTCGTGGCGCACGCCCAGGTAGAGCGGGTCGTCGAGCAGGTCGGCGCGGTTCGTGCCCACGTCGAGCTCGATCGGCAGGGTGGTGGCGGGGTCGATGCCGGCGGCGGCGGTGTAGAGCGACAGCTTGCCGATGCAGATGGCCATGCCGCCGAAGCCCTGGTCGCCGATGCCCAGGATGCCCTCGGAGTCGGTGGCCACCGCCAGGCGCACGTCCTGCAGCGGCGCCTGCGCCAGCACCTCGTCGACCTGGTCGATGTTGTCGGTGCTGATGACCAGCCCGCGCGGCCAGCGGTAGATGAGGCTGAAGTTCTGCACCGCCTCGGCCACCGTGGGGGTGTAGATGATCGGCAGCATCTCCTCGAGGTGCTGCTCCAGCAGCGCGTAGAACAGCGTCTCGTTGCGGTCCTGCAGCACGCGCAGGTAGATGTGCTTGTCGAGCCCGGTGGTGAAGCGCCGGAAGTTGGAGTAGGCGCGCTCGACCTGCTCCTCGAGGCTCGAGACGTGCGGGGCGATCAGGCCGGTGAGCCCGAGCTCGCGCCGCTCCTCTAGGCTGAAGCCCGAGCTCTTGTTGAGGAGGGGCAGGCGCGTGATCAGGTAACCCGACAGGCTGGTGGCTAGGTAGGGGTTCCCCTGCTCGTCGACTCGTCGTTCGAACTGCTTCATTCCTTGCTGCTCCAACTTCGCCCTGACGGGCGCACTCGATCTACCGGCCGGTGCCCGGACCGGTGCGGGCGGAGCGCCTCACTCGGGCTCCGTCGGGATCCACCCGGGGTCCTGCGCTTCGGGGTCCTGCTCTCTGCTCCGTCCCGGGTCTTGCTCACCGTTCTGCTCTGCGTCCCGTTCCGGGTCCGGCTCGGCGTCCTGCGCCGCGTCGGGCGCCGGACCCTCCGCGTCTGGGCCTGCGGCGCTCCCCTCGTCGGACGCCGCCGCGACACCAGCCAGGCGCCGCGCCTCCTGCGCGAAGAAGGCGTAGTCGTCGTTGTCGGGCTCGAGCTCCAGGGCGCGCGCGTAGGCCTCGGCGGCCGCGGCGTGGTCGCCGGCCAGGAACTCGAGCTGGCCCAGGTAGCCCCAAGCCGCCGCGAAGCCGGGCGCCAGGCGCACCGCCTCCGTGAAGCCGGCGCGGGCGCCGGCGGCGTCGCCGGCCTGGTAGGCCTCGAGGCCGGCGGCGAAGGCGGCGCCCGCCCGCTCGCCGAACTCGCGCTGCTGCCGCGCGGCCTGCAGGAACCAGCGCGCGCGCTGGTCGGCGGGATCGAGGCGCAGCACCGCCTCCCAGTAGCCCACGGCCGCCTCGGCGTCGCCCGCCTCCTGGCTGGTGCGCGCCGCCCACACCAGCGCGTCCACGAAGCTCGGCTCGCGCTCCGCCGCCGCCTCGAAGCTCGCCCTGGCGGCCTCCAGGTCGCCGGCGGCGTAGGCGCTCTGACCGGCGTAGTAGGCGTTCGCGGCCTCCACCCCCCAGCGCTGCTGCGCCTGCGCCACCTCCAGGAACCAGGCGGCGCGGGCGTCGCCGGGGTCGGCGTCCAGCACCGCCCGCCAGTAGCGCGCCGCCGCGGCCGGCCGGCCGAGCTCGAGCGCGGTGCGCCCGGCCCACACGGCGGCCTGCACGAACGCCGCGTTGGCAGCGTAGGCGCGCTCGAAGGCGGGCAGCGCCGCGGCGAGGTCGCCGGCCTCGTAGGCGCGTAGGCCCGCGCGGTAGGCGTCGCTGGCGGCGGCGCCGTACGCCTCGCGCTCGCGGCTCAGCTCCAGGAAGAAGCGCGCGCCCTCGTCGTCGGGCGCCACCTGCAGCAGGCGCTCCCAGATGCGGATCGCCACCGCGGTGTCGCCCGACTCGAAGGCGATGCGCGCCAGCCAGCGCAGCGCCTCGGGGTGGGCGCCGTCCAGCTCCAGCATGGTGAGGTAGGCGCCCTGCGCCCCCTCCAGGTCGCCGGCCTGGTAGCGGGCGAAGGCCAGCTGGCCGAGCGCTCCGAGCGCCAGCTCCAGGTCGGTGCGGAACCCGGCCGCGAGCGCCGCGGGCAGCGCCGCCGGTGGGGCCGCGCGCGCCAGCACCTCGCCCCCCTCGGTCAGGTAAGCGTCCCAGGCAGCGAAGGCGCGGCTGTGCCAGCCGGTGAGGCCGTACACGCGGGCGCTCAGCGCCAGCGCCTCGCGCAGCGCGTCGTGCGCCGGGCCGAACGCCTCGCCGGCCGCCGCCTCCCGCGCGGCGGCCACGGCGGCGTCGGCCGCCTCGATGGCCGCGCGCCACGCCGCGTCGTCGGGCGTGGGGGCGCGGCCCAGGTCGCTGGTCAGCGCCGCCACGAACGCCGCCTCGGCGCGGGCGTACGCCTCGGCCGCGGGCTGCGCCGCGGCGGGCGCGAGGGCCGTCAGCCCCAGGGCGGCGAGGAGGGCGAGGAGGGCGCGCGAGGCTCCCGGCCCCGCGGCGCCAGGCGAGCGGGCGGCCCGGCGGCCCGTCAGCGCGACCGCGCCGTGAGCCACACGACCTCCTGGCCGGCGCGCACGAAGTAGAGCAGGCGGCGACCGCCGTCGTCGCCCACGTAGACGATGCGCGTGTGCGTCTCGGGGCCGGCGGGGCCCTGCACGGTGCGCTGGCTGCGCTCCTGCTCGAAGTAGCCGGCGACGGCGAAGGCGGTGGTCACCTGCTGGTCGACGGCGCCGGCCAGCCCGACGGCGATGCCGCCGAGGGTGTACGCCTCCCAGTCGGTCCACGAACCCGCGTCCTCGACGCGCTGCAGCAGCACGTCGACGCCGGCGCCGGTGGCCCGCAGGCTGCCGCGCGGCAGGCTGACGCTCGGGTCGAACTGGGCGCTGATGGCGGTGACGGTCAGGACCTCGGCCAGCAGCTGCGCCTGCGCCAGGCCGGCGAGCGGCAGCGCGACCAGCGCGAGCGCGAGGGGGGTGAGGCGGCGCGCGAAGCGCCCCGGCACGGGGCGCGACCGTTGCGGACGTGGCTCGGGCCTACGCATGTGGTCAAGTCTAGCACCGGGGCCGGGGACTTCCGCCCCCGCCCCTGGGCGGGCGCTCCGCGCGGGCATCGCGTTCGCTTGACCCTCCGCGCGCCCAGCCGCTACCCTTGAGGACGGTCCGTATCTCACGGGTTCCCCCTCTTCTTCCCTCTCGGCGGTACGCCGCCCGAGCGCACGGAGTGACCATGTTCCAGAGTCTTGGTGATCGCCTGCAAACCGTCTTCGACGGCCTGCGCGGCCGTGGCCGCCTGTCGGAGGCCGACGTCAAGGCCGCGCTGCGCGAGGTGCGCGTGGCCCTGCTCGAAGCCGACGTGAACCTCGAGGTGGCGCGCGAGTTCACCAAGCGCGTGCAGGAGAAGGCCGTCGGCTCCGAGGTGCTGATGTCCCTCAACCCCGACCAGCGCGTCATCGCCATCGTCCACGACGAGCTGGTCGACGTGCTGGGCGGCAAGGCGGCGCAGCCCACCCTGCGGTCCGACTCCAACGTGTGGCTGCTGATGGGCCTGCAGGGCGCCGGCAAGACCACCACCGCCGGCAAGCTGGCCTACCGCTACAAGGCGCAGGGCCGGCGCGTGCTGCTGGTGGCCGCCGACACCCAGCGCCCGGCCGCACGCGAGCAGCTCAAGACGCTCGGCGCCCAGATCGGCGTGCCGGTGTTCGAGGTCCTCGACGACGAGAAGCCCGCCGCCATCGTGGCCCGCCTGCAGGAGCACCTGCGCAAGGACTTCCGCGACCTGGTCATCGTCGACACCGCCGGCCGCCTGCAGGTCGACGAGTCGTTGATGGACGAGCTGGCTGAGCTCTCCGAGCGCCTGGAGCCCAGCGAGAAGGTGCTGGTGGTCGATGCCATGACCGGCCAGCAGTCGCTGCCGGTGGCCAGCGCCTTCGACGAGCGCGTGGGCGTGTCGGGCCTGATCATGACCAAGCTCGACGGCGATGCCCGCGGCGGCGCCGCCCTGTCGGCCAAGCACGTCACCGGCAAGCCCATCTACTTCGCCGGCATGAGCGAGAAGATCGACGGCCTCGAGCCGTTCCACCCCGACCGCGTGGCGGGGCGCATCCTCGGCATGGGCGACGTGCTCACGCTCATCGAGAAGGCCAAGGCGCTGGAGGCCGACGAGGACGAGCGCGAGATGCGCGACCTCGGCGACTTCACGCTGCAGGACATGCTCACGCAGATGCGCAAGATCAAGCAGATGGGCTCGTTCACCGACGTGCTGAAGATGATCCCCGGCGCCGGCAAGCTGCTGCCGGCGGGCGCCCAGATCGACGAGCGCGAGATCGCGCGCGTCGAGGCCATCATCTCGAGCATGACCGAGAAGGAGCGCGCCGTGCCGCGCATCCTCAACGCCAGCCGCCGCAAGCGCATCGCGCGCGGCTCCGGCACCACCGTGCAGGACGTGAACCGCCTCATCAAGAACTACGAGGAGATGCGCAAGCTGATGAAGCGCATGGGCAAGCGCCCGCCCGGGCGCGGCATGCGCCGCGGCGTGCGCGCCTGATAAGCTGAGCGTCACGTTTGTGCTGGGAGCCCCTGGCGTGTAGACTGGGGAGCTTTGAGACGCCCGTGCCTCGCGCGGGCGCTCGCCTACACCACCGACCCCGACCTTGGAGTCATGGAGGAAGTCCGAAGATGGTCAAGATCCGCCTTATGCGCCTGGGCTCGATGAAGAACCCGCACTACCGCCTCGTCGTCGTCGACGGCCGCACCAAGCGTAGCGGCGACTACATCGAGCAGATCGGCTACTACGACCCCCGCGAGACCACCGAGGAGAACCTGCGCCTCGACGTCGAGCGCGCCAACCACTGGCTCGCCACCGGCGCCCAGCCCACCGACACCGCGCTGCGCCTGCTGCAGAAGTTCGAAGGCGTCGAGCTGCCCGCCAAGCTCCAGGCCAAGCGCCGCAGCCCCTACGTCAAGCGCCAGGAAGCGCAAGCCTAAGCGCGTCCTGAACCCGTCCGCCCGCTAGCCGGAGGCCCCATGCCCCTCGACCTGGTCACCTTCATCCTCCAGAACCTCGTGGCCGAACCCGACCGCCTCGAGGTCACCGCCGACGGGGACGACCGCAACCTGCGCATCGAGGTCACCTGCGCCCCCGAGGACGTGGGCCGCATCATCGGCCGCGGCGGGCGCCTGATCAACGCCGTCCGCACCCTGGCCCGCGCCGCCGCCGACGGCCGCCAGCGCGTCGAGCTCCAGCTGCTGGAGTGAGGCGCCCGCGGGCGCGCTCCGCCCCGTTGCACCCGTCATGGCGCTAGACCCCACCGCCACCGTCCCGCCCGAGGGCTACCTGCGCCTCGGCCGCCTGGGGCGCACCTTCCAGTTGGAGGGGGCGCTGCGGCTGGCGCTCGACGCCGCCGTGTCGTACGAGGGCGAGGACGGCGCCGAGCCGGTGGGCGTGCGCGTCCTGCAGGGGGCGGGCCAGCTGTTCGTCACCGGCCTCGGGCACGCGCGCGTGCGCGAGCTGTTCGCCAGCGGCGGCAGCCTGATGCTCAAGCTCGAGGGGGTGCGCGACCGCACCGCCGCCCAGCGCCTGGTCAACGCCACCGTGTGGGTCGACCCGGCCGCGCTCGCGGCGGGGCTCGCCGAGGAGCTGGCCGCCGAGATCGCGGCCGGCGACGAGGAGGAGCGCCTGGTCGGCCTGCCGGTGCTGGTCGACGGGGCGCGCGTGGGCGAGGTGAGCGGGGCGCAGCTCGACGGCCCCAACCCGCTGGTGGAGGTCGCCCTCGACGAGGGCGCCGCGCGCGCGTTGCTGCCGCTCGAAGCGCCCTACGTGGCGCTCACCGAGGCGGGCGTGGAGCTCACCGACCCGCCCGCCGGGCTGCTCGGCCCCGGCTGAGGCCGGCCCCTCCGTGCGCTTCACCGTCTACACCCTGTTCCCCGGCCTCATCGCCCCCTACCTGGAGGAGGCCCTCCTGGCGCGCGCCGTGCGCCAGGGGCTGGTGGAGGTCGAGCTGCGCGACCTGCGCCGCTTCGCCGGCAACCGCACCGGCCGAGTCGACGACGCCCCCTACGGCGGCGGCGCCGGCATGGTGATGCGCGTCGACGTGGCCGGCCAGGCGGTGGCCGAGCTGGCGCAGGACGACCCGCCGCCCGACGATATCGTCCTCCTCTCCCCCGCCGGCGAGCCGCTCACGCAGCCCCTGGTGCAGGAGCTGGCGCAGCGGCGCCACCTGGCGCTGCTGTCGGGGCGCTACGAGGGCTTCGACGCGCGCGTCGAGCGGCTCGTGACCCGCGAGATCTCGATCGGCGACTACGTGCTGATGGGCGGCGAGCTGCCGGCCCTGGTGGTGATGGAGGCGGTGGCGCGCCTCGTACCGGGCGTGCTCGGCGACGCGGAGAGCCACCAGCAGGAGTCGTTCACCACCGGCCTGCTCGACTACCCCGAGTACACGCGGCCGCCCAGCTACCAGGGGCTCGAGGTGCCTGAGGTGCTGAAGAGCGGCCACCACGGCAAGGTGGCCGCCTGGCGCCGGCTGCAGGCGCTGCGGCGCACCTTCGAGCGCCGCCCCGAGCTGCTGGAGCGCGCGCCCCTCACCGAGGAGGAGCGCGCCCTGGTAGCGCAGTGGCGGGCCGAGGCCGACTGATCACAGCCGGGCCCCGGCCCGCCACCCGCTCATCGATGGCTCGTCGGCCGCCCGCTAGCGGCGCGGCGGCCCTTACTGCAGCGCTTCGACGCGCTCGATCACCAGCGGGGTGATGTCGAGGTCGGCGTCGGCGTAGACCACCAGGCGCAGGTTGGCGGCCTCCACGGCGTCGAGCACCAGGGTGTAGCCGTTCTCCTGCGCGAGCTGCGCGATGATGTCGTTGACCGCCGTCACGGCCGGCTCGGCTGCGGCGTTGATCTCGTTGAGGTAGCGGTTCTGCACCGCCGTGAGCGTGGAGCGCAGCGCGCTGTAGCGGTCGCTCTCGTCGGCGGTGAGCTGCTCGCCGGCGGCGGCCTTCTGCTCGAGGGCGGCCAGGCTCTGGCTCAGCTCCTGGACCTCGGCGGCGGCCTGCTGCTGCAGCGCCTCGATCTGCGCGCCGGACGGGTGCGCGCGGATGGCGGCCTGCGAGTCGACGTAGACCACCTTCGTGGGGCGCTGCTGGGCGGTCAGGTTGTTGGCTAGCAGCGCGACCACGAAGGCCGCACCGATTCCGAGCAGGGTGAGTCTTCTCATAGCGGTTGGAGTCTACCACCGTGATGATGAGAACCGCCTTCGGAAGGGCGCCCCGTGCTGACCGCTCCCCTGACCTGCTGCCACGCCACGCTGCCACCTCGCCCCACCGCATGACGACCCTCCAGCTCGTCTTCGCGGGGGTGCTCGGCGCGCTCATCGGCAGCTTCGGCAACGTGGTCATCTGGCGCCTGCCGCGCCGCGAGTCGATCGTGTTCCCCGGCAGCCGCTGCCCCCACTGCGGGCACCGCCTGAGCCCCTTGGAGCTGGTGCCCGTGCTGTCGTGGCTGGCGCTGGGCGGGCGCTGCCGCGCTTGCCGTGAGCCCATCTCGCCGCGCTACCCGCTGGTCGAGGCGCTGATGGCCGCGCTCTTCGTGCTGCTGGTGTGGCGCTGGCCGCCCACCGAGCACGGCGCCGCGGTGCTGCCGCTGCTGGCGGTGGTGGCCATGCTGGTGATGGCCGCCCTCATCGACATCGACCACTTCGTGCTCCCCGACGTGCTGACCTTCGGCGCGCTGGGGGTGGCGCTGGCCGGCTCGTTCCTGGCGGCGGGGGCGCCGGGCCTGCCCGGTCCCGGCGCGGCGCTCGCGGGGGCGCTCACGGGCGCGGGCGTGCTGCTGCTCATCAACCGCGTGGGCGGGCTGGTGCTGCGGCGCTTCGCCGACACCCGCGAGCGGCTCTTCCCCTTCAGCCTCGACCAGGCCAACCTGGCCGCCGTGGTGGGCGCGCTCGGGGGCGTGTGGTGGGGCCTGGCGGCCGGCGCCGTCAGCCTGCTCGCCAACCTCCTGACGCGCCGCGTGCTGCGCCTCAGCGAGCCGCTGGTCTACGGGCTGTGGCTCGTGGCGCTGCTGCTCACCACCACCTCGTTCGCGGTGGGCACCGCGGAGGGCGTGGCCGGCAGCGTGATGGCCGCCGGCGCCTGGGCGCTGGTGGGGGCGCTCTACTGGTGGGTCCACGACCTCGTGCGGCCCGGCGCCGAGGAGGAGGTCGGCGAGGAGGAGCAGGAGCCGGTGGCCATGGGCTTCGGCGACGTCAAGCTCGCCGCCGTGCTGGGCGCCTTCCTCGGCTGGGAGCGCTTCCTGGTGGGCCTGTTCCTGGCCGTGAGCGTGGGCGCGCTCTTCGGCGTGGGCCAACGGCTGGCGGGCGGCGGCCGCGTCATCCCGTTCGGGCCGTACCTGCTCCTGGGCGCGCTGCTGGCGCTGTTCTTCGGCGACGCCATCATCGCCTGGTACTTCGGGCTGCTGGGCGTCGGCGCCTGAGGCCCGCGCGGCGCGCGCCGCCCCCGCGCGCCGCCGGTTCGGTATGCGCCCACGTGCATAGTCATGCAACTAGTGATAGAGTGTTGCGCGTTCGTCGCTCGCCGGCCGGTGAGCGACGCTCTTCTTACAGCCGTGAAGGCGATTGGAGCACGATGGACCCGTTGCGCCTAGAGGGCCTAGCCGGCCGCGACCTGCTGTCGCTCGCCGACCTGAGCCGCGAGGAGTTCGCCGGCCTGCTGGACAGCGCCGTGACCCTCAAGCAGAACTGGAAACGTGGGGTGCGGCCGCCGTACCTCGCGCAGCGCACCCTGGCGATGATCTTCGAGAAGCCGTCGCTGCGCACGCGCACCACCTTCGACATCGCCATGTACCAGCTCGGCGGCCACGCCGTGCTGCTCGACCAGGCGTCGATCGGGCTGGGGGTGCGCGAGACGGTGCGCGACGTCGCCACCAACCTGAGCCGCTGGGTCGACGCCATCATGGCGCGCACCCACGCCCACGCCACCCTGACGCAGCTGGCCGAGCACGCCAGCGTGCCCGTCGTCAACGGCCTCTCCGACCTGCTGCACCCCACCCAGGCGGTGGCCGACTACATCACGCTACGCGAGCGCTTCGGCGACCTCCAGGGGCTCGAGCTCGTCTACGTCGGCGACGGCAACAACATCTGCAACTCGCACGTCAACGCGGCCGCGCTCGCGGGCGTGGCGCTCACCGTGGCGTGCCCGCCCGGCTACGAGCCCGACGCGGCGCTGCTGGCCGCCGCCCGCGCGCGCGGCGCCTGCGTCGAGGTGGTGCACGACCCGCGCGAGGCCGCCCGCGGCGCCGACGCGCTCTACACCGACGTGTGGGTGTCGATGGGCATGGAGGAGGAGAGCGAGCGGCGGCGCCGCGACTTCGCCGGCTACACCATCACCCCCGCGTGGCTCGAGGAGCTGAGCCCGCGCGGCGTGTTCATGCACGACCTGCCCGCCCACTACGGCGAGGAGTGCACCGAGGAGGCCGTCTACCACGAGCGCAGCGTGGTCTTCGACCAGGCCGAGAACCGCCTGCACGCCCACAAGGCCATCCTCTTCCAGCTGCTGGCCGCGGAGGCGGCGTGAGCGGCCTGACGGTCGGCGTCCTCGGCGCCAGCGGCTACGGCGGCGCCGGGCTGATCGCGCGCCTCGCGCGCCACCCCGAGGTGGAGCGCCTGGCGCTGGGCTCGCGGCGCTACGCCGGCCAGCCCGTGAGCGCCTGCTGGCCGCAGTTCGGCGGCGCCACGGCCGCGCTCGCGTTCCAGGAGAGCGACGCCGTGATCGCGGCCGCCGACGTGCTGTTCTGCGCCACCCCGCACGGCGCCACCGCGCCGCTGGTGGCGCAGGCGCTGGCGGCCGGCAAGCGCGTCGTCGACCTGTCGGCCGACTTCCGCCTCGACCCGGCCGCCTACCGCGAGTGGTACGGCGCCGAGCACCCCCACCCCGAGCTGTTCGAGCGGGCGCGCTACGGGCTGGTGGAGCTGCACCGCCACGAGCTGTCGGGCGCGCAGCTGATCGCCAGCCCCGGCTGCAACGCCACGGCGGGCGCGCTGGCGCTGGCGCCGCTGGCGGCGGCGGGGCTGACGGGCGCCAGCGTGGTGGTCAACGTGCTCACCGGCGTCTCCGGCGCGGGCCGCAGCCCGGGCGAGGCGTTCACCTACGCCGAGCTCGACGAGAACGCCAAGGCCTACAAGCCCTCGGGCACGCACCGCCACACGGCCGAGATCGAGGCAACCGGCGGCCGCGCCCGGGCCGCGGCGGCGGCCGGCGACGGCAAGCGCCTCGACTCGCGCGCGCCGTTCGAGCCGCTGCCCGTGAGCTTCACCCCCCACCTGGTGCCGATGAGCCGCGGCATCCTCGCCACCCTCACGACGCGCGTGCCCGACGGCGCCGACGCCAGCGAGGAGGGGCTGCTGGCGCTGCTGGCCGACTACTACGCCGGCGACCCGCTGGTCACGGTGCAGCGCGAGCTGCCGCAGACCAAGGCGGCGGCGGGCAGCGACCGCGCCGTGCTGAGCGCGCGCTTCGACGCGCGCACCGGCCACGCGCTGGTCTTCTGCGCCATCGACAACCTGGGCAAGGGGGCGTCGGGGCAGGCGGTGCAGGCGTTCAACGTGGCGCACGGCTTCCCCGAGACGCTCGGCCTCGCGGAGGTGGGCACGTGGCCGTGAGGCTGCCCACGGGCTTCCAGGCGGCCGGCATCCGCGCCGGCCTCAAGCGCTCGGGGCGCCCCGACCTGGCGCTGCTCTACGCCGACGAGCCGCTGGCGTGGGCGTTCGCTGGCACCACCAACGTGGTGCAAGCCCCGTGCGTGACGCGCAACCGCGCCCTCCACCAGGGCGGTGGCGAGGTGCGCGCCGTGGTGGTCAACTCGGGCAACGCCAACTGCGCCAACGGCGCCGCCGGCGCCCGCGACAACGACGCCTACGCCACCGCCACCGCCGAGGCCCTCGGGGTGGCCCCCGCGGAGGTGCTCACCGCCAGCACCGGCATCATCGGCCGGCCCATGCCGATGGAGAAGCTGCTGGCGGGGCTGCCGGCGGCGCGCATCGAGCTCGCCGACACCGCCGACGCCTTCGGCCAGGCGATCCTCACCACCGACCTGGTCACGAAGCTGGCCGAGGCCAGCCTGCCCGGCGGCGCCCGCGTGGTGGGCGTGGCCAAGGGCTCGGGGATGATCCACCCGAACATGGCCACCATGCTGGCGTTCGTGGCCACCGACGCCGCGGTCGACCAGGCGACGCTGCGCGAGATGTGGCCGCGGGTGGTGCGGCGCTCGTTCAACCAGCTGACCGTCGACGGCGACACCAGCACCAACGACATGGCCGTGGTGCTGGCCTCGGGCCGCGTGGCCTGCGAGGCGGCCGCGCTCGAGCGAGCGCTGCTCGAGGTGTGCGTGAGCCTCGCCAAGCAGATCGCGCGCGACGGCGAGGGCGCCACCAAGCTGCTCACCGTGCGCGTCAGCGGCGCGCGCGACGAGGACGAGGCGCTCAAGGCCGCCCTGGCGGTGGCGGGCAGCAGCCTCGTGAAGACCGCCGTGCACGGCGCCGACCCCAACTGGGGGCGCATCCTGGCGGCGGCCGGCCGCTCGGGTGCCGCCAGCGACCCCACGCGGGTGCGCGTGGCCATGCAGGGGTTCGAGCTCTACCGCGGCGAGCCGCTCCCGTTCGAGGAGGCGGCGGTGTCGCAGGCGCTGAAGGCCGAGGACGTGCAGATCGAGGTCGACCTGCACGCCGGCGAGGCCGTGGCCGAGGCGTGGGGCTGCGACCTGTCGGCCGAGTACGTGCGCATCAACGCCGACTACACGACCTGAGCCCGCCGGGCGTTCGCTAGCGGAGGGCCCGCGCCCCGACCGCGCTAGGCGCGGCGGGCGCGGGCCCTCCTTCCTGCCCTCCCCGGCTCAGCGCCGCCGGTTGGCGATGTGGATGGCGCGGCCGTGGGCGTGCTCGGCCGCCTCCATCACCCCCTCGGAGATGGTGGGGTGCGGGTGCTGCGTGAGGGCGATGTCCTCCAGGGTAGCGCCCATCTCGATGGCGAGCGCGGCCTCCGACACGATGTCGCCGGCGTTGGGGCCCACCATGTGGAAGCCCAGCAGCAGGTCGGTCTTGGCGTCGCCGACGAGCTTGATCACCCCGCTGTCGACGCCCAGGGTGGAGGCGCGGCCCGAGGCCAGCAGCGGGAAGCGCCCGACGCGCACCTCGTAGCCGGCCGCCTTCGCCTCCTCCTCGGTCATGCCGACGCTGGCGAGCTCGGGGTCGGTGTAGATCACCGACGGCACCACCGTGTCGTAGGCGGTGGGCTTGCCGGCGGCGTGCTCGGCGGCCGCCAGCCCCTCCTTCATGGCCTTGTGGGCCAGCAGCGGGGCGCGCGCCACGTCGCCGATGGCGTAGATGTGCGGCACGTTGGTCTGCATGTGGTCGTTGACCACCTTGACGAAGCCGCGCTCGTCGACCTCGACGCCCGCCGCCTCCAGGCCCAGGCCGTGGCCGTTGGGACGGCGGCCCACCGCCACCAGCACGCGGTCGGCCACCAGGGTCTCCTTCTTGCCGTCGCGCTCGATCTCGACCTCGGTGCCCTTCTTGCCCTTCTTCTGGCCCAGCACCTTGGTGCTCGTGAGGATCGTGATGCCGCGCTTCTCGAGCGCCTTGCGCAGCTCCTTGGCGGCGTCGGCGTCGGCGGCGCCGGCGATCTGGTCGAGGAGCTCGACGACCGTCACCTCGGAGCCGAGCGAGTGGTAGACGTCGGCGAACTCGAGGCCGATGGCGCCAGCGCCGATCACGAGGAAGCGCTTGGGCACCTCGTCGCCGATGGTGAGCGCGCCGGTCGAGTCGATGATGCGGCCCTCCTCGAGCTCGAAGCCCGGGATGCTGGCGGGGCGCGAGCCGGTGGCCACGATGAACGACCTGGCGGTGTGCTTCTCGCCGGCCACCTCGATCTCGTTGGGGCCGGTGAAGCGGCCCTCGCCCTCGATCAGGGTGACCTTGTTGCCCCGGAAGAGCATCTTCACGCCGTTGGTCTGCTTGCCGACGACCTTCTGCTTCCACGCCTCGATGCCGCCCAGGTCGACCTTCGGCTCGCCGAAGTCGATGCCGAACTCCTTGGCGCTCTTCGCGCCGCGCAGCTCGGCGCCCACGTGCAGCAGGGCCTTGGTGGGGATGCAGCCGACGTTGAGGCACACGCCGCCCACGTCGCCCTTCTCGACGCAGGCCACGTTGAGACCGAGCTGGGCCGCGCGGATGGCGGCGTGGTAACCGCCGGGACCTGAGCCGACGACGATGAGGTCGAAATCCATTGCTTCCTCCACGGTAGACGGGCACGGGCCGTACCGCCCGTGCGGCGGCCCAAGCGCTCTCGGTTGGGCGGGCGCCGCGAGCCTGCGCAGCGCGCCTACGCTTCGGCCCAAGTGTAACAGCGCCCACCACGGCGCGAGCCGCGCGTGAGGCCCAGGGCCGAGCCAGGCGCCGGCGGCGCGGCGGCGCCGGCCGGGAGCGGCGCTCCCCACGCGCGACCCGCGCCGTTGACAGCCGCGGCCCGCGCGCCTACCATGCGCGCATGACCGTCACCGCTCGTCCCCGTCGCAGCCGCCCCGCGCGTCAGGCGCCGGGCCGTGGGGCGCCGGTGCTACTACCGCTCGCGCTACCTCAGGGGCCGCCGCGCTGAGGGTGATGCCGTAACGCGCTCGCCGGCCCCGACCCGCCAGGTCGGGGCTTCCTCGTGCTACCCGCCTGGCTCCCGTGACCATCGGCGAGCACGGTTCGAGGGCCGTTCTGCCCTTCGTATACTGGAGAAACGATGACCGACACCATCCGAGACCCCGCCACCGGCAGCCGCCAGGACCGCTACGTCCCCGGCGAGATCGAGAAGAAGTGGCAGCAGCGGTGGCGTGAGGAAGGGCTCTACGAGGTCGACCTGAACGACGACTCCAGGCCCAAGTACTACTTCCTCACCATGTACCCCTACCCCTCCGGCGACCTGCACATGGGCCACTGGTACGCCGAGGTGCCCGCCGACGCCGCCGCCAGGTTCACGCGCATGCGCGGCTACAACGTGCTCTTCCCCATGGGCTTCGACGCCTTCGGTCTGCCCGCCGAGAACGCCGCCGTCAAGGCGGCGCGCGAGGGCGTGCCCAACGTGCACCCGGCGCGCCTCACCTACGAGCGCATCGAGCGCATGAAGCAGCAGTTCGACCAGATGGGGGCGATGTTCGACTGGTCCAAGGAGGTCGTCACCTGCGACCCCGAGTACTACAAGTGGAACCAGCGCTTCTTCATCGAGATGATGGAGCGCGGCCTCGCCTACCGCAAGGAGTCGGTCGTCAACTGGGACCCCGTCGACCAGACGGTGCTCGCCAACGAGCAGGTGATCGACGGCCGCGGTGAGCGCTCCGGCGCGCTCATCGAGCGCCGCCTCATGCCGCAGTGGCACCTCAAGATCACCGACTACGCCGACGAGCTCCTCGACTTCGAGGGCCTCGACTGGCCGGCGCGCGTGCGCACCATGCAGACCAACTGGATCGGCCGCTCCGAGGGCGCCGAGGTGGTCTTCAAGAGCGAGCAGGGCGACGACATCGTGGTGTTCACCACCCGCCCCGACACGCTCTGGGGCGCCACCTTCATGGTGCTGGCGCCCGAGCACCCGCTGGTCGCGAAGCTCACCAGCGACGAGCAGCGCGCGGCGGTCGAGGCGTACGTCGAGCGCACCTCGCACCTCACCGAGGTCGACCGCATGGCGGAGGCCAAGGAGAAGACCGGCGTGTTCATCGGCGCCTACGCCGTGAACCCCGTCAACCAGGCGCGCATCCCCATCTGGATCGCCGACTACGTGCTGATGGGTTACGGCACCGGCGCCATCATGGCGGTGCCGTACGGCGACCAGCGCGACTTCGAGTTCGCGCGCGAGTTCGGCCTCGACATCGTGCCGGTGGTGCGCCCCGACGGCGCCGCCGACGACGACCTCGACCCCGGCCGCCTCGAGGAGGCCTGGGCCGGTCCCGGCACGCTCGTCAACTCGGGGCCGCTCGACGGCATCCGCCACAACGGCGAGAAGGGGCGCGCCAGCCCCGCCATCGCGGCGGCCATCGAGTACCTCGAGAGCATCGGCGCCGGCCGCGAGCAGACCACCTACCGCCTGCGCGACTGGCTCATCAGCCGCCAGCGCTACTGGGGCACGCCCATCCCCGTCCTCTACTGCGACGCGTGCGGCATCGTGCCCGAGAAGCTCGAGAACCTCCCGGTGGTGCTCCCCGAGGACGTGGCGTTCATGCCCACCGGCGAGTCGCCGCTCAAGACGCACGCGGCGTTCCTCAACGCCACCTGCCCCCGCTGCGACGGGCCCGCCAAGCGCGAGACCGACACCATGGACACCTTCATGGACTCGTCCTGGTACTGGTTCCGCTACCTCAGCCCCCACGACGACGACCGCCCCATCGACCCCGAGCTGGCCGACAGGTGGACGCCCGTCGACATGTACACCGGCGGCATCGAGCACGCCATCCTCCACCTGCTCTACGCGCGCTTCTTCACCAAGGTGCTGCGCGACCTCGGCTACGTGAACATCTCCGAGCCGTTCCGCAGCCTGCGCAACCAGGGGATGATCCTGGGCTCCGACAACGAGAAGATGTCGAAGTCGCGTGGCAACGTGGTCAACCCCGACGACCTGGTGGCGCAGTACGGCGCCGATACGGTGCGCGCCTACCTCATGTTCATGGGCCCCTGGGACCAGGGCGCGCCGTGGAGCTACACCGGCATCGACGGCCAGGCGCGCTTCCTCAACCGCGTTTGGAGCCTGGTGGTGGGCGGCGGCGAGGGCGACGAGGCCAAGGCCTCCATGACCGAGGCCGACCTGCGCCGCGCCGTGCACCACGCCATCAAGGAGGTCACCGAGGACCTCGAGGCGTTCCGCTTCAACACCGCCATCGCCGAACTGATGACGCTGCAGGGCGCGCTGTCCAAGGCGCGCGCCGCCGGCCTCGCCGCCACCGACACCTGGCGCGAGGGCGTGCGCACGCTCCTCAAGCTCCTCGCCCCCATCGCGCCGCACATCACCGAGGAGCTGTGGCACCGCCTGGGCGAGGAGGGCTCCGTGCACCTGCAGAGCTGGCCCGAGCACGACCCCGCCGCGCTGGTGGTCGACACGGTCACGATGGCCGTCCAGGTGAACGGCAAGGTGCGCGGCCAGATCGAGGCGCCGCGCGAGGCCGACAAGGACGCCGTCCTGGCGCTGGCGCGCGCCGAGCAGAACGTGGCGCGCTACCTGGAGGGCAAGGAGGTCGCGCGCGAGATCGTGGTGCCCGGGAGGCTCGTCAGCTTCGTCGTGAAGTGACGGCTCGTCGTCCTTCGCTGGCGCCGCGGGCTCTTCGGGTCCGCGGCGCTCGCGTTGGGGCATGCGTCGCCTGCGGTCCGCACGTGCGGGCGGCCGGGGCGGGTGTCGGGCGGCCCTTGAGCACGGCAGCGGTCGTGAGACCGGGCCGCCCGACACCCGCCCCACCCCCACGCGACGCCCCGCCCACGACGCGGGCCCGAACGGAGAACCGAACGCTACTGCGGCGCCAGAAGCACGACCTGCCGCAGGGTGGCGAGCTCCACCGACGGCCGCACCAGGAAGCTGTGCCGGAGGTCGTTGGGGTCCGGCGGCAGCACCTCCGCCACCTCGCCCAGCCGCACCCCCGCCGGGAAGAGGCCGCCGTAGCTGGAGGTCTCCACCACGTCGCCGACCTCCACGGGCTCGTCGAGGATGAAGCGCGTCACGCGCACCAGGCCGCCGGCGTCGCCGACCGCCACCCCCTGGCCGCCCTTGCCGCGCACCGTGACGCCCACGCGCGACTGCGGGTCGAGCACGGTGCGCACGACGGCGCTGCGGCTCGCGACCTCGGTGACGATGCCGACGAGCCCCGCGGGCGCCGTGACCGGCATGTTGCGCTGCAGCCCGGCGCTGGCGCCCAGGCCGACGCGCAGGCGCGCGACCTCGGGGCCGGTGTCGCCGCCCACCACGGGGGCGGTGGCCACCACCGCCGGCGACTGGCTGCCGCGCACCTGGCCCGCCAGCTCCAGGCGCTCCACCTCCAGCTCGAGCGCGCGCTGGCGCTGCTCGGCGAGGGCCAGCTCGGCCTGCAGCCGCGCCACCTCCTCGCGCAGCTCACGGCGGTCGACGGCGCTCTCGAGGGTGAGGCGCACGTTGACGCCGGCGCGGTGCAGCAGCTCGTGCGGTAGCGCCACGGCGGCGGTGAGGTCGGCGGGCACGCGCCCCACGAAGGCGGTCACCAGGAAGGTGGCGAGCCCCAGGGCGACGAAGACGTACCAGGCGCGCAGCAGGCTAGACAAGCGTCACCCCCAGGCGCCGGGCCGCCAGCACGAGGTTGGGCAGGCTCAGGCCCACGACGTTGGAGTAGCAGCCGTCGATGCGCGCCACCAGCGCGGCGCCGCGGCCCTGCACGGCGTAGCCGCCGGCCTTGTCGAGGCCCTCGCCGGTGGCCGCGTAGCGCGCGATCTCGTCGGGCTCGAGGGGGCGGAAGGTGACGCCGCTGCGCACCAGCACGCTCTCGAGGCGGCCGCCGAGCGCCAGGGCGTGGCCGGTGAAGACCGCGTGCTCGCGCCCCTGCAGCAGCTCGATGAAGCGGGCGTTCTCGGCGGCGTCGCGCGGCTTGTTGAGGGCGCGGTCGCCGAGCGCCACCACCGTGTCGGCGGCGATCACCAGGGCGTCCGGGTGGCGCGCCGCCACCGCCTGCGCCTTGGCGCGCGCCAGGCGCTCGGCCAGCGCGCCCGGCGCCTCGCCGGCCAGGGGCGCCTCGTCGACGTCGGCGGGCTCCACCTCGAAGGTCAGCCCCAGCGCGCGCAGCAGCTCCGTGCGGCGCGGCGAGGCGCTGGCCAGCACCAGGCGCGGCAGCCCCGCCAGGGGGGCGGCCGCTTCCATGCGCTGCTCGGGGGGTTCGCTCGACACGCCCCAAAGGATAACCAGCCGCCGCGGCGGCCATGGCCGGGCGGGGTCGCGACCGGTATGCTCGTGCCGTGGACGAGAACCGAGACGCACGCGACAACTCCGCGCCCACCGGGGTCGAGCGCTTCAAGCGCGAGGCCGCCCTGCGCGCGCTCGCGCTGGTCGAGAGCGGCATGCTCCTGGGCCTGGGCACGGGCAGCACCGCCCGCTGGCTGGTGGCCGAGCTGGGCGCCAGGCTCGAGCGCGGCGAGCTGCGGGACGTGCAGGCGGTGCCCACCTCCCTCGAGACGGAGCGCCAGGCGCAGGCGCTCGGCATCCCGCTGGTGGAGCTCCCCGCCAGCGGCGTCGACCTGGCCATCGACGGCATGGACGAGCTGGCGCCGGGCCTCGACGCCATCAAGGGGCTTGGCGGGGCGCTCACGCGCGAGAAGATCGTGGCGTTCGCCGCCAGCCGCTTCGTGCTGATCGGCGACGACTCCAAGCTGGTCTCGCGCCTCGGCGAGAAGGCGCCGGTGCCGGTGGAGGTGGCGGCGTTCGGCCACCAGCGCACCGGGCAGCTGCTGGCGGAGATGGGGGTGGGCGCCACGCTGCGGCAGAAGGGCGGCGCGCCGTTCGTGACCGACAACGGCAACCTGGTCTACGACTGCCGCTTCGAGCCGGGCTTCGAGGCCCCCACGCTGGCGCTGGCGCTCGCCGAGCTGCCCGGGGTCGTCGAGCACGGCCTCTTCCTCGACCTGGCCGACGTGGCGTTCGTGGCGAGCGCCGACGGGGTGGCCGAGCTGACGCCCGAGGAGCCGCTTTGATCGTCGCCGTGGGCCTCGACCTCGTGGAGCTGGGGCGCATCCGTCGCGCCATGCAGGCGCACCCGCACCGCTTCGTCAGGCGCGTGTTCCACCCCGAGGAGGTGGCCGAGCTGCGCCAGCGCATCGACCTGGTACCGGGGCTGGCGGCGCGCTTCGCGGCCAAGGAGGCGTTCCAGAAGGTGTGGCCCACGACCTTCGGCTGGAAGGACGTGTGGGTGGCGAAGGAGGGCCCCAAGCCGGTGCTGCGCTTCGCCCCCGAACTGGCGCGGGCCATGGAGGAGCAGGGGCTGCGCGCGCACCTCTCCCTCACCCACGCCCGCGACCAGGCGGCGGCGGTGGTGGTGCTGGAGCGCGCGGTGGCGCGGCCGCCCGCCGACGAGCTGCCGGGCGCCGACTGAGCCGGACCGGCCCTAGCCGGGAAGCCTGTTACCATGCGCCGCATGCCGGAAGCCGCCACCGACCAGCCCGCCCCAACGACCCGAACCAAGCGCGTCGACGTCTGGACCGACGGCTCCTGCGACACCGCCAGCGGCCACGGCGGCTGGGCCTACCTGCTGCGCTACGGGCGCCACAGCGCCACCGCCTCGGGGTACGAGGCGAACACCACCAACAACCGCATGGAGCTGACGGCCGCCGTGCGCGCCCTGGAGGCGCTGCGCGAGCCGTGCCGCGTGCGCCTGGTGACCGACAGCCAGTACCTCAAGAAGGCGTTCACCGACGGCTGGCTCGCCAAGTGGCAGCGCAACGGCTGGCGGACCGCCTCGAAGGCGCCGGTGAAGAACCGCGACCTGTGGGAGCGCCTGCTGGAGCTCGAGCAGCGCCACGAGGTCAGCTGGGCCTGGACCCGCGGCCACGCCGGGCAGCCCGAGAACGAGGAGGTCGACCGCCTGGCGCTCGCGGCGCGCGTGAACCGCCGCGGCACCGCCGGCTGAGCCCGGCGCCGTTGGCGGCCCGGCGGGCCGGTCAGGCCCCGGTACGCCGCCGCGGCAGGCGCGCGAGGCGCGCCAGCAGCTCGCGCCACGCCCGTAGCCCCACGGCCAGCGAACCAGGGTCGACCCACTCGTCGAGGCGGTGGGCGTTGCCGCCGCGGTAGACGCCGAACGCCAGCGCCGGCAGGCCGGCCGCCATGGCGGCGTTGGCGTCGGTGCTGCCTGGCGCCGCCACCAGCTCGACCCCGACCGCCTCGTAGGCGCCGCGCGCCGCCGCCAGCAGGGCGCGGTTGTCGACGCTGCCCGCCGGGCGGTCGCCCACCTCGATCAGCTCCAGCTCGGCCTCGGAGGCGGCGGCCGCCTCCTCGATGGCCGCCAGCGCGGCGCGCTCCAAGCGCGTCAGCGCCTCGGGGTCGACGCTGCGCAGGTCGAGGTTGAAGCCGGCGCGCTCGGCGATGGCGTTGATGCTGGTGCCGCCCCACACCTGCCCGACGTTGAGGCTCGAGCGCGGCTGGCGCGGCACGTGCAGCTCGGCCAGGCGAGCGATCGCCGTGCCGGCGGCGTGGACGGCGCTCGGCGAGGGGTAGTCGCCCCACGAGTGACCGCCGGCGGCGCGGAAGCGCGCCTCGTAGCGGCGCGAGCCCACCGCCTGGTCGGCGACCGAGCCGAGGTAGCCGTCGAGCGCCACGAACAGGTCGTGGTCGGCTCCCAGGCGCGCCACCGCGTGGCGGGCGCCGCGCAGGTCGCCCAGCCCCTCCTCGCCCACCGTGGCGACCAGGGTGAGGTGCGGGCGCGGGCCGTCGCCCGGCGCCTGCACCCAGCGGGTCAGGACCGCCAGCGAGGCGGCGTTGTCGCCGAGGCCGGCGCCGACCCAACGCTCGGCGTCGCGGCGCACGCGCACGTCGACGCTGGCCTCGAAGACGCTGTCGAGGTGGCAGGCCACCAGCACGCGCGGCCCCGCGCCCGGCAGCGTGGCCACCACGTTGCCGACCTCGTCGAAGCTGGGCGTCAGGCCCGCCTCGCGCCACAGGCCCGCCACCAGCTCGCCGCGGGCGCGCTCGGCGCCGGTCGGCGCCGGCGTCTCGGCGACGCGCACCAGCAGCTCGCGCAGCGCGCCGTCGTGCTCGGCGTCGCCCGCCTGCCGCTCGCGCGCGGCCGACCTCCGTCCCACCTTCACTTGTTGCCGTCTTGCAGCGTCGCGATCCCTTCGCGCAGGGCGTAGAGCGCCGCCTGGGTGCGGTTGTTGAGGCGCAGCTTCGAGAAGATCTCGGACAGGCGGTTGCGCACCGTCTTCTCGGAGACGCCCAGCGCGTCGGCGATCTCCTGGTTGGTGGAGCCCTGCGCCAGCAGGCGCAGGATGTCCTCCTCGCGCTCGGTGAGCTCGCTGATGGTGTGCTCGGGGTGGCTGGGGAGGTCCAGGTCGCCGAGCTTGTGGAACTCCTCGAGGATGGAGGCGGCCATCTCGGCGTTGAGCAGCGTCTCGCCGGCGGCTACGCGCCGGATCGAGTCGACGAGCTCGTCGGCGCCGGCGTCCTTGAGCATGTAGCCACGGGCGCCGACCTTGACGGCCTCGAAGACGTAGCGGTCCTGGCGGTACATGGTGAGGATGATGACCGGGATGTCGGGCTGCTCCGCGAGGATCGCCTTGGTGGCGGCCACGCCGTCCAGCTCGGGCATCTGGATGTCCATCAGCACCACGTCGGGGCGGGTCTCGAGCGCGTAACGCACGGCCTCGCGGCCGGTGGAGGCCTCGCCGATGACGCGGAAGTCCTCCTCGGTCTCGAGGATGCTCTTGAGGCCCTGCCGGAACATGGCGTGGTCGTCGCACAGCAGCAGGCGGGTCATGGGTAGATGGTAGCGCAAAGGCCGGTAGCGGCGTGGTACCCTCCGAACCGCAGCTGCCGGGCACGCGGCGCCGACCACGTACGCACCTCACCGCCGCACATGGCCGGTGCGCACGCGGTCGGGGCCGGGCGCCCGGCAGTTGCACGACCGGTCGCCGCCGCACGGCTCGACGGGCGCCGGCGAGGACCCACATGACCTACGCAAGCCGATACCCAACACCCAAGGAGGGCGCATGGCCCACCCCAAAGGGCTCCTGATCGAACGGGCGCAGAAGCTCGGGCTAGAGAGGCCCGAGTTCGCCACCGTGAAGACGGGGCCAGAACACGAACCTTCGTTCCTCTCCGACGTGATCCTCGCCGGCGAGGTCCTGGGCACCGGCCAGGGCGGCTCGAAGAAGGACGCCGAGCGGGCGGCCGCCGAGGAGGCCCTGGCGGCGCTGGATAAGCGCACGCCCGGCGCCTCGTCGGGCCGTGACGCGCGCGACGAGCGGCGCGGCCGGGGCGGCCGCGCGGCCGCGAACGCGAGCTCGGACGCTGACGCCGCGGCCACCGACGCCGTGCAGCCGGCCGCCGAGGCGGCCAGCGAGGAGGACGACGAGATGGACGAGGAGTTCACGGGCCCGTGGCCGATGTTCGACGACCTCCTGGCCAGCGTGGTGGAGGTCGCCGAGCGCCGCATCGCCTCCGACCTGCGTGGCGACGCCGCGCGCCACGCCATCCGCGACTTCTCGCTGGCGCTCTACAAGGAGCTGCTGGCCAACCTGGGCGAGGTGGTCGAGGAGGACGAGGACGAGGACGGCTAGGGGTGAGGCGGCGCCGGCCCCGGCCTCAGCCGCCCGCGTGCCGGCGCGCGAACAGCTCGATGCGCTTCAGCTCCTGCGTGGCCTTCTCCTTCACCAGCATCTCCCGCATGGTGGGGCTGCCGGTGAAGCCCTGCGTACCGGCCATCTCGATCAGGTCGATCATCTTCGCGCCGAAGGCGCGGAGCGGGGTCACCATGTCGAAACCGGACCCCGCGCCCTCCGGGGCCGCCTCCAGGCTGACGAGGCCGTCGTCGAGGCCGGAGACGCCCGCGTGCACCGTCACGACCACGTCGCCAGAGTCCGTTCTCACCAGGAACCGCCGGTTCTCTTCCATGCCTCCGACGCTAGCACTTCGGGGCGCGCCGGCCGCCCGCCCCCCTCGGCGGACCTCCGCTTCCGGTAGAGTCGGGAGCGGACGCGGCCCCGTCCCGGCAGATCGCCACCCTTAGGAGACGACCCTGCAACCCTTCACCGCCGCCCCCCACCAAGACGTGCTGCACCTGCTGGTGCAGGTGAGCGTCCTGCTGCTGGCCGCCCGCGCCCTCGGCGAGGTCGCGCGGCGCCTGAACCAGCCGTCGGTCGTCGGCGAGCTCCTGGCCGGCATCCTGCTCGGCCCCACGCTGCTCTCCAGCCTGGTCCCCGCGCTGGGCGCCTGGATCGTGCCGCAGTCGGCGCTGCAGGGCTACCTGCTCGAGGTCGTCAGCCTCGTCGGCGCCGTCTTCCTGCTGCTGCTCACCGGCCTCGAGACCGACCTAGGCCTCATCCGGCGCCACGCGCGCACCGCCATCGGCGTCTCGCTGGGCGGCATCCTCATCACCTTCTCGAGCGGCTTCGCCCTCGGGCAGCTGCTCCCCGACCGCCTGCTGGCCAGCGACGACGCGCGCCTGGTCTTCTCGCTGTTCGTGGCCACCTCGATGTCGATCTCGGCCATCCCCGTGATCGCCAAGGTGCTCATCGACCTGAACCTGCTCCGGCGCGACATCGGCCAGACGATCCTGGCCTCGGGCATGAGCGACGACACCATCGGCTGGATCCTGCTGTCGATCGTGGCCGGCCTCGCCAGCGGCGCCACCGTCACGGCCGGCACCGTGCTCGCCACCGTGGGCAGCGTGCTGGCGTTCATGGTGGTGTCGTTCACCGCCGGGCGCTGGCTGGTGCGCCACCTCCTCAACCTCGTCCAGGACCGCCTGAACAGCCCGAACCGCCTGCTGACCCTGGTGGTGGTGCTCACCTTCGTGTGGGGCGCCATCACCCAGGCGCTGAACCTCGAGGCGGTGCTCGGCGCCTTCGTGATGGGGGTGCTGTTCGGCCAGATGCGGCGCCTGCCGGTGGCGGTGCACGAGAAGATCGAGGCGATGTCGATGGGGGTGTTCACGCCCGTCTTCTTCGGCGTGGCGGGCCTCAAGGTCGACCTGCGCAGCCTGCTCGAGCCCCAGCTGCTGCTGATCGCGGTGGTGGTGATCCTGGTGGCGTCGCTCGGCAAGTTCACCGGCACCTACCTGGGCGCGCGCTTCATCGGCGGCCGCGACCACTGGACGGCCCTCTCCTACGGCGCCGGCCTCAACGCGCGCGGCGCGATGGAGATCATCATCGCCACCATCGGCCTGTCGCTCGGCATCCTCACGCAGGAGATGTACTCGATCATCGTGCTGATGGCGATGGCCACCTCGATCCTGGCGCCCACCGCGCTGCGCTTCGTGCTGAAGCGCGTCAAGCCCGACGAGGAGGAGACGCGCCGCCTGCAGGAGGAGGAGATGGCCGAGGGGAGCTTCGTGGCCAAGATCCACCGCGTGCTCTTCCCCATCCGCGGCCCGCGGCCCGACAAGGAGCCCGTGCCGCGCGTCATCGAGTCGTACCTGCTCGACAAGCTGGGCGACGACCTGTCGCTGACCCTCATGAACGTGGCGCGGCCGGGCGCCAAGCAGGCGGGCCAGGCGCACCTGTCGGCCCTGGCCGACGGCTTCGAGCAGGGCGAGGTCACGCGCCGCGTGGTCGAGGCCGAGAGCGCCGCCGACGCCATCCTCGACGAGGCGCAGAAGGACTACGACCTGATCCTGCTGGGCGCGGCCGAGCGCACCAGCAGCAAGGTGACGGTCTTCAACCAGGTGGTCGACGACATCGTGCGCCTGGCGCCCTGTCCCACCATGGTGGTCAAGGGCCGCCCCGACCCCGAGCGCTGGCCGCCCAAGCGCATCCTCGTGCCGTCGGACGGCAGCGCCGGCGCGCGCAACGCCGCCGAGCTGGCCTTCACCCTCGCCAAGGGCACCACGGCGGAGGTGTCGCTGCTGAACGTGGTGATCCAGGAGAACTCGAACTACCGCCTCGACCCGAGCGGCTCGTCGCAGGAGCGGCAGCTGGCCAACGCCTACCAGATCCTGCAGTCGCTGCGCGACCTGGGCGAGGCGCGGGGGGTGCGGACGCAGACGGAGGTGCGCGTGCAGCGCGACCCCGAGACCGCCATCCTCGAGGTGGCGGACCAGCTGGGCCACGACCTGATCGTGATGGGCACCGACGTGCGCCCCGGCAGCGACCGTCTGTTCCTGGGGCCGCGGGTGGAGCGCATCCTCGACGCCTCCAAGTGCCCCGTGATCATCGTCAACGCCACCTGAGGCGGCGGGGGGCTCGCGGCGTGACGTTCGGCGCGCGCCGCGGGCCGCTCCCGGGCCCGGCGCGGGCGCGAAGGCGGGGTGTTACAGGCTGGCCTCGTCGAGGAACTCCTGCAGCTTCTCGACGTTGACCGTGATGGGCGAGCGGCGGCGGCGCACCGCGCCGTACTCCAGCAGGCGCGCCAGGCAGTGGCTGACCGTCTCGCGGGTGGCACCGATCATCTTGGCGAGGTCCTGCTGCGTGAGGCTCAGGTCGATGACGGTGCCGCGCTCGGAGGGGGCGCCGAAGTCGTTGGCCAGGCGCAGGAGCAGGTTGGCGAGGCGCCCCGGGGCGTCGAAGGCGCCCACCTCGGCCTGCCACTGCTGCGCCTGCCACAGGCGCGTGCTCATGACCTGGATGAACTTCATGGCGATGCGCGGCTGCTGCTGCAGCAGGCGCTGGAACTCGGCCTCGGGCATGACGATCAGGGTGGTGTCGACCACCGCTTCGGCCTGGTTGGGCCGCCGCTCGCTCTCGAGCAGCAGCAGCTCGCCGAAGATGTCGTACTTGCCGAGCAGCCCCAGGATCATCTCCTTGCCGTTCGGGAAGTACATGGAGATCTTCACCATGCCGTCGCGCACGAAGTAGAGCGCGTCGGCGGGGTCCTCCATGTGGTAGATGATCTCGCCGGCCGCGAAGCGCTTGTACGGCGTGATGCGGGCCATCTGCTCGATCTCGTCGGGGGTGAGGTCCTCGAACAGCTCGGTGTTCTTCAAGTGCCATACGAGGCTCGGGTACTGACTGGCTTCGGTCATCAAGCGCCCCTCCCAGGCAGCGGACACACCTGTCGCCGTGCCCTAGCGGCGACCGCCTTGGGTTCAGATGCCCCAATGTACGACGTTTCGCCCCTCCGGATGCCCTGGCGGGGCGTCGGGGCCGGACTCATCTCCTGCCCGCGCGCGCCGCGGGCCGCGCCGTGGCAGCCCTACGGCTGCGCGTCGCCCTGCTCGACCCGCAGCGCCTCGCTGAGGCGCATGAGCCGCAGGTACTCGTCGAGGCTGCGGTAGTCGCCGACCCGCAGGCCGTCGACGAACAGCGTCGGGGTACCGGTGAGGCGCAGGTCCTGCACGGCGTTCTGGTAGCTGGCCTCCACCAGGTCGGTGAAGCGGCCGCTGCGCAGGCACATCGCCAGCCCGTCGGCCGGCAGGCCAGCTTCCTGGGCGATGGCCACGAACGTCTCGACGGGGTCGTTGAGCCGCCCCCAGCGGTCGAGCTGCGCGAAGAGCGCGTGGTGGTACTCCCAGAACGCAGCCTCGCCCGCCGCCGCGTCGCCGGCGAGGCGCGCCGCCTCGGCGACGCACTCGTTGGCTTCGGCCGCCGCCGCCGCGTTCGGGTGGATGCTCTTGAGGGGGAAGTGGTAGACCTCGAAGCGCACGTCGCCGCGCGGCAGAAGCTCCTCCTCGATCAGCGGCAGGCCCTCGCGCGCGAAGCTGGCGCAGAACGGGCACTGCAGGTCGGTGAACTGGCGCACCACGTAGCGCGCGTCGGCGGGCCCCAGCACGTGGGCGGGCGGCCCGAACAGCTCCTCGGCCACCACCTGCGGCTCGAAGCGCACGCGCGCCGCGCCGTCGGCCTCGGCCGGCAGGTCGACGTACATCAGGTACTCGACGACCTCGATCGGCACCTCGCCGGCGCCCCGCAGGTCGGAGGCGCGGCTGCGGAAGAAGTCGGCGACCGGACCCGCGATGTCGGCGCCGTAGCCGCTGGCGGCCCCCACCAGGGCGCCCAGGAAGCGGATGTTGGCGTCGTTGAGGACCCCTTCGGCGCTGACGCCCACCGCCACGCCGTCGACCTCGTGCAGCTGGAACGTGAAGCCGGCGGCAGCGCGGTAGCCGTCGCCCTCCGGGGCGGGCTCCGGGGCGTAGTCGGCGAGCCGCTCCAGCACCGTGGCGGGCTCGTTGCCGATCTGCGCGAAGGCGGCCGGCAGCAGCGCCAGCAGCAGCGCCGCCAGCAGGCGGTACACGGCCGAGGCGCGGGTCAGGGGGCGGCGGGCACGGTCGGGAAGCATCGGCACGTCCTCTCTGCGTCGAGTCTACCGGTGGCCCGGCGGCCCCACAAGGCGCGCGAGCCCACCGCCGGGCGCCCCGCCCTAGCGCGCCTCGGCCGCGGCCTCCGTCAGGCTCACGCGTCGCCCGCCGGTGGCGCGCTCCAGCTCGGCCACCTCCACCTCCATCAGGGCGTCGACCGCGCCGCCGCCGCCGAACACCGCGCCGCTCGCGGGCAGGCTGGCGTCGTCGAGCAGCGTGGCGAGCGGCCGCGCGTGTCCGAAGGGCGGCATGGCGCCCACCGGGAAGCCGGTGATCTCGAGCGCCTCCTCGGCGGTGGCGAACCGGAGCTCCTTGCGGTTCACGCCGAGCGCGCGGGCCAGGAGCGGGTAGCGCACGCGCCCCTCCCCCGCCGCCACCACCAGCAGCGGCTCGCCGCGCGCCAGGAACACCAGGCTCTTCACGATGCGCTCGGGCGTGGTGGCCACCGCCGCCGCCGCGTCGGGCACGGTGGGGGTGGGCACGTCGAGGCGGTGGAGGCGCGCCGCCACGCCCTGCGCGCGGCAGTACGCCTCCAGGTCGCTGGGGCTCAGGCGCGCGCTCATGGCTCGAGGCCGTAGAGGGCGCCGAACTTGCGGCTCAGGTACGCTAGGTACGGCTCGGCGTCGAGGCGGGCGCCGGTGGCGCGCTCGAGGAGCTCCTGCGGCTGGTAGCGGCTGCCGTGGCGGTGCACGTGCTCGCGCAGCCAGCCGAGCAGGGGCGCGAGCTCGCCGACGCGCAGCTGGGCGTCCAGGTCGCCGAGCGCCGCCTGCGCCGCCTCGTAGAGCTGCACGCTCATCAGGTTGCCGAGCGCGTAGGTGGGGAAGTAGCCGATGAGGCCCACCGACCAGTGGATGTCCTGCAGGCAGCCGAGCAGGTCCGAGGGCGGCGTGACGCCCAGGTACTCCCGGTAACGCTCGTTCCAGGCGCCGGGCAGGTCGCGGGTGTCGAGGTCGCCCTCGAGCAGCGCCAGCTCCAGCTCGAAGCGCACCAGCACGTGCAGGTTGTAGCTCACCTCGTCGGCCTCGGTGCGCACCAGGCTGGGCTCGACGCGGTTGACGGCGGCGTGGAAGCGCTCGAGCGGCACGCCGGCCAGCTGCGCGGGGAACGCCGCCTGCAGCCCCGGGTAGGCGCCTTCCCAGAAGGCGAGGCTGCGCCCCACCAGGTTCTCCCACAGCCGCGACTGCGACTCGTGCAGCCCGAGGCTGGCGCCGTGGGCCAGGGGCGTGCGCGCGAACGCCGGGTCGATGCCCTGCTCGTAGAGCGCGTGCCCCACCTCGTGCAGCACGCTGAACAGGCCGTTGGCCAGGTCGTCGCGCACGTAGCGCGTGGTGATGCGCACGTCGCCCAGGCCCATCGACTCGGCGAACGGGTGGATGGTCTCGTCGAGACGCCCGCGCTCGAAGTCGTAGCCGAGCCGCGCGGCCACGGCGCTGGCGTAGGCGTGCTGCTCGGCCTCGGGGTAGTCGAGGGCCAGCATCGTGGCGTCGGGCCGCACGCCGCTGGCGCCGATCGCGGCGAGCAGCTCCGCCTGCCGCGTGCGCAGGGGGGCGAACAGCGCCTCCAGCTCGGCGGCGGTGGTGCCGGGCTCGTACTGGTCGAGCAGCGCGTCGTAGCGGCGCCCGCCGTGGCCCACGGCGTCGGCCTCCTCGCGCTTGAGCTCGAGCATGGCCTTCAGCTCCGGCTCGAACAGCGCGTAGTCGTCGGCCTCGCGCGCCCGCACCCACGCCTGGCGCGCGCTGCTGCTGCGGCGCGCCAGCTCCTCCACCAGGCGCCGGGGCAGCTTGGTGGCGCGGTCGAAGGCGCGCCGCGCCTCGCGCACCATCGCCCGCTCGGGGCTGGCCGGGTCGAGGCCGGAGCCCTCCAGCTCGGCGAGCAGCTCGCCCATGCGCGGGCTCGTCAGGCGCTCGTGGTGCAGGGCGCTGAGGGTGGCCATGACGTGGCCGCGCCCCTCGGCGCCGCCGGGCGGCATGTAGGTGTCCTGGTCCCAGCCCAGGAGCGCCGACGCCTTGCCCAGGTCGTGGAGCAGCGCGGCCTCGCGCCGGAACTCGTCGAAAGCTTCACGCGTGTCTGGCATCCGTCCTCCGTTGCTGGCGCGACTCTACCGCGGCCCCGCCCGCCGCGCCCACCCGTGAGCGCCGTTAGGAGCGTGGTATCTTCCCCCCATGATCGAGCTGCCGGACAGCGTCCACGACCTGGTGGCACGGGAACGCCAGCTGCTCACCGACCTGCTGGTCCTCCTCGGCAAGCTCGAGGCGGAGCCGCGCGACGTGGACGACGTGCGCACCGCCCTCGCCGACCTGGGCGGCCTGTTCATGCTGGTGGTGGCGGGCGAGTTCAACGCCGGCAAGTCGAGCCTCGTGAACGCGCTGCTCGGCGAGAAGGTGATGCCCGAGGGCGTCACGCCCACCACCGACCGCGTCACGCTCATCACCTACGGCGAGGAGCCCAGCGAGCAGGCCGACGGCCCCAACGTGGTGCGCCGCACCTACCCGAACCCGCTGCTCGACGCGGTGGCGTTCGTGGACACGCCCGGCACCAACGCCATCGTCGCCAAGCACCAGGAGCTCAGCGAGCGCTTCGTGCCGCGCGCCGACCTGGTGCTGTTCGTGACCAGCGCCGACCGCCCCTTCACCCAGTCGGAGCGCACCTTCCTGGAGCTGATCGCCTCGTGGGGCAAGAAGGTGCTGATGGTGGTCAACAAGATCGACATCCTGAGCGCCGACGACGAGCGCGCCAAGGTGCTCGAGTACGTGCGCGACCACGCCCGCGACACCCTGGGCGTGGCGAGCGTCGAGGTGTACGGCGTCAGCGCCCGCCACGGGCTGGCGGCGCGCCTGGCCGGCGACGAGGCGGGCTACGCCGCCAGCGGCATGGTGCCGCTCGAGAACGCCATCGCCGCGCGCCTCGGCACCGACCGCGTGAAGCTCAAGCTCGCCTCGCCCCTGGGGGTGGCCGCCCACGCCGCCGAGCAGTACCGCCAGGTGCTCGACAACCGCCTGGCGCTGCTGCAGGACGACAGCACCACGCTGGCCGAGATCGAGCGCCAGCGCAAGCAGTTCGACCGCGACATGCACCGCGACCTCAAGCTCTACGTGGCGCGGCTCAAGCACGTGCTGCAGGAGATCGAGCGCCGCGGCGAGGAGTTCTTCGACGAGACCATCCGCCTTGGCAGGCTGCCCAAGCTGCTCAACGGCGAGCGCGTGCGCGAGGAGTTCCAGGCCCGGGTGGTGGGCCGCGCCGAGAACGAGATCGACTCGGCGTTGCACGACCTGGTCGACTGGTTCATCCAGCGCAACCTGCAGCTGTGGGAAGACGTCATGAAGTACCTCAACGAGCGCCGCGCCGCCGAGCAGGCGAACGTGATCGGCGAGGTGGGCGGGCGCTTCCAGTACGACCGCCAGGCGCTGCTGCGCGGCCTGCGCGACACCGCCGAGGACGCCCTCGAGGCGTACGACCCCAAGAGCGAGGCGGGCCGCCTGGCCGAGCGCCTCCACGGCGCCGTGGTGCAGACGGGCCTGATGGAGGTCGGCGGGCTGGGCCTGTCGGCGGCGTTGGTGGCGCTGATGACGGGCGCCGCCTTCGACATCACCGGCATCGCGCTGGGCCTGACGGTGATGGGGGCGGGCCTGCTGGTGCTGCCGGGCCAGAAGCGCCGCGCCAAGCGCGAGCTGCGCGCCAAGATGGTCGAGCTGCAGGGGCTGCTCGAGAGCAGCATCGTGAAGCAGTTCGAGCTGGAGCTGTCGCGCTCGCAGGAGAAGCTCACCGGCGCCATCAGCCCCTACACGCGCTTCGTGGGCGCCGAGCTCGAGCACCTGCACGACCTGAAGGCCGAGCTGGAGCGCACCGCCGGCGACATCGAGGGGATGCGCCGCGAGGTCGAGGCGCTGCGCTGAGCCAGGCGGTAGACTCGCGGATGCCAGCGGAGAACCACGTGCGTATCGCCTACCAGGGCGTCGAGGGGGCCTTCAGCGAGGAGGCGGCGGCGCGCTTCGCGCCCGGCGCCGAGACGGTCGGCTTCCCCACCTTCGAGGAGGCGTTCGCGGCGGCCGCCAGCGGCGCCTGCGACTACGCCTGCCTGCCGGTCGAGAACAGCATCGCCGGCTCCATCAACCAGACCTACGACCTCCTGACCGACTCGGTGCTGAACGTGGTGGGCGAGCAGGTCGTGCGCGTGCACCACAACCTGCTGGTGAAGCCCGGCACGCGCCTCGCCGACGTGCGGCGCGTGTACAGCCACCCGCAGGCGCTGGCGCAGTGCCAGCGCTTCATCCGCGAGCACGGCCTGGAGGCGGTGACCGACTTCGACACCGCCGGCGCCGCCAAGCTGCTGGCCGCCAACGGCGGTGAGGGCCGCGCCGCCATCGCTAGCCGCCGCGCCGCCGAGCGCTACGGCCTGGAGGTGCTCGCCGAGCGCATCGAGGACCTGCCGTTCAACTACACGCGCTTCTTCGTGCTGGGCGCGGCCGAGCCGCCGGCGCCGCGCGGGCCCAGCAAGAGCTCGCTGGTGCTGGCCACGCGCCACCGCCCAGGCGACCTGGTGGCGTGCCTCGAGGTGTTCCCGCAGCACGACATCAACATGACCAAGCTCGAGTCCCGGCCCCGGCGCGACAAGCCGTGGAGCTACCTGTTCTACGTCGACATCGAGGGCCACATCGACGAGCCGAACGTGGCCGCCGCCATGACCGCCCTGATGCGCAAGGCCGCCTTCGTGAAGTTCCTCGGCAGCTACGCGGCGGCGGAGCCCGTGGAGGTGGGCTGACGTGACCCAGGAGCAGGAGCGCGACGACGCGCCCAGCATGCGCCTCGACGACGTGCTGAAGTTCTTCGGCATCGCGTCCACGGGCGGCCACGCCAAGCACCTGATCCAGTCGGGGGAGGTGCGCGTGAACGGCGAGGTCGAGACGCGCCGCAAACGACGCGTGCGGGACGGCGACTCGGTGGAAGTGGGCGACGAGGCGTTCGTCGTGGAGCTCGTCCCGGACCCGGAGGGGTGAGCGGCGGGGCCGCGGCGGCCCCGGGGCGCCTCACGCCGCCTCCAGCGCCACCACCGCCACGCCGGGCAGCGCCCGCAGCGGCAGCGCCTCGCCCGGGTACCAGAGGGTGCGCGAGCGGTAGGCGCCCGCCCACGGCGAGCGGTACGCCTCGGTCCAGCCGGAGCGCACGTCGATGACCCACACCTCGGCCACCGCCGCGGCGGCGTAGCCCGCCAGGCGCCGCACCACCGCGCCGCGGTCGGGGAGCGCCTCCACCGCCAGCAGCAGCGCCGTGGCCTCGACCGAGGCGTGCGCCGGCAGCGCACCGCCGAAGGCGCGGCGCGCGCCCGCCACCAGGCCCAGCGCCGGCCGCCACAGGTCGTAGGGCCCCACGCGCACCAGCGGCGCGGCGAGCGGCGCGGCGCCGCCGGGCCGCGTGGCCGCCTCGCGCAGGCGCGCGTGCAGCGCGGCCAGCGCCACCGCCCCGCCCGGCCCCGGGCGC
>JAAYYF010000049.1 GCA_012515535.1 Deinococcales bacterium
CGAGGCGCGGCGGGCGTAGGGTCAGAACGCCACGTCGGTGACCAGCAGGAGGCGCTCGCGCGCGGTGATGGCGCGTGCCGGGCAGGCGTCGAGCTCGGCGGAGGTCGGCGGTTCGGAGGCGGTGTCGCTGGCGAACGCCTCGCGCAGGGCGCGCGCCTTGGAGGCACCCGACACGAGGAACAGCACGGTGCGGCTGTCGCTCAGGGCCGGCGCGCTGAGGCTCAGGCGCCAGCCACCGGGCCGGGCGTAGTCGGGGGCGCGCAGCGCCAGCGTGGGACCTGGCTGCAGCACGGCGCCCGTGCCGGGGAAGAGCGAGGCGGTGTGCCCATCGTCGCCGAGGCCCAGCAGGTTCAGGTCGAAGGTGGGGAAGCCGTGGAGGGCGCCCTCCAGCTTGCCGCGGTACGCCTCGGCGGAGGCGTGCGGGTCGCCCTCGAGGATCGGCCAGGTGAGCACCTGCTCCTCCGGCACCGGCACGCGGTCCAGGAAGGCTGCCAGGGCGGCGCCGGCGTTGCTGTCGGGGTGCTCCAGCGGCACGAAGCGCTCGTCGCCGAACGCCACCCAGACCCGCTCCCAGGGCAGGTCCTGGTCGGCGAGGGCGCGGTAGAGCGGTAGCGGGGTGGAGCCGCCGCTGAGCGCCAGCACGGCGCGGCCGCGGGCGGCCACGGCCGCGCGCACGCTGTCGACCACCACGCGGAGCCCCGCGGCGGTCACGTCCTGCACGAGCGACGTCTCGAGCTTCATGGCCGGAGTATAGGCCCAGGCGCGCCTCGGCCCGCCCGCGGCTGCCTGGGCGCCCACGCGCCACCCGGGGGGCGCCGCCGGCGCGGCCGGCCGCACCCCCGCGGCCGCCGGCACGTCGGCGGCGCGCGGTAGTATCCACGGATGAGCGGAACCACGCAGGTCACACGCGAAGGGGCGCTGGCGCTGATGGAGGAGTGGACCGCCTCCGACAGCCTGCGCAAGCACATGCTGGCGGTGGAGGCGGCCGTGGCGGCCTACGCCCGCCGCTACGGCGAGGACGAGGAGCTCTGGTCGGTAGCGGCGCTGCTGCACGACTTCGACTACGAGCGCTACCCCAACCCCGAGCGCGACGAGAGCGGCCACCCCTACGTGGGCGTGGCCGAGCTGCGGCGCCGCGGCTACCCCGAGCTCGTGCTCGACGCCATCATGGGGCACGCCGACTACACCGGGGTGCGGCGCGAGAGCCTGCTCGCGAAGGTGCTCTACGCCTGCGACGAGCTCACGGGCCTGATCACCGCCGCCGTGCTGGTGCGCCCCGACAAGGACATCGCCGGGCTCAGCCTCAAGAGCGTGCAGAAGAAGCTCAAGGACAAGGCGTTCGCGCGCGGCGTGAACCGCGACGACGTGCGGCGCGGCGCCGAGGAGCTCGGGGTAGAGCTCGCCGAGCACATCGCGTTCGTGATCGAGGCCATGCAGGGGCGCGCCGCGGTGCTGGGGCTGGACGGCGCCTCAGGGTAGAGGCGCCAGCGGCGAGCGCGGGCCCGCCTCCCCCCACGGCAGGCGCAGCTCGGCGACCGCGCGCCCGCGCAGCGCCGTCACCGGCTGCGGCCCGAAGCTGCGCGAGTCGCTGCTGGCCAGCGGCAGGCGGTTGTCGCCCAGCAGGAACAGCGCACCGGGGGGCACGGCGCGCGGGCGCATCGTGCTGGCGCCGCGGTGCGCCGGGTCGAGCCACGGCTCGCTCAGCTCCTCGCCGTCGACCAGCACCCGCCCCCGCGCCAGCGCCACCGTGTCGCCGGGCAGCCCCACCACGCGCTTGACGATCAGGGGCCGCCCCACCCCGAGCGGACCGCCCTCGGCCCGCGGGTCGGGCAGCACCACCACGGCGCCGCGCTCGGCGAGGCGCGCCCCGGGCGCGCGGCCGGCCAGCAGGTCGCTCAGCGCCAGCAGCGGCGGCCGCAGCACCAGCAGCACCTCGCCCTCGCGCAGGTTCGGGTCCATGGAGCTCCCCGTCACGCGCATGAGCGTGAAGCCGAACTGGGTGAGCAGCACGCCGAGCGCGAGGCCGACCAGCGTGGCGCGCACGGCGCGCGCGGGGGTCATGGGGGCGCGGCCGCGCGCACGGCGGCGCGCCTCGTGCGCCGGAACGGCCGTCACTCGCCCTGGCGTCGCATCCCGCTGGTGAGCTTGGCGACCACCGACAGCGCGGCGCGCGGGCCGTGCGCGGCGGCGCTGTCGCGGGCGCGAGGCTCGGCTGGCTGGCCGGGCTCCTCGTCGTCCTGGACGGCGAGGAAGCCGCGCCAGCCGCCGGCGGCGGCGAGGGCGCGCTCGGCGGCGCGCTCCCCCTCGGTGATGATCTCCTCGTAGGCGGGGAACGACTCGATGCGGTACTCGGGCATCGTCATCTTGATGCGCAGGTCAGCGGGGTGGATGCCCCAGCGGATGTCGACGAGCATCGACTGCATGATGTCGGAGGCGCGGAACAGCATCTGCGCCATGGGGCTGCGGCGCTCGAGCCGCACGGTGGCCACCATGCGCTCCCACCACGAGCCCTGCTCCTCGGGCGTCTCGTAGACCGACTGGCGCGGCGGCGTGACGTCGGACGCGATGGTGCGGTTGGCGCCCAGGAGGAGCGCGGCGGCGACGGGCAGGTTGTTGACGATGCCGCCGTCGGAGAGCGTGCGCCCGTCGAGGTGCACGGGGTCGAAGGCGCCGGGGAAGCTGGCGGAGGCGCGCACCGCGCTGATGAGGTCGCCCTCGGTGTGCACGACCTCCTCGCCCGACTCGATGTCGGTGGTCACGGCGGCGAACGGCGCCTCGAGCTCCTCGAAGGTGGCCGGCAGGTGCTCCTGGAGGAAGGCGTGCAGGCGCTCGCCCTTGAACACGCCCGTGCCCAGCGACAGGTCGACCACGTCGCGCCAGGTGGTGGTGGCGGCCAGCTCGTGGATCTCGTCGGCGCGGCGGCCGGCGGCGTAGAGCGCGCCGATGATGGCGCCCATCGAGGTGCCTGCGATGACGTCGAAGCGGGCGCCCTCGCGCTCGAGCACCCGCAGCACGCCGATGTGCGCGAAGCCGCGCGCGCCGCCGCCCGAGAGCACCAGACCGACGCAGAGGTGGCGTCCGGGACGCTCCATGGCGGCGATGCTAGCACGCGCCCCGGGCGTCCCCCAGGGCGCGTGCGGCGCGGTGCGAGCCCGTCAGGGCCGGCCGGATCGGGCGCTCGCTCAAGGCTGGTTCTGCGGCGGCGTGACCGGCACCACCTCGAGCGTGACGGTCACCTCGCGCGTCGCGCCGGCGTTCCACACCTCGAGGCGCAGCTCGTCGCCCTCCCGGGCGTCGATCAGCAGGCGCTGCAGGTCGGCGGCCTGGCGCAGCGCGCGGCCGTTGGCCGTGAGGATGATGTCGCCGCCGGCGGGGAAGGCGTTGCCGTCGATGTTCGCCTCGAAGGTGTACGCGCGGAGGCCGGCGCGCTCGGCGGGGCTGTCGGGCGCCACGCTCATGACCACCAGGCCGGTGTCGGGCAGGTCGAGCACCTCGCGGGCGCGACGCGGGTAGTCGGCGACCGCGATCACCTGCACGCCCACGCGCGGGCGGTTCTCGATGTCGAGGCTGAGGGCGTAGACGCCGGTGAGCCCGCCCTCGCGCAGGCTGGGGAGCGTCTCGATCAGCAGCTCGGAGGGCACCGCGAAGCCGATGCCGATGTTGCCGGCGCTGCCGCCAGCCGTGACGCCCGGCACGATCATCGTGTTGATGCCGATCAGGCGCCCGGCGGAGTCGAGCAGCGGCCCGCCGGAGTTGCCCGGGTTGATGGCGGCGTCGGTCTGGATCATCTCGATCTGCACGCGGCCGATCGAGGGCAGCTCGCGGCCGATGGCGGAGATGATGCCCTGCGACACGCTCGACTGCAGCCCGAACGGGTTGCCGATGGCGATGACCTTCTGGCCGACCTGCGCGAAGCTGCTGTCGGCGATCTCGAGCGGCTCCACGTCGGCCGGGAAGGCGTCGGGGTCGGTGAGCGCCAGGAGCGCCAGGTCGTAGTCGGGGTTGGCGCCCACCACGCGTGCGTCGAGCTCCTCCTCGGAGCCGGGGAACACCACGCGGAGCGAGGCGCCCTGGCGCAGCTCGACGCTGTCGTCCTCGAGCGCGGCGCGCACCACGTGGTAGTTGGTGATCAGCTCGCCCGGCGCCACCACGAAGCCCGAGCCGCTGCTCTGTCGCACCTGCGGCACGCTGGGCACGCGGAACATGTCGCGGAACTGCGGGGGGAGGTTGGGGATGACCTGGTCGAGCGGGTTCACGCGGGTGCCGCGGATCTCGACGTTGACCGCCACGACGCTCGGGCCGCGCGTGTTGACGATCTCGATCGTGTTGCGTTCGTCGTCGAGGAGCGGCCCGGTGGGCACGGGCGCGACGGCGTCCTGCTGGGCGGTGGCGGGCCTCCCGGGCAGCAGCAGCGCGAGGCCGAGGATGCCGAGGAGCGCTACGACGAGGACGTAAGGACGGTTCTTGCGCACGATGGTCCTCCTACTAGGGATGGGTCGCTCGCGGTCCGCGGCGCGCGGCTACGGGCGCGGCGCGACCATCCTCGAGGCTACCGAACGTCGGTGAACACCGTCCTAGACGACCATGAGCTTCGTGAAGAGGGGGCGGGCTCGCTGGCCACGCGAGCCGCCGCGCGCGGTCGCGGCGCTGGGGCCGGGCGCCGCGTGCCCGCGGTCGCGTGCCCGCGGTCGCGTGCCCGCGGTCGCGCGCCTGGCCCTCGGGTTGCCGTGGCCGGTGCCGGGGGGCGCGGTGAGCCCCAAACAGCGCCGGCGCCTTGCGGTAGGCTGAGCCCAGGAGCTAAGCCGCATGAGCGATGGGATCGTCCACGAACGCCTGACACAGACACTCACCGAGGTGGGACTGGCCCCCGAGGCGCTGGAGGAGCTCGCCTCGCAGCTGCTGTGGCGCATCGGGCGCGCCTCCGAGGAGGGGCCCGTCACGGTGCGCGTGGGGCTCGCCAGCAGCGCCGAGCAGTTCCAGGCCCTGCCGCGGCTGCGCAGCGCCACCGACGCCGAGATCGAGTCGGCCGTGCGCGAGGGCTCGCTGCGCCTCGAGTGGGTCGGCCCCCGCCTGCGCGCCCCCGAGCGCTGAGGCGGACCCGGATGCCCGACGACGGAACAGGGGAGGCCCTGACCCTGCGCGAGCGCATCGCGTTCGAGCTGGAGGTGCCGCTGGCGCCGGAGACGGCGCTCGCCTTCGTGCGCGACGTCGAGGCCTCGCTGGGCCACGCTGGGTTCCTCGAGGGCCTGAGCGTGGAGGCGGGGGCGCCGGCGCGCGTGCGGGCGGCGCTGCCCGTCAGCACGCCGCTCTTCGGCGAGCGCCGCCTGCCGTTCGCGAGCGAGCTGCACGAGACCCCGGCCGGGGCGCGCCTGGCGCCGCTGCCGCTCGACGCGCCGGCGCGGGGGCGCGCCGAGGTCGGCGGCGAAGCGGCGGTCGCCGCCGCGGCGGACGGCAGCCGCCTCGCCTACGCCCTGGAGGTGGCGGTCCACCTCGACCTGCCCGCGGCCGACCGCTGGGGCACGCGGGCGCTCACGCGGATGCTCGAGCTGACGGCGGCCAGCGTGCTGCGCGGCCTGCTGGCGCGCTTCCCGGAGGCCGTCGAGCGCGCCGCGCGGGCGCGCGCGGCCGCGGGCGCCAGCACGGCCGACGCGCCCGGGCTGCCGCGCCGCTAGCTCACTTCCCGACGCAGAACGCCGCGAAGATCGAGGCGAGCGCCTCCTCGGCCACGTGGTGGCGCCCCGTCATCTGGCCCAGCGCCGTGAGCGCGTCCTGCAGCTCGAGCGACACGAGGTCGAGCTCGCCGCTGGCGGCCAGGCCCAGCGCCCGCTCCAGGTGGCCCTCGACGGCGCTCAGCGCCGCCACGTGGCGCTCCTGGGTGATCCACAGCTCGGTGCCGGCGGCGTCGCCGAGCAGGGTGGCGGCGATCGCCTCCTTGAGCGCGTCGAGGCCCTCGCCGGTCAGGGCCGAGACCGCGTGGGGCCGCGCCCCGCCCGGCAGCTCGAGGGCGCGCTCCGGGAAGGCGGCCGGCTTGTCGCGCTTGCTGACGACGAACAGGGTGCGCTCGGCGGGCAGGCTCGCCAGCAGCTCGCGGTCGTCGGCGGTGAGCGGCTCCGAGCCGTCGATCAGCACCAGGCGCAGGTCGGCGTTGGCGGCGATGCGCCGCGCCTGCTCCACGCCGCTGGCCTCGACGGCGTCGCCGGCCTCGCGGATGCCGGCCGTGTCGATGGCGGTGAGGGGGATGCCCGCCAGCACCAGCGGCGCCTCCAGGTAGTCGCGGGTGGTGCCCGGCGTGTCGCTCACGATCGAGCGCTCGTAGCCGAGCAGCGCGTTCAGCAGGCTCGACTTGCCGGCGTTCGGGCGGCCCAGCAGCGCCAGGCGCGCCCCCTGCCTGCTCAGCCGCCCGGCCGCGGCGGTGGAGAGGAGGCGCCGGACCTCGCCGAGCGAGCGCTCCAGCGGGGCCTCCAGGCGCGCCTCGGGCACCCCCTCGTC
>JAAYYF010000050.1 GCA_012515535.1 Deinococcales bacterium
GCGAGGAAGCGGCCGACGGTGCGGACGATCAGCGGCTGCGCCGCCCAGTCGACGCACACCGGGTCGCAGATCCAGATGGTGGCCATGAACGGCGTGAGGACGAGCCAGATGAGGCCCGCCAGGACGGCTGCTGCGCCCCCGAGGGACACGAGGGCGTCGCGCTGGTTCGGCTGTGACATGAGGTGGTTCCTCTCGGCTGCCCCTCTCCAGTGGGGCGCGTCCCTCTCCAGTGGGACGCATCCCACCGCGGTGGGACGCGCGAGCATAGTGGGTCGGGACCACGATCCGCAAGAGGGCGCCGCCGGCCGGGACGGGGCGTCGGGCGTCGGCGCCGGGCCTCGGCGCGCTCAGCCGCGCTGGCGCCGGTCGCCGCGCTGCTGCAGGAGCAGCGAGCCGCCCACCAGCAGGATCGACGCCAGGATCATCAGCGCCGAGATGGCGTTGATCTCGGGCGGCACGCGCTGCTTGAGCATGCCGTAGACGAACAGCGGCAGGGTGGTGGTGCCCACGCCGGCGTTGAAGAAGGTGATCACGAAGTCGTCGAGCGACAGCGTGAACGCCAGCAGCGCCCCCGCCAGGATGCCGGGGAAGAGGTTGGGGAAGGTGATGCGCCAGAAGGTCTGGAAGCCGTTGGCGCCCAGGTCGCGGCCCGCCTCCTCCAGGCGCGGGTCCATGCCCGCCAGGCGCGCGCGCACCACGATGGCCACGTAGGAGATGTTGAACGCCACGTGCGCGATGACGATGGTGGCGAAGCCGGGCGTCCAGCGCACCCCCAGCAGCTCCTGTGCCGCGGCGAAGACGATGTTGAAGAACACCGCCAGCGACACGCCCTGGGTGATGTCGGGGATCACCACCGGCAGGTAGAGGAACGAGTCGAGCAGCCGGCGCCCCGGGAAGCGCCCCCGCGAGATCGCCAGGGCGATCATGGTGCCCAGGGTGGTGGCGATCAGCGTGGAGACGGCCGCCACCAGCAGCGAGTTGCGCACCGCCCGCAGCAGCAGGCCCGTCTGGAAGCGCGCCGCCTCGGTGCCGGCCGAGATGGTGTTCTGGAAGATGTTCTCGTACCAGCGCGTGGTGAAGCCGCGCCACACCGAGATCGACGAGGCGTCGTTGAACGAGAAGACGATCAGCACCAGGATCGGCACCCACAGGAACAGGTAGACCACGAAGGGGCTGAGCCAGAGGCCGAAGCGCCCGGCGCGCCGCACCGCCAGGTCGCGGCGCACGCGGCGGCGGTCGGCCCGCAGGCTCACGCGTCCTCCTGCTGGCCGTAGCGGCTGTAGACGAACACCGCCACGAACACCAGCGCCAGCAGCACCATCGAGATGGCGCTGCCGAGCGGGACGTTGCCGCGCCCGCCGAACTGGCTCTGGATGAGGTTGCCGATCATCAGGCCGCGCGTGCCGCCCATCAGGTCGGGGGTCACGTAGGCGCCGATGGCGGGGATGAACACCAGGATGCAGCCCGCGATCACGCCCGGCAGCGTGAGCGGGAAGACCACGCGCCAGAAGGTGGTGAAGTCGTTGGCGCCCAGGTCGTTGGAGGCCTCGATGTAGCGCAGGTCGAGCGCCTCCACCGAGGCGTAGATCGGCAGGATCATGAACGGTAGGTAGCCGTACACCAGGCCCACCATCACGGCGCTGGGCGTGAAGAGCAGCTGCAGCGGCTCGGCCAGCAGGCCCAGCGACTGCAGCAGGCCGTTGAGGAGGCCGTCGCGCTGCAGGATGGTGATGAGCGCGTAGGTGCGCACCAGGAAGTTCGTCCAGAACGGCAGCAGTACCAGGAACAGCAGCAGCAGGCGCACGCCCGGGTTGCGCCGCCGGCTGATGAAGAACGCCACCGGGTAGCCGAGGAGCAGGCTCACGAGGGTGGCCACCAGCGCCACGCGGATGCTGCGCCACAGCACGGGACCGAAGGTGGTGAAGGTGCGCTCGTACTGCGCGAGCGTGAACGGCTCGACCGGCTGCCCGCCAGGGCCGCGGCTCATGAACGACGACACCGCCACGAACACCAGCGGCAGCAGGAAGAAGAGCAGCAGCCAGAGGGTGCCCGGGGTCAGGAGGCCGACGAGCCCCTGGCGCGCGCTGACGTAGCGGCGGCGACGGGGCGGACGCGACGGGAGGCCCTGGTTCGACACTTGGCGAATCTTACCGCAGGGGTGAGGGGGCGCCGCCGCGCGCACCCGGGGATCGGGGGTGCTGATAACGGAGCCTCAGAGCCTTGTTAAAGGATATCGACGAAACCTTGAACAAGGCTCTGAGGCGGCGTCGGAGGAGCTACGAGCCGCGCAGCGCCGCGCGCCACTCGCGCGGGCCTTCCGCGGCGCTACCAACCCGGCCGATTAGCGCACTTCCGGCCCCGTGTCAAGCCTGGCGGGAACGCGTCGTGGACGGCGTTCGTCGGGTTCGTCACCGGGCGGGTCCCGGGGCGCGTGCTACACTCGAGGCCATACGGGATAAGAAGGAGCGTGAGATACTTCAAGACAACCCTAAAGTGTGAGTGAGACCGAATGAGCCATCGTCGATGGTCTCGGGAGGCGAACGCTCTCGCGTAAAGGTTGTGGAGAAGCTCTTCCGGTCAGGGCGCTAACAGAACCTTCCCTAACCGTTTCAGTTTCCCCCTTTTACGGGCTCACAACTTCCTCAGCAGGCGTTGTCTGAAGCAACGTTATGAGAGGCACAGAATCACTGGATTTCGCCGTAGTCAACACGGAGTTGCGGCATGCCCCAGGCGTCTACGACGTCCTGCGGCTAGCCAACGGCTATCCGACCGATCGCTACTGCCACTGCATCAACCCCGAAGCCGTCGCGGAACAGCTCGAGCGGTTCCCCGAGGGCCAGTTCGTCGCCATCACCTACGAGGGCGGCGTCGAGAAGGTCATCGGCATGGCCTGCACCATGCGCACCCGGCGCTCGCCCGACGAGCGGCCGCTGCCCTGGTACGACGTCATCGGCAGCTTCGGCCTGCGTAACCACGACCCAGAGGGTGAGTGGCTCTACGGCGTCGAGATCGCCGTGCACCCCGACTACCAGCGGCGCGGCGTCGCCTCGGCGCTGTACAAGGCGCGCCTGGGGCTCGTCGAGAAGCTCGGCCTGCGCGGCTGGTACGCCGGCGGCATGCTCATGGGCTACTACCGCTACCGCGAGGAGCTGAGCCCCCGCGAGTACGGCGAGCTCGTCATCGAGGGCGAGCTCGACGACCCCACCGTGAGCATGCAGCTCCACCGCGGCCTCGAGGGGCGCGCGATCATCGAGGGCTACTACCCCGAGTGGCGCGCCGGCGACACCGCCGTGCTGCTGGTGCACGAACCCAAGCGCCTGCAGCGCCTGCGCCGCCCGCCCCGGCCGCTCCCCGGCCTGCGCGAGGTCGGCCGCCTCCGCCCCACCGGCGTGCGCTGAGAGCGGGGCTGAACCGTGGCCGAAACCGTCGACCCGGCCCTGCAGGACCCCGAGGTGTACGACGTGCTGGTGCTCGGCGCCGGCATGGCGGGCCTCGCCACCGGGCACGCGCTGCTCGAGGACGACCTCGACGTGCTGGTCCTCGAGGCGCGCGACCGCCTGGGCGGCCGCGTCCACACCGACCGCCAGTTCGCGGGCTTCCCGCTCGAGCTCGGCGCCGAGTTCATCCACGGCGAGCGTGCCGCCACCTGGCGCTGGGTCGACCGCCTGGGGCTCGCCACCGTCCACTGGACCAAGCTCGACGACTCCTGGGTGCGCCTGGCCGACGGCCGCCGCCTCACGATGCGCGAGGCGCGCGCCGTCAGCCCCGCCCTGGACGTGACCCGCACCTGGGAGCTGCCCGAGGTGCCGCCGCGCCCCCTGGAGTCGTTCGGCGACTACCTGCGCCGCGTCGGCTTCGACCGCGAGCGCCTCGACTACGTGCGCCGCGCCTTCGCCAACGCCGCCGGCGAGAGCATGCGCTTCCTCGACGCCACCGCCACCCTCGCCTACCTGAACGCCACCGACCTCGACGGCCTCGAGGACTACCGCATCGTCGAGGGCTACGGCGCCATCGTGGAGGCGCTGGGCGTCGGGCTCGACATCGAGACGCGCACGGTCGTGAACCGGGTGCGCTGGGGCGCGCAGGGCGTCACCGTCACCACCGACGACGGGCGCGAGTTCCGTGGCCGCACCGCCGTGATCACGCTGCCGCTCGGCGTGCTGCAGGCGGGCGACGTCACCTTCGACCCGCCCCTGCCGGCGCCCAAGCGTCAGGCGCTGGCGGGGCTCGGCATGGGGCCGGTGGCCAAGTTCGTCTACCGCTTCGCGGAGCCGCTCACCCCCGACGAGATCCAGGCCGTCTACGCCGCCGGCAACCCGCCCATGTGGTGGTCGCCCTCGGCCCCGCACCCCACCACCGAGGCGGTGGTGTGGAGCGCGCTGGTGTCGGGCGACGGGCTGGTGGAGCTCACGCGCGTCAGCGAGGAGGACGCGCTCGAGCGCGCGCTGGAGGCGTTCCGCCGCGAGGTCGGGCGCCCCGGGCTCAGGCCGCTGCAGGCCAAGCTCGTGGACTGGTCCGCCGACCCGTTCGCGCGCGGCGGCTACAGCCACGTGCGTCCCGGGCACCACGGGGCGCGCGAGCTGCTGGCCGAGCCCACCCCGCCGCTGTTCTGGGCGGGCGAGGCCACCGCGCCCGAGGAGCGCGCCGCCACCGTCCACGGGGCGCTGCTCACCGGCGAGCGCGCGGCGGTCGAGGTGCGGCGCGCGCTCGAGCGCATGGGCGCGCGCGTTGTAGGCGAGGACGACGGCGCGGCCACGGCCGGCGCCGAGCCGGTCGTATGATCGCCGTTGCCCCCGGCGTTCGGCAGCTCACGTCCTGGAACAGCGGGCGACTAACCTAGCGCGGCCCCGCGGCCCGCGCGAGCAGAGGTCGGAATGGTCTACGAAGCGCTCTCCCCGGTCTGGTCCCACCTGACCGAGCTGAAGCCGGTGCGCGGGGAAGGGGTGCGTCTCTTCGACGCCGCCGGCCGCGCCTGGCTCGACTTCACCTCCGGGATCGGCGTCACCAACACCGGTCACGCCCACCCCAAGGTGGTGGCCGCCATCCGCGAGCAGGCCGGCGAGCTCCTGTTCGGCCAGGTCAACATCGTGGTCACCCCCGCCGCCGAGGCGCTGGCACGCGCCCTCACCGGGGTGCTGCCGCCCGAGCTCGGCTCGCTGTTCTTCTCCAACTCGGGCGCCGAGGCGGTCGAGGCCGCCGTCAAGCTGGCGCGCCACGCCACCGGCCGCCCCAACGTGGTGGTCTTCCAGGGCAGCTTCCACGGCCGCACCGCACAGGCCATGGCGCTCACCACCTCCAAGACCGCCTACCGCCACCGCTACCAGCCGCTGCCGGCGGGCGTGGTTGTGGCGCCGTTCCCCTACGCCTACCGCTACGGCTGGAGCGAGGAGGCGGCCACCGACTTCGCGCTCGCCGAGCTCGAGCTGCTGCTGCGCACCCAGACGGCGCCCGACGAGACCGCCGCCTTCCTCATCGAGCCGGTGCTCGGCGAGGGCGGCTACGTGCCGGCGCCGCCACGCTTCCTGGCGGGGCTCAGGCGCCTGGCCGACGAGCACGGCGTGCTGCTGGTGTTCGACGAGGTCCAGACCGGCTTCGGCCGCACCGGCAGCATGTTCGCCTTCGAGCGCTACGGCGTCGTCCCCGACGTGCTGGCGATGGCCAAGGGCCTCGGCAGCGGCCTGCCCATCTCGGCGGTGGCGGCCGCGCCGGCGCTGATGGCGCGCTGGGAGACCGGCACCCACGGCGGCACCTACGGCGGCGGCTCCACCGTGCCGCTGGCCGCGGCGCGCGCCACCATCGAGGTGCTGCTCGAGGAGCGCCTGCCCGAGAACGCCGCCCGCCTGGGCGAGAGGCTCCTCGGCGCGCTGCGGGCGCTGCAGGCCGAGCGGCCCGTCATCGGCGACGTGCGCGGGCTGGGGCTGATGGTGGGCGTCGAGCTCACCGACGCGCTGGGCGCCGGCGACGGCGGCAAGGCCACCGCCAAGGCGGTGCAGGCCGCCTGCCTGCAGGAGCGGCTGCTGCTGCTCACGTGCGGGCCCTCCGACAACGTGGTGCGCTGGATCCCGCCGCTGGTGGCCAGCGAGGCCGACGTCGACGAGGCGCTGGCGATCTTCCGCCGGGCGCTCGACGGCGTGGCGGGCGCGGCGCGCACGCCGGCGCAGGTGGCGCCTTCCCAGGAGGAGCGAGCATGACGCGCGACCCCGCCGCCGCGGGCGGCATCCGGATCGTCACCGAGGTCCCCGGCCCCCGGAGCCGCGCGCTGGCCGCGCGCCGCGACGCCGCCGGTGCGCGCGGCGCCGCCCGCCTCACCGACGTGGCGGTGGAGCACGCCCACGGCGCCTACGTCACCGACGTCGACGGCAACCGCCTGCTCGACTTCGCCGGCGGCATCGGCATGCTGGCGGTGGGCCACACGCCCGACGGCGTGGTGGCGGCGCTGAAGGCGCAGGCCGAGCGCCTCGTGCACCTGTGCGCCATCGTGGGCACCTACGAGCCGTACGTGCGGCTGCTCGAGCGCCTGGTCGAGATCGCCCCCGGCGCCTTCCCCAAGAAGGCGGTGCTGCTGAACTCGGGCGCCGAGGCGCTGGAGACGGCCGTGAAGATCGCCCGCGCCCACACCGGCCGCCAGGCGATCGTGGTGTTCGAGGGCGGCTACCACGGCCGCACGAACCTCACGCTCGGCATGACCAGCAAGTACGGCCTCTTCAAGAAGGGGTTCGGGCCGTTCGCCAGCGAGATCTACCGCCTCCCCTTCCCCGACCTCTACCGCCGCCCGGCGGGCATGAGCGAGGCCGAGTACGTCGAGCTCGCCGTGCAGGCCCTCGACAAGGCCATGGTGGCGCAGGTCGACCCCAGCGCCGTCGCCGCCTTCGTCATCGAGCCCGTGCAGGGCGAGGCCGGCTTCCTGCCGGTGCCGCCGCGCTTCTTCGCGCGCCTGCGCGAGATCGCCGACGCCAGCGGCGCCCTGCTGGTCGCCGACGAGGTGCAGTCGGGCATGGGCCGCACCGGCCAGCTGTGGGCGGCGCCGCAGCTCGGGGTGGTGCCCGACCTGCTCACCACCGCCAAGTCTTTGGGCGCCGGCATGCCGATCGCGGCCGTGGTGGGGCGCGCCGAGGTCATGGACGCCGCCCACCCGGGCGGCCTCGGCGGCACCTACTCGGGCAACCCGCTGGCGTGCGTGGCGGCGCTCGAGGCCATCGACCGGATCGCCGACGAGGCCTTCCTGGCGCGCGCCCGTGCGGTGGGCGAGCGCCTGCGGGCGGGCCTCGAGCGCCTGGTGGCCAGCTACCCGCAGGCCGGCGAGGTGCGCGGGCTGGGCCCGATGCTGGCCGTCGAGTTCGTGAAGGACGAGCGCACCAAGGAGCCTTTCCCCGAGCTCGTCCTGGAGGTCACCAAGCAGGCCCTGAAGCGCGGCCTCATCGTCATCCGCGCCGGGCTCTACTCGAACTGCATCCGCCTGCTGCCGCCGCTGAACCTCACCGACGCCGAGGTCGACGAGGGGCTGGCGGTGCTGCACGAGGCCGTGGCCGCCGCGCTGGCGACCCTCGGCCTCCCCGAGCACGCGAAGGAGGGCACCACCAGTGTCTGAAGCGAACCGGTCCGCGAACGCTTTCCCCCTCAAGCAGCTGATCGGCGGCGAGTGGGTCGACGCCGTAGGCGGCGGCACCTGGGACCTGATCGACCCGGGCAGCGAGGACCTCATCACGCAGGTGCCGTACGGCGACGCCGCCGACGCCCGCGCGGCCATCGACGCCGCCGCGGCCGCGTTCCCCGAGTGGGCGGCCAAGACAGCCTACGAGCGCGGCAAGGTGCTCGAGCGCGCCGCCGGCTGGATCAAGAAGCACGTCGACGAGCTGGCGCGCCTCACCACCGAGGAGTCGGGCAAGCCGCTGGCCGACTCCAAGGGCGAGTGGCTGTCGGCCACGGCGTACCTCAGCTGGTTCGCGGCCGAGGGGGTGCGCGCCTACGGCCGCACCGTGCCCGCCTCCGCGCCGGGGCGCCGCATCATGGTGCTGCCGCAGCCGCTCGGGGTGGTGGCCACCATCACCGCCTGGAACTTCCCGGTCTACAACCTGGTGCGCACCTTCGGCGCGGCGCTGGCGGCCGGCAACACCGTGGTGGGGCGCCCCTCGGAGTACACGCCGCGCTCGGCGATGCTGCTGGGCCAGGCGCTCCACGAGAGCGGCGCGCCCGCCGGCGTCATCAACGTGATCAACGGCGACCCCGAGGCGATGGGGCAGGCGTTCCTCGACGACAGGCGCGTGCGCAAGATCGCCTTCACCGGCAGCCCGCGCGTGGGCAAGCTGCTGATGGACGGCGCCTCGCGCACCCTCACGCGCCTGGCGCTCGAGCTGGGCGGCAACGCCCCCGTGATCGTCTTCCCCGACGCCGGCGACCTGGGCCGGCTGGCGAAGCTGGCGGCGCGCTTCAAGACGCGCAACGTGGGCCAGGTGTGCATCGCGCCGCAGCGCTTCTACGTGCACGAGAGCGTGGTCGACGGGTTCACCGAGGCGGTGGTGGCGGCCATGGCGGAGCTGCGCGTGGGCCACGGCCTGGAGGAGGGCGTGCAGGTCGGCCCCCTGATCAACGAGAAGCAGCGCCAGCGCGTCGAGGAGCTGGTGGCCGCGGGCCGCGAGGCGGGCGCGCGCGTGCTCGCCGGCGGCGAGCGCCTGGAGCGCAAGGGCTACTTCTACGCCCCCACCGTGGTGACCGACGTGAGGCCCGGCACGCCCCTGCACGACGAGGAGATCTTCGGGCCGGTGCTGCCCATCACCCCGTTCGGCTCGGCCGCCGAGGCGCTCGAGCTGGCCAACGCCACCGAGTACGGCCTGGCCGCCTACCTGTTCACCTCCGACCTGAACACGGCGCTGGCGATGTCGGAGCGGCTCGAGTACGGCATGGTGGCGGTCAACGACTGGATGCCGGTGACGCCCGAGGCGCCGTTCGGCGGCGTGAAGGGCAGCGGCATGGGCCGCGAGACGGGCTCCGAGGGGCTGGCCGAGTACATGGAGAGCAAGGCGGTGTACATCGGGGGGGTGGCGCTGCCGGAGTAGCGCGGCGCGGGAGTCCTTCCCGCGCGGCTCGCGCCGGGGCGAGGGCCGCGCGGGTCCGCGGGAGCCTCAGAGCCTTGTTCAAGGTTCCGCGCCTATCCTTCAACGAGGCCCTGAAGGGGACGCACACGAGACCCCGCCACGGGCCGAGCCCCGGCTGCGCGGGCGTCTCCCGCTCGGCGCGCGGTCCCCGGCCCCGCCGGGTACGGCACGCCCTCGTAGACCGCGCGCCGAAGGCGTAGACTCTGCGCTGATACGCATGCTCCCGGCCGCGGCGCCGCCGCCCACACCCCAGCCGAAGGAGGAGGCGCACGTCGCGGCCCAGGTCCGCCGCACGATGCGCCTCTCGCTCGTCGAGGGCGGCCTCATGCAGGTCTTCCTCAACTGGACCTCGGGCAGCGTGCTGGTGGGCTACCTGCTGGCGCTCGGGGCCACGCCGTTCCACATCGCGCTGGTGAGCAGCGTGCCGCTGCTGTCGCAGCTGGCCAGCCCGCTGGGCGCCTGGGCCGCCGAGGTGCTGGGCGGGCGGCGCGCCGTCGCCGCCGCCCTGGGCGCCGTCGGGCGCTCGAGCTGGATCGTGGCGGCGTTCCTGCCGCAGCTGGGCGCGCCGCTCGCGCTGCAGCCCACCCTGCTGGTGGCGCTCGTGTTCGTCGCCAGCGCCTTCCAGGCGGCCACCGGCACCATCTGGACCGCCTGGATGGGCGACGTGGTGCCCGACGACCGCCGCGGCCGCTACTTCGGCATGCGCACCGGCGTGCTGGGCGTGGTGGGCATGGCGGCGAACCTCAGCGCGGGCGCCTTCCTCGACCGCGTAGCCGCGCCCCTCAGCTTCCAGGTGGTGCTGGGGGTGGCGGTGGGGCTCGCGCTGATCGCCACGCTCCTCTACCTGCTCCACTACGACCCGCCCACCGAGAAGCGGCGCGTGAAGCTCGCCGCCATCGTCGTCACGCCCCTGCAGCACGCCAACTTCCGGCGCTTCCTGGCGTTCGCCGCCTTCTGGCAGTTCGTGGTGATGCTGGGGGCGCCGTTCGTCATCCCCTACTTCCTCGAGGAGCTCGGGATGAGCTTCACGCAGGTGGCGGTGTGGTCCTCCACCGCCGCGGTCACGGCGCTGGGGACCACCATCCTGTGGGGGCGGCTCGCTGACCGCGTGGGCAACAAGCCGGTGCTGGCGGCCGGCACCTTCATGGCGGGCCTGCTGCTGCCGTCGAACTGGGTGCTGGCGGGGCTCACGGGCAGCCTGGGCTTCGTGTGGGCGTCGGCGGTGTTCGACGCGCTGGCGTGGGGCGCAATCGGCCCGGCCGTGTTCAACCTGGCGCTGGTGACGGCGCCGCGCAGCGGCCGCGTGACCTACATCGCGCTCTACTCGGTGGCCTCGGGGGTGGCGGGGTTCGCGGGCGGCGCGCTGTCGGGCCCGCTGCTGACGCTGTTCCAGGGCTGGAACGGCGGCCTGCCGGGTGGTTGGAGCGGCTACCACACCCTCTTCGCCCTCTCGGGGCTCGGGCGCATGCTGGCGTGGCTGTGGCTGCGGCCGGTGGCCGAGCAGCGCGCCTGGCGCACCCGCGACCTGGTGCGCGCGGCGCTCGCCTTCCCCCGGCGCCGCGGCCGGCTCTCCGGGCGCTGAGGGCCGCGTGGGACGCCTAGCCGCCCGACCTGTGTACTTCGTGAGCAGCCCGGTTCGTCCCGCCTCCCCTCCGCAGGGCGTAACTTAATGAAGGAGCTTTATAAACCCCTTTCGAAAGGCCCGGCTCGTGACGCTCAGACCCGTACAGCACGACAACGTCCGCGAACATAACCGCCTGGCGGTGCTGCTGGCGCTGCGCTCGCGGCCCACCGCCTCGCGGGCGGAGCTGGCGCGCGACACCGGGCTGAGCGTCCCCACCGTCACCACCATCGCCGCCGAGCTCATCGAGCGCGGTGTGGTCAGCGAGGGCGAGCTCGCCCCCTCGGCCGGCGGGCGCCCCGCGCGGCTGCTGCAGCTCGAGGCGAGCGCGCGCAACGTGCTGGCGCTCGACCTGTCGGGCGCCACGCTGCGCGCCGGGCGCGTCGACCTGCTCGGCGCGCTGCACGGCCCCGAGCTCGAGCCCGAGGTGGCGCTGGCGCCGGGCGCCGAGGAGCGCCTGCTCGCCGGCATCGGCCGCTGCATCGCGGCCGAGGAGGCGGCGGGCCGGCCCGTCAGCGCGCTGGCGGTGGCGGTGCCGGGGGTGGTCGACCCGGCCAGCGGGCGCGTGCGCCTGGCGCCGGCGCTGGGCTGGAGCGACGAGCCGGTGGGCGCCATGCTGGGCGAGGCCACCGGCCTGCCGGTGCTGCTGGAGAACGACGTCAACGCCGTGGCGCTCGGCGAGCTGTGGCACGGCGTGGCCGTGGGCCGGCGCAACGTGGTGTACCTGGCGGTGGCGGGCGGCATCGGGGCGGCGCTGGTCATCGACGGCGCCCTCTTCCGCGGCTCCAACTCGGCTGCCGGCGAGATCGGCTACTCGCTGCTGCCGGGCCTGCCGGAGCGCGGCCTCGACCTGGGCGCCAGCGGCCCCTTCGAGCGCCACCTGCTGAGCATCGCCGACGAGTTCCTGGTGGAGGGGCGCATCGACCTCTCCACCGAGCCGCGGCGCGAGGCGTTCGAGCGCCTCGTCGACAAGGTGCGCCTCACCCTGCACAACCTGGCCTGCGTGCTCGACCCCGAGCTCGTGGTGGTGTCGTGGTCGGCCGACCCCGAGGGCCAGCTGGCGCGCGCCGTGGCGCAGCGCTGGGTGGGGCCGCTGCCGCTGGAGATCCGCGCCGGCTCGCTCGGCGCGGCCGCCGGCCTGCACGGGGTGGGGCACCTGGCGCTGGAGCGCCTGACCACCGGCCTGTGCGGCCTCGAAGAAGCTGAATGGAGCAACGCGTGAGACCTCAGAAGCTGCGCGTCATCGACGTGCACACCCACTTCCCCATCGTGAACACCATGGGCGGCCCGCCCCCGGGCCCGCGCCACCCGCTGCTGGAGGCGTACGCCCGCGAGCGCGGCGAGCGCATGCGCGCCGAGTGGGGCACCGCCCCCGCCGAGCCGCTGGCGCGCACCGACCAGGAGGTCGACGCCGCGCTGGAGCGCTGGGTCGGCGAGGTGGAGCGCTACGACCTCGACAAGGTGGTGTTCGTGAGCGGTGGCGGCAACGACCGCCTTGCCGGCCTGGTGGCCAAGCACCCCGACAGGTTCGTGGGCCTGGCGCACCACCGCCTGGAGCCGGGCGCCGGCGCGGAGCTGAGGCGCGCCGTCGACGAGCTCGGGCTGCGCGGCTACAAGCTCCTCGGCCCCACCACCGACTACCCCTTCGAGGCGCCCGAGCTGCGCGACGTGTGGGAGTTCCTCGCCGAGCGCCAGCTGCCCGCTCTCATCCACTTCGGCTTCCTGGGCCGCGGCGGCGGCGTGGTGCAGCACCCGCGCATGAGCCCGCTGTCGCTCTTCGAGGTGGCGCGCGACTTCCCCGAGGTCCCGTTCATCGTCCCGCACTTCGGCGCCGGCTACTTCCAGGACCTGCTGGCGCTCTGCTGGAGCCTGCCGAACGTCTACATCGACACCTCCGGCTCCAACCAGTGGATGCGCTGGATGCCCTACCCGCTCACCCTCGAGGACCTGTTCCGCAAGGCGCTCGAGACGGTGGGCCCCGAACGCATCGTGTTCGGCTCCGACTCCAGCTACTTCCCGCGCGGCTTCGCCGAGCGCTACCTGCTCGACCAGCTGCGCGCCTGCTACACCCTCAACGTCAAGGACGAGGACGTGGCCTTGATCTTCGGCGGCAACGCCGCGAGGCTGCTGCGCCTGGACGTCCCCGCCGCGGAAGGGGGCGCCGCGTGAGCACCTGGCATCCCGCCTACCGCGAGGGGGTCCTGGCCAACGACTACCGCTTCGCGGCCGAGAACCTGCTCCACCACTTCGTGGACGCCATGACGGCGCACCTCGACACGGTGCTGCGCATGCCGGCCTACGCCGACGCCGACACCCAGGCGCAGGGCGCCGAGCTGCGCCGCGCGCTGGTGGCGCTGCACGACGCGCCCGCCCCCGAGCAGGCGCCCGACGTGCCCGACCTCTACTTCGCGCTGCAGCGCCGCCTCGAGGAGCGCCTCGGCGACGCCGTGGGCCTCATCCGCGTGGGCCTGTCGCGCAACGACCTCGACATGACGGTCTACAAGATGAACGGCCGTGCCTACCACCTGGAGGTGGGGCGGCGGCTGCTGCGCCTGCGCGAGCTGCTGCTCGAGCGCGCCGAGCGGCACCTCGAGACCGTCCTGATCGCCGAGACCCACCACCAGCCCGGGCAGCCCACCACGGTGGCGCACTACCTGGGGGCGGTGGAGGACCAGCTCGCCCGCGACTCCGAGCGCCTGCTGCAGGCCTACGCCCGCATGAACCGCTCGCCCCTGGGGGCGGCGGCGCTGGCGGGCAGCAGCCACCCGCTCGACCGCGAGTTCACCGCCCGGCGCCTCGGCTTCGACGCGCCGGTGGCGAACACCTACGACGCCGTGGCCTCGGCCGACTGGGAGTTCGACCTCGTGAGCGTGGCGCAGAGCGTCGCTTTAGGTGCGGGCCGCTTCGTAACCGACCTGCTCGCATGGGCGGCGTCGGGCAGGTACCGTCTCGGCGACGACCTCGTCCAGGGATCCTCCATCATGCCGCAGAAGCGCAACCCCGTCTCGCTCGAGCACGCCCGCACCAAGTTCTCGCGGGTGGTGGGCGCTGCCGGCATGTTCTTCTTCTCGAGCCACAACATCCCCTTCACCGACCTCAACGACTTCGGCCCCGACATCCAGGGAGCGCTGACGGCCCAGCACCGCCAGCTGCGCGGCGCGCTCGACCTGCTCGCCGCCTGCCTGGAGGGGGGCGACTTCGACGAGCGCGAGCTCGCCGAGGTGGCCGCCGCCACCGACACGACCGCCACCGAGCTGGCGGACGTGCTGGCGCGCGAGCACGGGCTGTCGTTCCCGGCCGCGCACGGCGTGGCGGCCAAGCTCGTGAGGTCGCTGAGCGACCAGGGTAGGCCGCTGACCACGGCCACCCCCGCCGACCTGGAGGCCGCGGGCGGACCGCGGCTGGCGGCGGACGAGGTGACGGCGGCGCTGGACCCGGCCGCCTTCGTCAGGCGCCGCGCCGGGCTCGGCATGCCGGCGCCGGAGGTCATGAGCACCCAGCTCGCCCGGGCACGCGAGCGGCTAGAAGCCGACGCGACCGCCCTGCGGGAACGCAAGCGCGCGCTCGACCGCGCGATAGCGCAGCTGCGCGGAGAAAAGGAGAAAGCATGAAGCGAGTCCTTCTACTCTTGGCCGTGATGGTGGGCTTCGGCATGGCCGCCGCCCAGACGACCATCACCTACTGGCAGTACGACTACGCCACGCGGGTCGACGCCATGAACCAGCTGATCGCCCAGTTCGAGGCCGAGAACCCCGACATCAAGGTGGTCCACGAGACCTTCCCGTACGACGGCTACCCGGCCCAGGTCGCGGCCTCCATCCCGGCCGGCCAGGGCCCCGACGTCGCCCAGCTCTTCTACGGCTGGCTCCCGACCTGGCAGCGCGCCGGCTACGTGGTGCCGCTCCCCGAGCAGTACTTCGACGCCGCCGCCCTCGACGAGAACTTCGCTCCGCTCGTGCAGGCCGCCAAGGTCGACGGCACCTGGTACGGCCTCCCGACCGCCGTGCGCTCGCTGGCGCTCTTCTACAACCTCGACAAGCTCCGTGAAGCCGGCTTCGACGGCCCGCCCGCGACCTGGGACGAGTTCGTCGAGATGGCCACGGCCATGACCGTCAAGCAGGGCAACCGCTTCGTCGAGGTGGGCTACGGCTTCGCCCCGACCGGCCAGGACCACCACCTCGTGCGTGAGGTCCTCGTGCGTCAGTTCGGCGGCGTGCCGTACAACGACGACTACAGCCAGGTCACCTACGCCAGCGAAGAGGGCGTCGAGGCCTTCGACTTCTACACCAGCTGGGTGACCGAGCACCAGTTCGCCGTGCCCGAGTTCGTGCCCGGCAACAACGGCTACCGTGACGGCTTCCGCGTGCTCGAGAACATCGCCATGATCGTCGACGGCTCCTTCGCCATCGGCGACGTGCAGCGCCTCGCCGAGTTCGAGTGGGGCGTCGCCGAGCTGCCGACCCTCGACAACGGCGTGAAGTCCAACTTCGGCTCGTTCTTCATGAACGCCCTCACCCCGAACGCCACCAAGGACCCGGCCAAGCTCGAGGCCGCCGCCAAGTTCCTGCAGTTCGTCACCAGCGACGACGCCATGAAGCTGTGGCTCGACGTCGTGGGTGAGCTGCCGGCCAGCCGCACCCTCATCGCCGACCCCGAGCTCGCCTCCGACCCGGTCTACGGGCCGTTCGTGCGCGCGCTCGACTACGCCCACGCCACCGTCTTCGTCGACGAGTCCGGCCAGCGCGACGTGATGGTCGACGCCATCAACGCCGTCGTGCTGCAGGGCCAGGACCCGGCCGCCGCGCTGGAGTCCGCCGCCGCCGCCGAGCAGCTGCTGCTCGACGCCAACCGCTGATCCACGCGTGGGGGCGGGCGCCCGTGAGGTGCCCCGCCCCACCCGCCGGCCGTAGCGGCCGGCGCACGCACAAGGCCGCGGGGGCGGTTCGCCGCCCCCGCTCTCTCCCGGCCGCCCTAGCACCAGGCGACCGGCATGCCCGTCATCGGCTCTCGGAGGTGCCATGAGCTCGCCGCCTGTCAAGCCCAAACGCAGGCTCTCACTCAGTTCCCGGGAGGCGATCTGGGCCTACGCGTTCCTGCTGGTTCCGCTGGCCTTCTTCCTGTTCTTCCGCCTCTGGCCCGCGCTGCAGTCGTTCCGGCTGTCGTTCTTCAGCTGGCACGTCGACCCCGAGATGCGCAACTTCGTGGGCCTGCAGTACTACCGGGAGATGTGGGCCGAGTTCGTCGCTCGCGGTCCCATCTTCCAGGCGCTGCGGAACATGCTGTTCTACTTCGTGCTGGTGGTGTTCGGCCAGGTGAGCCTGGGCCTGATCAGCGCCTTGCTGCTCAACAGCGTCACCCGCTTCCGCTCTATCTTCCGCGCCATCTATTTCGCCCCCTACGTCACGCCCGCCGCGGCGGTCGCGTGGGTGTGGGGCTGGATGTACTCGGTCAACTTCGGTATCTTCAACAAGCTCCTCGCCGATTGGAGCGACTGGGTCACGGGCATCGGCCTGCCTTGGCTCGCCATCGACCCGCAGCCGTTCCTCACCAGCCCCACGCAGGCGCTCGTCGCCGTGTCGGTGGTGGTGATCTGGCAGCAGCTCGGCTTCCAGGTGGTCATCTTCCTGGCCGGCCTGCAGGGCATCCCCAAGCAGTTCCATGAGGCCGCCGCCATCGACGGCGCCAACGGCTGGCACCGCTTCTGGAAGGTCACCTTCCCGCTGCTCAACCCGGTGCTGGTCTTCTCGCTCATCATCTCGACGATCGCCACGCTGCAGCTGTTCGACCAGGTCGTGAACATCAACTTCACCGACCAGGGCGGGCCGCTCGGCAGCACCCTCACGATCGCGCTCTACATGTACCAGCAGGCGTTCGAGAAGTTCCGCATCGGCTACGCCGCGGCGGTCACGGTGCTGCTCTTCGCCATCATCATGCTGGTCACGCTCGTACAGCTCCGGCTGACCCAGAGAGAGGTGGAGTACTGATGGTCGGCATCCGGCGCTTCTCGCCCGGCAAGCTCTTCGCCTACCTGGCGCTGGCCGTGGGCAGCGTCGTCATGGCGTTCCCGTTCGTGTGGATGCTGCTCAGCTCGTTCAAGAGCCTGCGCGAGATCTTCCGCTTCTCCTTCTGGCCCCAGGCCTGGACGCTGGCGAACTACCAGGAGGTGCTGCTCAACACGCAGTTCCCCCGCTGGTTCATGAACTCGCTGATCGTGGCGGGCATCTCCACCGTCTCGGTGCTGTTCTTCTGCTCGCTGGTGGGCTACACCCTCACCAAGCTGCGCTTCCCGGGCAAGAACTTCGTCTTCCTGCTGATCCTCAGCACGCTGATGATCCCCACCGAGATGCTGGTCATCCCCTGGTACGTGATGTCGACCGAGTACGGCTGGGTCAACACCTTCTGGGGCATCGCCTTCCCGGGCCTGATCCCCGCGTTCGGGGTCTTCCTCATGCGGCAGTTCTTCCAGTCGCTGCCGCGTGACCTGTTCGACGCCGGGCGCGTCGACGGCGTCAGCGAGTTCGGCCTCTACTGGCGCGTGGGCCTGCCCCTGGTGGGGCCGGGCCTGGCGGCGCTGGCGATCTTCAACTTCGTGGGTAACTGGAACGCCTTCCTGTGGCCGCTGATCGTGGCCAAGAGCCCGAGCATGCGCACCATCCCGGTGGGGGTGGCGCTGTTCTCGGGCGAGGCCGGCACCGCCTGGAACCTGATCATGGCCAGCGCCGCGCTCGCGGTCATCCCGGTGCTGATCGTGTTCTTCATCTTCCAGCGCCAGATCATCGAAGGGGTGGTGCTCACGGGGGTGAAAGGGTGAGCTCTGGGGGAGCGCAACCGCTGAACGACCCGCGCATACTGCTGATCGGCAACGCCAACGTCGACGTCCTGATGGGCGACGTGGTGCCCTGGCCCCGCACCGGGACCGAGGTGGTGGTGGACCGCTACGAGCTGCGCGTGGGGGGCGCGGCTGGCAACACCGGCCTGGCGCTGAAGGCGCTGGGGGTGGTGGACGGCGAGGGGGCCGAGCTGATCGGCAGCGTTGGCGACGACGCCCTCGGGCGTTGGCTCGAGGCCGAGCTGGCCGGCGCCATGCGTCTCACGCGCGTGCCGAGCAGCACCGCCCTGACGGTGGGCCTCACGCACCCCGACGGGCAGCGCACCTTCGTGTCGCACATGGGCCACCTCGACCACCTGCCGCTGGAGCGCATCGAGGCGGCGCTCGACGCCGCCGCGCCCGGCGACCTGCTGCTGCTGTGCGGCTACTTCCTGATGCCACGGCTGCGCGAGCTGGCGCCCGGGTTGCTCGAGCGCGCGCAGGGGCGCGGGGTCGTGACCACGCTCGACAGCGGCTGGCCCTCCGAGGGCTGGTCCGAGGCGGTGAAGGGCGAGATGCTGGCGCTGCTGCCACACGTCGACGTGTTCCTGCCCAACCGCGAGGAGCTCCTCGGCGTGAGCGGCGTGCCCGACGCCGGCCGCTACGAGGCGGAGGCGGTGGAGGAGGCGCTCACGCGCGTGCGCGCGGCCGGCGCCACGCGCGTGGTGGTGAAGCTCGGCCCCGAGGGCGCCCTCTACGACGGCCCCGACGGGCGGGCGCGCTCCCAGGCGCCGGCCGTGAAGGTCGCGGACACCGTGGGCGCCGGCGACACCTTCAACGCCGGCCTGCTGGCGGGGGTGCAGCGCGGCATGAGCTGGCAGGCGGCGCTGGAGCCGGCGGTGCGCGCCGCCAGCATCGCCATCGCCAGCGCCCCGCGGCGCTACCCGGGCTGGGACGAGGTGGCGAGCGCGGCGGCGCGCTGAGGGCAGAGGCCCGACCGCGCTAGCCGCGCCCGCGCACCGGCCGCAGCCCCGCCTCGGTCACGAGGTGGTCGACGGCCACGTCGTGGTCGAGCTGCGGTAGCTCGGGCACCACCAGGGCCTCGAGCGCCACGCCGACGGTCGTGGGCGCGGTCGCGGGCGGCTGCGTCCCGGCGCCCGCGGCCCCGTCACCGGTCGGCGCTCCGAGCGGGCGCGCCTCGAGCAGGCGCGCCCGCTCGAGGTGTGCCCCTAGCAGGCGGTCGTAGAAGCCGCCCCCGTAGCCCAGGCGCGCCCCGGCGGTGTCGAACAGCAGCCCGGGCACCAGCAGCAGGTCGACCTCGTGGAGCGGCACCGCGGGCGCGGTGGCGGGCGGCTCGCGCATGCCCCAGGGATGCTCCTCGAGCGCCGCGCCTCCGAGCTCGTGGAAGGTGAGGTGCGGCGTGGGCGCCGTGTGGGTGCGGGGCGCCACGAAGCGCTTGGCGTCGGAGAGCAGCGGCGCCAGGTCCACCTCGCCCTGCATCGCCAGGTAGACGGCCACCGTGCGGGCGCGCCGGTAGAGCTCGGAGGCGCGCAGCGCGGCCACCACCGCCGCGTCGGGGTCGGCGCCGCCCTCGGGCGCGGTAGCCAGGGAGGCGGCGCGCAGCGCGGCGCGCCGCGCGCGCGCCCAACGGCGCAGCGCCGCCTTGCCCGCCCCGAGCGGCGGCGCCGCGTGCGCCGCGGCGCCGGGGCACGTCGGTTCGCTCATGGCCACGAGTGTAGCCCTGGCGGCGCGGGCCGCCGCGCTCCAGCACGCATACTTGGGGCATGGCGAACCGTAACCTCACCACCACGCTCCACCACCTCACCGGCCTGCGTTTCGTGGGCGAGACGCCCGACGGGCAGCGCACCATGATCGACAACGAGAAGCGGGCGCGCACCGGCCCGAGCCCCATGCAGCTCGTGATGCACGCCCTCGCCGCCTGCGCCGCGATGGACGTGGTGGTGATGCTGGGCAAGCGCCGCCTCGAGATCAAGGAGTACCGCATCGAGATGCTCGGCGAGCGCCCCGACGCCGTGCCGGCGCCGTTCGAGCGCTTCCGGGCGCGTCACGTGTTCGACGTGCCGGGCCTCGACGAGGCCACCGCCCGCCGCTTCGTGGACCTGGCCAGCGAGAAGTACTGCTCGGTGGGCGCCAGCCTCAAGGCCGAGGTCGAGAACGAGGTCGTGCTGCTGCACGAGGCGGCCAGCACCGAGCAGGTGGCGGCCGAAGCGGCGCGCGAGGTCGAGGACTCCACCTCGGCCGACTGAGGGCCGGGCGCGGGCGCCGCGCCGGCGCGGCGTCGGCGCGGCAGGCCGGCGCCACCCGTCGGCGCAGCGCCCGGCGTAGGACCGGCGGGCGCAGAGCGGCCCGCGGCTAGGCCTGCAGCGGCCCCCGGCCCGGCTCGGGGTCGGGGCTGCGGGCGCCGGCGTTGGCGGCCGCGAAGCCCGTGTGCAGTCCCATCAGGTAGCTCAGCTTGAGGAGGAACTCGATCGTCTCGGGGTCGCCGCGCTCGAGCAGCGCCTCCACGTACTCGCGCGTGCCGTTGGGCAAGGACACCGCCGCGATCTGCTCGGCGTAGCGCCGGCGCATCTCGTTGACGAACCGTTCGATGATCTCTCGGTCGACCATGCTCACTCCCGGTCGCGGTCCGGCTGCTGGGCGTCCCTCGGGTCGGCCGGACCGCCGACGGCGCCGCTCGGCTCCGCCTTCCCCTCCTCGACGTGGTCGGCGAGCCAGTCCATGAGGGCCTCGGCGGTCGCGAGGTTGGTGGCCAGGGGCACCTGATGCACGTCGCAGATGCGCAGCAGCGCCGACACGTCGGGCTCGTGCGGCTGGGCGGTCAACGGGTCGCGGAAGAAGATCACCGCCAGCACCTGGTCCTCGGCGATGCGTGCCCCCACCTGCAGGTCGCCGCCCAGCGGGCCCGACTGCACGCGCTCGACCTCCAGGCCGGTCTTCTCGGTGAGGATCCTGCCCGTGGTGCCGGTGGCGATCAGCGGGAAGCGCCCCAGGAGCGCGGCGTGCTGGTTGGCGAACATCGCCAGGTCGAGCTTCTTCTTGTCGTGGGCGATGAGGGCGACGTACTTCATGGCCTCAGTCTAAAGCGCGGGCGGCGGCCTTGGCGGCCCGGACGCGCGCTCGGGCGCGGGGCGCGCGCCCGTGAGCAGGAGACGGCCCGCGCCCACGTGGGCGCGGCTCAGGCGGGCGCGACCTCGAACCCCGCCGCCTCCAGCGCCGCGCGGGCCGCGCGCGCCAGGCCGGCGGCGCCCGGCGTGTCGCCGTGGAGGCAGAGGGTGTCGACCTCCAGGCGTACCGCGCCGCCGTCCTCGGTGGCGACGGCCGCGCCGCGCGCCAGCGCCACGGCGCGCTCCGCCACCCGCGCGGGCTCGGTGAGCAGGGCGCCTGGGCGGTCGCGCGGCGCCAGGCGGCCGCCGGCCAGGTAGGCGCGGTCGGCGAACCCCTCGGCGAGCGCCGCGAAGCCCGCCGCGCGCACGGCCGCCAGGCCCGGCGAGGCGGCGCGCAACGTGAGCCGCAGGCGCCCGTCGAAGCCCGCCAGGGCGCGGGCGAGCGTTAGGGCGAGCGCGGGGCTCTCGGAGGCCGCCGTGTAGAGGGCGCCGTGGGGCTTGACGTGGCTCAGGCGCACGCCCTCGGCGGCCGCGATGGCCGCCAGCGCGCCCACCTGGTAGAGCACGTCGTCGACCACCTCCTCGTCGGGCCGCACCACGGCCACGCGGCCGAAGCCCGCCGAGCCCGGGTAGGAGGGATGGGCGCCCAACGCCACCCCCAGCCCGCGCGCCGCCCGCACGGCGCGGTGCATGAGCGCGGGGCCGCCGGCGTGGAAGCCGCACGCCACGTTCGCCGAGCTCACCAGCTCGAGCAACGCGACGTCGGCGTCGGGCGCGTCGCTCTCGCCGAGGTCGGCGTTCAGGTCGATCCGCACGCCTCGATGCTACCGGCCACCGCCGCCCGGCGCCTCCTCACCACAGCCCGTGCAGGTAGACGAGCCCCGCCGCCGACCACGCTTGCGGCCGGCACGCCACCGGGTAGGGCACGGGCGGCGCGCTGGTGCGCGGGTAGCCCGCCACCAGCTCCGGCGGGCGCAGGTCCTCCTGGCTGGCGGCGAGGTCGAAGAGCGCCGCGCGGACGGTCTCGGCCTCGGCCTCGAAGCCGTAGCGGTGCAGCCCGGCGGCGATCAGGGCGGTGTCGTGCGGCCACACCGAGCCGTTGTGGTAGCTCAGCGGGTTGTAGCGGATCTCGTCGGTGCCGAGGGTGCGGATGCCCCAGCCGCTGAACAGCGCGGGCGACATCAGGGTGGCGGCCAGCGCCGGCGCCGCCTCCTCGGGCACGATGCCCGTCCAGAGCAGCTGGCCGGCGTCGGAGGCCAGCACCTCCAGCGGGCTCTTGTCGTGGTCGAGGGCCAGCGCGTAGGTGTTCCGCTCCGGCAGCCAGAACGCCTCGTGGAAGCGGCGGCGGAGGCGCTCGGCGCGCTCCTCGTGCACCGCGGCCGTGTCGGGCTCGCCGAGCGCGCGGTAGACGGCGGCCGCCGCCACGTACGCGGCGTAGGCGTACCCCTGCACCTCCGACACGGCGATGGCGCCGCTGGCCAGGCGGCCGTCGGCGTGGCTCAGGGCGTCGTGGGAGTCCTTCCACGACTGCACCGCCAGCCCCTCCCCCTCGCGCGCGCCGTGGAACTCCAGGAAGCCGTCGCCGTCGAGGTCGGCGTCGTGCTCGATCCAGCGCATGGCGGCGCGCAGGTTGGGCTCCAGCTCGCGCAGCAGCTCGAGGTCGCCCTCGGCCAGGTAGGTGGCGTGGAGCAGGTTCACGAACAGCGGGGTGGCGTCGACGGTGCCGTAGTAGCGCCCGAAGGGGATGACGCCGGTGCGCGCCAGCTCGCCCTGACGCACCTCGTGGAGGACCTTGCCGGGCGCCTCGGCGGTGGCCTCGTCGTGCGCCTTCCCCTGCCGCGCCGCGAAGTAGCGCAACGTGCCGCGCGCCAGCTGCGGGTGGTGGGGCAGCAGCATGGTGGCGGTGAGAAGCGCGTCGCGCCCGAAGGCGGTCACGAACCAGGGGATGCCCGCCGCGGGGAGGGGCCCCTGGTCGGTGAACAGCAGCAGCGCGCGCAGGTCGTCGACCGCCTGGCTCAGCACCGCGCGCCGCGCCGGGCTGGCGTCGCTCGGGCGGAAGGCGGAGCGCCACTCGTCGTACGTCACGGCCGGCTGCGGCTCCTCCAGCGGGTCGTCGATGACGGCCTGCACCTTGAGCTCGGTGCTGGCCCCCGGCAGCAGCTCGAGCTCGAAGGTGGCGCGGTCGATGTCGAGCTGGCTGGGCGCCGGCGTGAAGCGCAGCGTCACGGCCTGCCGCAACCCGTCGCTGGCCTCGTGCGACAGCCTGACGCTGTTGGCGCCCTGCGCCTCCACGTGCAGGGCGGTGACGGGCGTCTCGTGCCAGCCGCGCGCCTCGAACAGGTCGGCGAAGTCGGTGGCGAACTCGAGCGTCAGGGTGAGGGACTGCGGCGAGAGCGAGTCGTTGGTCACGCGGACGCGCTCGGCGAGGGTGAGGGCGCCGACGCTGAGGTCGTGCTGCAGCGCGAGCACCTGCGCCGCGTCGTGCATCACCGCGAAGTGTAGGTGGGCGCGGTCGGGGCGCTCGTAGTGCAGGAGCAGCAGCTGCGAGAGGCGGTCGGTGCGCCAGCGGTAGCGCGACAGGTAGCGCGTGTCGCGGCTGTAGAGGCCCCGCTCGCCGCCGTTCACGGCTCCCTGGCGGCTCGCCACCAGGAAGGTCCAGTTCTCCTTGAGGACCAGGTTGCGGCCGAAGTCCATCTCGAACGGCTCGTTCATTCCTTGCTACCCCCGAAGCTCACGCCTTCCATGAAGTAGCGCTGGAAGACGACGAAGAGGACGATGACGGGGACGGCGCTCATGATGGCGCCGGCCAGGATGAGGCCCCAGTCGCCGGTGTTGCCGTAGACGTTGCGGAACGTCAGCAGCCCGATGGGCAGGGTCTTGATGTCCTCGGGGGTGGTCAGCACCACCAGCGGCCAGAAGAAGTCGTTCCAGGCCGACTGGAAGGAGAGGATGATCAGCGCCCCCAGGGCGGGGCGCGCCATGGGCAGCACCACGCGCCAGAAGCGCCCCCAGTGGCCGGCGCCGTCGATCATCGCCGACTCCTCGACCTCGCGCGGGATCGACTCGTAGAACTGCTTCATGATGAACACCGGCCCGGCGCTCAGGGCGGTCACGAACAGCAGTCCCGGCAGGCTGTTCAGCAGGGTGCCGAGGCCCAGCGCGGGCCATAGGCCCCAGATGCCGTCGCGCAGCACCAGGTAGTTGCTGATGAACAGCACCTGGGTGGGCACCATCTGCGCGAACAGCACCAGCAGGAAGACCAGGTTGCGGCCCGGGAAGCGCAGGCGCGCCAGGGCGTAGCCCGCCATGGTGGCCACCGCCAGCGTGAGGAGCACGCGGAAGAAGGCGTAGACGAAGGTGTTCCAGGTCCAGCGCAGGAACAGGCTCTGGCCGGTGGTGACGCTGCGCGCCTCGTTGAACACGCGCCGGTAGTTGTTGAGCAGGTAGCCGAGCGAGCCGGGGGTGATCGCCTCGTAGGAGGCCACCAGCCCGCGCCGCTCCAGGCGCGTGGGCGGCAGCGTCGAGCTCACGAACTGCTGCTGGCGCGAGGGCGCCTCCACGTCGAGGGGCAGACGGTCGATCGGCGGCCCCTCGCCGGGGTAGGTGACGGTCACGCGGTAGGTCACGTGCTCGCCGGCGACCAGCTCCTCGCCCACGCGGCGCCGGCCAGGCTCGCGCGCGACCTCGACCACCGGCCCCAGCTCGGCGTAGTCGGCGGCGTAGGTGATGCGCTGCACGGCGCCGAGGCCGCCGCCGGGCCGCCGTCGCGGCACCACGGCGGTGGGCGCGGCCGCCTCGAGCCCCTCGGGCACGAAGTAGGTGAGGTCGAACTCCACGCGCGCGCCCGGCGCGAAGCCGCCCCAGAACGGCGCGTCGGCCCCCTGGCGCCCGAGGCGCGCGCCGGCCGCCCAGTTGGCGGGCGACAGCTGGGGCGCCAGCAGCTGCGGCGGGTAGGCGAGCGGGTCGTTCTTGACGCTCGACAGCGCGGCGAACAGCAGCGGCCCCAGGAAGAAGATCGACAGCACCAGCATCAGCAGGTAGGCGAGGGCGGCGCGCGACCAGCGCCGGCGCGCCGCCCAGCGCTCGTCGTCGTGGCGCTCCTGGACGAGGCCGGCGGCGGTGGCCGCGGCCGCCGGGCCCTCCGCCAGGCGCCCGTTCACCGGCTGCCCTCCGCCCGGATCACCACGCGCTGCAGCAGCACGATCACCAGGGTGAGGAGCGCCAGGAACATCGCCGCCGCCGAGGCGAAGCCCACCTCGGGCAGCTGCGCCCCGGGGAACATGCGGTTGTAGACGAAGTAGGCCAGGGTGATGACGCTCTGCAGCGGCACCGCGCTGCCGAAGATCGCCACCTGGTCGAACATCTGCAGCGTGCCGATCAGCCCCAGCGTCACCACCAGGAAGATGACGGGCTGCAGGGCCGGCACGGTGATGTAGACGAACTGCTGCGCGCGGGTGGCGCCGTCGAGGGCGGCCGCCTCGTAGTGGGACTCGGGCACGTCCTGCAGCGCCGCCAGGAACATCAGCATGAAGGTGGGGATGGTGGTGAAGACGTTCTGCAGGATGATCGCCACCAGCGGCAGCGGCGCGCGCAGCGCGAAGGGGAAGGCGCCCGGCACCTCCTGGCGCGTCTGCAGCCAGTTGATGTTGGCGGCCGGCACGTCGCGCGCCTCCACGAGGCCCAGCAGCAGCGCGCCCCAGGTGACCAGCAGGGCGACGATCAGCGACACCACCAGGAAGGCGGGGTCGGCGACCGCGGTGCGGCGCCAGGCGCGGTCGTCGCGGCGGCGGCGCAGGGCGCCGCGGTCGAGCGCCACCTGCAGCGCCTGCGCCGCCACCAGGGCGGCCACGAACAGCAGGATCACGGGCGCGTAGGCGCGCACCTGCGTGATGAGGTAGTTGATGGCGCCGAGGCGCTGGAACAGCCACAGGAAGATGAGGGTGATGACCACGCTGCTGGTCACGGCCGGCATGTAGAACGCCGAGCGGAAGAAGTCGATGCCGCGGATGCGCCGGTTCAGCGCGGTGGCGGCCAGCAGCGCGCCGATGGTCTGCAGGACGGTGACGACGAACGAGTAGATCAGCGAGTTGCGCAGCGCGAACAGGAACATGTCGTCGGCGAACAGCGCGCGGTAGTTCGCCAGCCCCACCCACTCGGGGGCGTTGAACAGGTCGTAGTCGGTGAACGAGAAGTACGCCGCGCGCGCGGCGGCGTACACGAAGAAGACCCCCAGCAGCACCAGGAACGGCAGCAGGAACAGGAAGGCAGGCAGCAGGTCACGGCCGAGGCCTCGCATGGGTGGCTCCGTCGGGGCGGCGGGGCGGCGGCCGCGCGGCGCTCGCGCCGGCGGCCGCCGCCTCCCCCGTCAGCGGCGCCCGGCAGCCGGGCGCCGCTGACGCGCCTAGGGGGTCACTGGCCGCTGCGCTGGAGCAGGGCGTCGAGCTCGCTCTGGGCCTGTTGCAGCGCCTCCTCGGTCGTGGCGGCGCCCGTCATCACCGCGGTCATGGCGTTGTTGATGGGGTTCATGTAGTCGGTGCCGACGCGGCCGAACTGGAAGCCATAGACGTTCGGGCCCTCGGCGTTCTCGAAGATGACGCGGTTGGCCTGCGCTTCCGGGGTGTCCTGCTCGAAGTAGGGGTTGGCGCCGAGCTCGACGCGGCTGGGGATGGCCAGCCCCTGCTCGAGGATGAACTGCTGCGCCTCGGGGCTGGTCAGCGCCTCGAGCACGGCGATGGCGGCGTCCTGCACCTGCGAGTCGGCGTTCACCGCCCACGCCACGGTGAAGCTGTAGTTGCCCGACTCGCCGGTGTTGGGCGACACGGGCAGCGGGGCGGCGCCGAAGCGCAGGTTGGGGGCGTTGTCGCGCAGGAAGCCCAGGATCCAGGCGCCCTCGATGGCCACCGCCGCCTGCTCGCGCGCCAGGCAGTCGCCGGGCCAGCCGGCGCCCACGTCGGCGGGCTGCACCGCCAGGCCCTCGGTCACGAGGCCGGTGTAGAAGTCGAAGGCCTCCACGAAGGCGGGGTCGGTGAGGTTCACGCTGCCGTCTTCCTCGAAGGTCTGCCAGCCGTTGGCGAAGGCGAAGGCGCCCAGGCGCGCCATGTCGGCGGCGATGCAGGCGCCGTAGATCGAGGGGTCGAGCTCCGCGACGGCCCGCAGCTTCTCGGTGAAGGTGTTCCAGTCGTCCTCGGCGCTGGGGTAATCGACGCCGGCCTCGTCGAACAGGTCGGCGTTGTAGAAGACGGCGAGGGTGTTGAAGTCCTTGGCGATGCCGTAGACCTGACCGTCCTGGGTGAAGACGTCGTTGAGGTTCGGTAGGAAGGCGCTGGTGTCGACGCGGTCGTCGAGCGGCAGCAGCTTGCCGGTGGCGATGAAGCCCGGGGCCACCTCGCCGGGGACGTAGAAGACGTCGCCCGCCGTGCCGGCCGAGAGGGCGTTCACGAGGATGGTGTTGTAGTCGGTCTCGATGGGCTCGTAGACGATCTCGATGCCCTGCGTGGCGAGGCTCTCGCCGATGACCTCGTCGATGAGGCGTTGCACGATCGCGGGGTCCTGGCCACCGTAGCCCTGGACGCGGACGGTGGTCTGAGCCTGCGCCGCGCCGAGGAGCAACGCGAGCGTCACGAGGATCACCGGTAGCAGTCGTCGCATGTTCCACCTCCTGAGGGACGGACGGGCCGCGCGGGCCGGCGCCACGGGCGGGCGCCTCGGCGCCGCCACGGTCCCTTCGGGCCGCGTGTCGGACCGACGCTGCCTGGCGCCGACCGGCGCCGTGGAAGTCGCGTTCCGCACGGGATCCCCTTGGCGACCATCGTCACAGAGCGCGGCCCGCTTTACCGTGACGGCCGCGTGTCGGTCGCGTCCCGGAGGCGCCGCGCAGGGCCGGGCGCGCCCGCGGCGTCGCGCCGCGAGGAGCGCTGATCGCAGGGCGCGCCTCGAAGCGCGCCGGCCCCCCGGCAGCCGCCCGACCGGAGACCGAGACCTGCCGCCCCGCGCGCCGAGCCCCCGGCGCGCGGGGCGCGTCGGGGGGTAGAGGGTCGGGTCGGCCCGCGTCCGAGCTCCCCCACCTTCCGCAAGGCCTTTGCAGAAGTCCCGTCCAGCACGTGGATCCAGGCGCC
>JAAYYF010000051.1 GCA_012515535.1 Deinococcales bacterium
GTACATCGTGGTGCACGAGGTGGCCCACCTGCTGGTTCCCGACCACGGGCCGCGCTTCAAGGCGCTGATGAGCCGTCACGTCCCGCGCTGGCGCGAGCTCGACGCCGAGCTCGACGCCTGGCCGCTGTGGGCGCCGCTGCCCGCCGGCGCCGACCTGCGCGCCCCCTGAACCGGCGCGACCGCCGCGCGGGCCCCAGCGAGCGTCCGCGGACGCTGACCGGCCGCGGCTAGGCCCGGTCGCCGCCGAACAGCTCCCACGCCTCCGCCGGCTGCCCGGCTGCCACGTGCGCCGCGGCGCGCCCCAGCACCGCGCCCACCAGGTTGCCGGTGCCGTTGTAGCCGCCGATGGCCCACACGCGCGGCCGCACCTCGCGCGCCAGCGGCAGCAGCCCGGGGCGGTAGCCCACCGAGGCCGCCCAGCGGTGCGTGATCGGCGCCCGCACGCCCAACCCCTCGCGCAGGAAGGCCTCCAGCCGCTCCTGCACCGCGGGCGTCGGCGTGGCGTCGCGCGTCCACTCGGCCTCGCCCCCCTGGTCGCGGAAGCCGCCCAGGGCGATGCGCCCGGCGGGCGTGCGCTGGTAGTACTCGAAGCCGTAGCGCCGGTAGACGGGGCGCGGCACCGCCAGGTCGTCGGTGGACGCGGTGGCCAGCATCTGCAGGCGCGCGGTGCGCACCTCGCCCGCGAGCTCCGGGAGGAGCGCCTCGAGGCGCCCGTCGACCGCCACGACCACGGCCTCGCAGCGCACGGCGCCCGCCGGCGTGGCCACGCGGCCCGGCTCGACGCTCAGCGCCGGCGAGCCCTCGAACAGCCGCGCGCCGCCCGCGAGCGCGCGCTGCGCCAGGTGGCGGCAGCGCTCCAGCGGGTTCACGACGGCGTCGTTCGGGAACAGCAGCCCCTGGCCCTCAGGGCCGGAGTACGCCTCGACCGGCAGGTCGTCGGCGCGCATCACCTCCAGCTGGCGCAGGCAGTCGTCGAGCTCGACGGCGTCGGCCGCGATGCGCAGCGAGCCCACGCGCCGCGCGCCGCCCGCGCCCGACTCGAGCTCGCGCTCGCGCGCCTCCTCCGTGAGGCGGTAGAGCCGCACGGCGCGCTCGCGCCCCAGCGCGGCCACGGCGTCGTGGTGGAAGGCCGCCAACCCGGCCAGCAGCAGCCCGCCGTTGCGCCCGGCGGCGCCGCCCGCCACGCTGCCGGCGTCGACCCCCACCACGCTGCGCCCGAGCCGCAGCAGCTCCAGCACGGCGCTGAGGCCCGAGCCGCCGAGCCCCACCACGCACACGTCGGCCTCGACCTCGCCCGCGAGCGACGGTAGCGGCTCCCAGCCGCCCTCCTCCCACAGCGGCACGTCGGCTGCGGGCGGCGTCACGCGAGCCTCCGCCCGCGCGGCAGCAGCAGCGAGAGCAGGAACACCAGCAGCCCGATCACGAACACCCCCACGTACACGGCGTGCAGCCCGCCGGCGAGCAGCTGAAGCAACGTCTCGTCGACGGTGGCGCCCGCGCCCGGCGTGAGGCTCGCCTCGATGCGCGCCAGCGCGTCGGCGCCGCCCCCAGGCAGCGCGCGCGCGGCGCGGCCGAGCGCCAGGTTCAGCACCCCACCGAGCAGGGCCGCGCCCACGGAGTTGCCGAGGATGCGCATCAGCATGTTGGTGGCGGTGGCGGTGCCGCGCCGCTGCCACGCCACCGACGACTGGATGGTCACGATGGTGGTCGTCATGATGAAGCCCATGCCGAAGCCCACCACCAGCGAGGCCAGCGCCACCCACCAGGGGCCGCGCGCCGGGGTCAGCAGCAGGTAGAGCAGCCCGCCGAGCAGCGCGAAGGCGCCGCCCAGGCGCCCGGTGAGCGCCGGCCCCAGCGGCACCACCAGGCGGCCCGCCGCCACCGAGGCGAGCGTCCAGCCGAGCGACATGGCGGTGAGGGTGAGCCCCGCGACGGTGGGCGAGTAGCCCATCACGCCCTGCACGTAGGTGGGCGAGTAGGTGATGAGCCCGATCATCAGCCCGCCGGCCGCGAACGTGAGCACGTTGGCCAGCAGCAGCAGGCGGTCGTTCCAGGTCTCGGAGCTGATGAGCGGCTCGGTCACGCGCACCTGGCGGCGGAAGAACAGCGTGCCGGTCGCGAGCCCCAGCGCCAGCAGCGCCCCCGCCGGCAGCGCGCCCCAGGCCGCCCCTTGCGTGAACACCAGCATGACGCTGCCGATCGCCAGGAACAGGAGCCCGGCGCTGGCGAGGTCGAGCTGCGCCTCGCGGCGCTGCACGCGCTCGTGGAGGAACGCGCGCAAGCCCAGGATCGCCACGATGCCGATCGGCACGTTGAACCAGAAGACCCACGCCCAGTGGGCGCGCTCCACCAGCGCGCCGCCCAGCAGCGGGCCCAGCACGGCCGACACGCCCCACACGCTCGAGAGGTAGGCCTGCACGCGCCCGCGCTCGTGCACGTCGTAGAGGTCGCCGGCCAGGGTCGAGACGATGGTCATGGTGCTGCCGGCGCCCAGGCCCTGGAGCAGGCGGAAGGCGACCAGCATCGGCATGCTGGTGGCGAAGCCGCACGCCACCGAGGCCGCCAGGAAGGCGCCGATGCCCCACAGCAGCACCGGCTTGCGGCCGTACAGGTCGGCGAGGCGCCCGAAGATCGGCGTGGCGACCGCCTGGCTGAGCAGGTAGGCGGCGAAGACCCAGGAGTAGTACTCGAAGCCGCCCAGGCTCGCCACGACCGAAGGCATGGCGGTGGCGACGATGGTGCCCTCGACGGCCGCCAGCGCGGCGGTGAGCATCAGGAACGCCAGCACCACCCCGCGGCGCATGCCGCGCTCGCCGGCCGCGTGGGGCGCCGAGGCGCCAGCGGGGGCCGGTGCTTCGGGCGGTTCGACGCGCGGCACCATCCGGTGATGATACCCGCGGCCCCGATCCGTGCTCATCGATTTCATCCTGCGCTAAGCCGCCGGGCGGGCCCAGGCGCTACCGTGCTAGAGGCGTCGGGAGCGGCGCTTCGGCGGGCGCCCGTGCGTGGGCGCGGCCAGGCGCTTCAGGCTCCCAGTCCAGAACGCCAGTACCGGGCGAACGCACGGCTAGGCCCGTGCGGCTCCTCAGCGGCGACGAACCCTACCCCGTAACTTGGGCGCTTCGGGTAGGTGGAGCCAGTAGCGCAACCGGCCGAGGCTCGTCGTTCCATGCTTCCTTCCCCTCAGGCTTATCGGAGGGCCCGATGGGTGCCGCAGCTTCGCTGCGCCCCTAGGAAGGGAACGACGTGGAACGCGACGACACCCAGACGTGGGTCCGCCGCCACGCGCGCTGGTGGCTGGTGCTGACCACCGCCCTGGCCCTGGCGCTGGCGGCCTGCAGCGAGCCGCAAGCGGCCATGCCCGACCCCGCCATCACCGCCAACGACTTCGTGATCGCCGCGCTGAGCAGCAGCTCGGGCGCGGAGCAGACGCGAGCGCTCCGCGAGAGCACCGTGACCGGCATCGTCACCGTGTCGCTGGCGGACCGCGACTACATCGCCAAGGTCGACTACTACCTCGGCGGCAAGGGCAACCTCGTCCAGAACGCCACCGAGGCGCCGTTCGAGGTCAAGATCGACACGCGTAAGCTCCCCAACGGCGAGCAGCTCCTGATCGCGCGCGCCTGGGTGCGGACCGGCGACACGCTCGTTCCGTACGAGTTCGACGTGGAGTTCAAGGTGAAGAACGGCGCCGGCGGCGATCGCCCCGCCGCGGCCGGCGGCGGGGGCTCGGCCGGATCGGGCGCCGGCGGAGCGGCCAGCGAAGCGGCCGACGAGGCCGACGAGGGGCACGACGACGGGACCTACGACGAAGCCGACGACGGCGAAGGGAGCGCGAAGGCCGCGGCTGGCGGCACAGGCGCCGCTGGCGCCGAAGCGGCCAACGCCGGCGACGGCGCCGCTGGCGCCAAGCAGGGGGCGGCCGGCGAGCAGGCGGGCGCGGCGCCGGCCGGCACCGCCCCGGCGGCGGCCCAAGGCGCGACGGCCGACGGCGCCGCGGCCGCCACCGAGGGCGAGCCGGCCACGGCCCAGCACGCCGCTGCCCCGGCCGCGATGCCCGCCTCCACCCTCCGCGGCGACCCGGCCTTCGACGCCGGCGCGCTGCCGGAGGCGGAGCGCGCCGCTCACGAGGCGCTCCTGGCCGACGTCCGCGCCGCGCGCCCCGCGCTGACCGCGGCGGCCGCCAGCGGCGACCTGCACGCTCTCGCGCGCGAGGTGGCGCCGGCGCTGACCCGCCTCCTGGCGGCCTTCCGCGCCAGCGGCGACCTGCGCCTGCTCGACGCCGTCGACCCGGTGATGCAGGCGGCGCGCGGCGCGCTGGCCGACCACAACGGCGACGGCTTCCGCGACTGGCGCTGGCTGGCGAGCCCGCTCGACCCCCGGTACGGCGACGACGTCGACCCCGTCGAGGACTCCCTCGCGCACGGGGTGGTGGCCGCGGTGGCGTGGGCCTACCAGCACAACCGCGACCTCGCCAGCCCGAGCGGGGTGAACTACGGCGAGCGCGCCGACTTCTGGCGCTCCTACCTGCAGCAGGGCTTCGAGGCGAAGTGGCGCGCGCGCGACGGCGCGGCCAGCGGCCCGAGCCTGCCGCCCACGCCGCTGCTCCACGCCCAGGTGCAGCAGGCGCGCTACCTGTGGCACATGGCGCGCCTGAGCGGCTCCGCGGCCTACGCCGCGGCCGCCCAGGAGCAGGGGCAGCGGCTCGCGGCGGCGCTGGACGGCGCCCAGGGGCTGCCGTGGACGCTGGCGCCGAACGCGAGCCGCCAGCTTCCGCAGGAGCACGCCGCGCTGGCGCTCCTGACGCTCGCGGAGCTAGCCGACGACGGCCTGGCCGCCCTCGCGGGCCTCCAGCTGCCGAGCGGCGCCGCAGCGCGCTAGCCCGAGGGTGCAGGCGCGAGCCGGTCGGCCCGGCTCCCAGGCCGGCCTGGGATCGCGCCCATGCCCGCGCCGCGCCCCGCCGCTAACGGCCGCGACCAGGCGCGGCGGCTGTGATAGCGGCGCCGGGGGGCGCGTGGGGCGCACCTATCATCGTCCCGGGTTCGCGGTCCGGCGCCCGCCGGGCGCCCACCGGAGCGGGCCCGCGACGGAGGCGCATGTCCCACCGCCACACCCGCACGCCGCTCCTCGCCGTCGCCGCGCTCGCCTCGCTGCTCGCGTTCGTCGCGCCCGACGCTCGGGCCCAGGCCGTCGCCGGCGCCACCGCGCTCGACCGGCTCGGCGGGCTCTACGGCGCCGCGGTCGCCCTCGACGGCGAGCTGGCGGTCGTGGGCGCACCCACCGAGAGCCCGGGTGGCGCAGCCTACGTCTACCGTTCGGGCGCCGACGGCTGGCAGCTGGAGGCGCGCCTCGAGGCGCCCGACGCTGCGACCGGCGCCTTCTTCGGCGGCGCCGTGGCCGTCGACGGCGAGCGCGTGGCGGTGGGCGCCTGGGGCGCGGAGCGCGCCTACCTCTTCCGCCACGCCGCCTCCGGCTGGGCGCTGGAGGCGAGCCTGAGCAGCAGCGGGGCCGGCACGGGCACGCGCTTCGGCGCCGCGCTCGCGCTGGCGGGCGAGCGGCTGGCCGTGGCCGCCACCAGCCAGGGGCGCCCGCCGGAGCGCGCCGGCGCCGTCCACCTCTACCGCCTCGAGGGCGACGCCTGGCGGGCGTGGGAGCAGCTGGCGCCCGACGGGCTCCCGAGCGGCGCCCGCTTCGGCTCGAGCCTGGCGCTGCAGGGCGACCTGCTGGCCGTGGGGGCCGACGGCGACTCCCCGACCCTCAGCGAGGCCGACGCCGCGGCGGCCGACCCCGGCGCCGCGCTGGCCACGGGCGCCGTCTACCTCTACCGCCTGGGCAGCGAGCCCCAGCAGGTGGCGCGCCTCACGCCGCCGCCCGGCGGGGCCGCGCCGGCCTACGGCGCCAGCCTGGCGCTGGCCGACGGGCTCCTGGCCGTGGGCGCCCCGGGCGGCGACTACGGCGGCGCCCGCTCGGGGCCGGTCTTCGTCTACCGGGAGGCGGGCTCCGAGTGGGTGCTGGCGGCGCGCCTCGGCGTCGAGGAGGGGCCGAGCGAGCGCTTCGGACCGGCGCTGGCGCTGGTGGGGCGCACGGTGGTGGCGGCGCTCGTCACCGACAACGACCTGCCCGAGGGCGGCGTGCGCGTGGTGGCCTTCGCGCCCGAGGGCGACGCCTGGCAGGCGGTGCCGGCGGTGCTCCACGCGGACCGCGTGGCCGGGGTGCGCTACGCGCGCCTGGCGTCGGACGGCCGGCGCCTGCTCATCGGGGCGACCGTACCGGACGGCGCCGAGGCCGGCTCGGCCTGGGTCGTGGACGGGCTGCCCGCGCCCGCCACCGCCCCCTAGCCGGCCGCGCCCCCTAGCCGTGCGAGCGCCGGCGCCACGCCGCGCCTAGGCCGGCTGCAGGTCGAGGAGCACCAGCTCGGGCGGGCAGAAGAGCCGGAACGGCAGCACCGTGACCCCCAGCCCGCGCGAGACGAACGCGGGCATGGGCGCCTCCACCCACCCCTCGGCGTAGCGCCGCCCGTACTCCGACGAGGTCACCAGCGGCCCCAGCAGCGGCAGGCGCACCTGGCCGCCGTGGGTGTGGCCGGCCAGCAGCAGGTCGACGTGGTCGGGCAGGCGCGGGATCACGTCGGGGTTGTGGCTCAGCAGCACCCGCGCGCCCTCGCCGCCGCCCGCCAGCGTGCGCTCGATGTCGGGGTGGCCCGTGCGCCAGTCGTCGAGTCCGGCCAGGTAGAGGTCGTCGCGCAGCTGCACGCCCTCGTTGACGAGCAGCGTCACCCCGGCCTCCCGCAGCGCCCGGCGGAACGGGCTCAGGTCGCGGTAGCGCGTGCGGTCGTGGTTGCCGAGCACCGCCACCACCCCGAGCGGCGGCCGCAGGCGCGGCAGGAGCTCGACCACCTCCGAGAGGTCGCCGTCGTACTCCTGGTCGACGATGTCGCCGCCGAACACCACCAGGTCGGGCTCGAGCTCGACGGTGGCCGCCACCCACTCCTCGAGCTGGCGGCGGCCCAGGTAGGGCCCCAGGTGCAGGTCGGTGAGGAACGCGAGCCGCAGCGGCTCGCGCAGGCCGCGGATCACGCGCCGTTCGCGCGGCAGCTCGAACGAGTACGCCTCGCGCGCCGCCGACAGGCCGAGGGCCAACGGGGCGGCGGCGAGCGCCAACTTGAGGAACCTGCGCCGGTCCATGACTTGCCTCCGGGGACGCCGGCCCGCCGCGAGCCGGCCGGCGCCGTCGGGTCCGCGGCGCGCGTGCGGCGCCGGCCCGTTCAGGGTCTGATGGCCTCCGTGGTCAGTACTCCACGCGGTCGGGCGCCGCCCGCCAGCGGTCGAAGGGCCGCTCGGCGTCGGGGATGGGCAGCTGCTCCACGGGCATGACCGAGGGGTCGGCCGTGCCCGCCAGGTAGTCGTAGAACTCGGCGTCGCTGAAGCCCGCGCGCGCCGCCGCGAAGCGGTCGGCGGCGAAGTAGACGCTGCCCACCCGCGCCCACAGCGAGGCCGCCAGGCACATCGGGCAGGGCTCGCAGCTGGCGTAGAGCGTAGCGTCGCGCAGCTCGAAGACGCCCAGTTCGCGGCACGCCCGGCGGATGGCCATGACCTCGGCGTGGGCGGTGGGGTCGTTCTCGAGCGTCACGCGGTTGGACGCCTCGAAGGTGCGGCCGTCGGGCATGACCAGCACGGCACCGAACGGCCCCCCTCCTGCGGCGACGCTCTCCTCGGCCAGCTCCACGGCGCGCCGCAGGTGCGCGGTGACCCTCTCCTCCATGCCTGGAGCATAGCGCGTTGACAGCCCGCCGCCATGGGAGTTAGCTTGCGCCTACCCGAGTAGAGCGGTCGGGATTCGCGGCGCCCAGCCGGCGCCGCCCCACGGGCGCCCCTGCGCCCGGGTCCCCGGCCGCCCCGACGGGAGCCGCGGCCACCGACGTGGCCGCTCCCCCTGGAGATCCCCCGATGAGCCAGCCCCAAGCCACCGCGCCCAGGCCGCGTCCCGTCCCCAGGACGGTCGAGGTCGTGGCCGTATCCGACGTGTCGCCCTCGTACCGCCGCGTCCGCTTCGTCGCCCCAGAGCTGATCCAGGCCGACGTCGGCGCCGCGATCACCATCAAGCTCCTCTTCCCCAACGCCGAGCCGGGTGCCCGCCCGCACGGCCGGCCCTTCACCCTCTGCGGCTTCGACGCCCTCACGGGCGAGTTCGACGTCGACTTCGTGCTCCACGACCACGCCGGCGTGGCGGTCGCGTGGGCGCGCCAGGCGCGGCCCGGCGCCACGCTGCAGATGTTCGGCCCGCGCGGCGCGGGCGACGCCACGCCCGAGGACGCCCGCCACGTCGTGCTGGTGGGCGACGCCACCGCCCTGCCCGCCATCGGCGTCATCGCCTCGCGCCTGGCGCCCTACGTCAAGGCCGACGTGCTGGTCGAGGTGCCGAGCCTCGCCGACGTGCGTCCGCTCAGCAGCCCCGCCGCGCTCGACGTCGAGTGGCTGGTGGCCGAGCCGGGCGACCCGCGCCCGCTGGCGCGCGCCGTGCGCAAGCTGCCGGTCGACGACGTCGACCGCTGGTGGGTGGCGGCCGAGCTCGGCGTGGTGCGCGAGGTGCGCGCCCACCTGCTCGAGGAGCGCGGCGTGCCGGCGGCGCGCGTGCGCGCCACGCCCTACTGGAAGGCGGGCGTGGACGAGGACGTCTTCCACGACGAGCGTCACGCCGAGATGGACCGCGCGCGCTGACCGCGGGCGCCGGTGGTGAACGGCTAGCCCCGGACGCGTTACCGTTGGGCCGATGAACGCTCAACCCCGGAACATCCTCGAAGCGCGCGACCTCGTCAAGAGCTACGGCACGGGCGAGGCGCGCTTCGACGCGCTGCGCGGCGTCTCCCTCGAGATCGGCAGCGGCGAAGCGGTCGCCATCGTCGGCAAGAGCGGCTCGGGCAAGTCGACGCTCATGCACCTGCTGGCCCTCCTCGACAGCCCCACCAGCGGCACCGTGCTGGTCGACGGCCAGGACTCCCGCGCGCTCACCACCACCCAGACCAACCAGCTGCGCAACGAGGCGTACGGCTTCGTCTTCCAGCAGTTCTTCATGATCCCCAGCGCCACCGTGCTCGAGAACGTGATGCTGCCCCTCAAGATCAAGGGCGTGCCGCCGCGCGAGCGGCGCGAGCGCGCCATGGAGCTGCTGAGGCTGGTGGAGCTCGACGACAAGGCCGGCAACCGCGGCACCAACCTGTCGGGCGGCCAGAAGCAGCGCATGGTGATCGCCCGCGCGCTGGCGAACCGCCCGCGGGTGATCTTCGCCGACGAGCCCACCGGCAACCTCGACAGCGCCACCGGCGAGGTCATCGAGGACCTGCTGTTCGGCCTCAACCGCGAGCACGGAATCACGCTCGTGATCGTGACCCACGACGAGGAGCTGGCGCAGCGCTGCGACCGCCGCGTCTACCTCAAGGACGGCCTGATCGTCGACGAGCGCGGCGAGCCGCTGGGGGTGCCGGCGTGAGGCTCCCCGAGATCGTCGGCACGGCCGTCGGCAACACCTTCCGCAGCAAGCTGCGCACGCTCCTCACGGTGCTGGCCATCTTCGTGGGGGCGTTCACCCTGACCCTCACCAACGGCCTGGGGGTGGGCATCACGAGCTACATCGACGCGCAGGTCGCGAGCCTTGGGGGCGAGGACCTGATGTCGGTCGCCAAGGCCGCCACCGTGGAGGCCAGCGGCTTCGGCAGCGACGAGGGGCCGCGCGAGTACGACCCCGAGAAGTCGTTCTTCACCGCCGGCGCCGGCCTGCAGTTCGAGGCGCTGTCGGCCGCCGACGTGCGCACCATCGAGGCCATCGAAGGCATCGCCCGCGTCGAGCCCGTGCGCGTGGTGGCGCCCGACTACGTCCACCACGAAGGCGGCACCAAGTACGAGCTGCTGATCTCGCCCGCCCCCAGCGGCCTCGACCTGGACCTGGCCGCCGGCCGCACCTACACCGAGGCGGGCGTGGTGGAGGTGGCGGGCTACGACGAGCCGCTCGGCGAGCTGCTGCTGCCGAGCTCGTACGTCGAGCCGCTCGGCTTCGCCTCGCCCGCCGACGCCGTGGGCGCGGTCGTCACGATCGGCCTGTCGGACCCGTTCGGCAACCAGCACGAGGTGCACGCCCACGTGAGCGGCGTGCTGCGCACCAGCCTGTTCGGCGACGGCGCCATCGTGTCGTCGGCCCTGCGCGACGCGATGTTCGAGGCCCAGACCCGGGGCTTGCCCCCCATCGTGACCGACGTCTACCAGGGCGCCTCCGTGCGCCTGGAGCCGGGCACCACCGCGGCCGACGTGGAGCGCATCAAGGCCGAGCTGCGCGAGCACGACATGGCGGGCATCACGCTGCAGGACCAGCTGGGCGCGATCAACTCGGTGATCAACGGCCTGGTGTGGGTGCTGAACGGCTTCGCGATCATCGCGCTCATCGCCGCAGGCTTCGGCATCATCAACACGCTGCTGATGTCGGTGCAGGAGCGCACCCGGGAGATCGGCCTGATGAAGGCCATGGGCATGGGCGCCGGGCGCATCTTCGCGCTCTTCTCCGCCGAGGCGGTGTTCATCGGCTTCCTGGGCAGCGCCATCGGCTCGCTGCTGGCCATCGTGGCCGGCAACCTCATCTCCGACGTGCTGGCGCGGGGGCCGCTCTCCGACCTCGAGGGCCTGCGCGTCATGGCCTTCGACCCGCTGCAGGTGCTGCTGGTGATCCTGCTGGTGATGGTGCTGGCGTTCCTGGCCGGCACGCTGCCGGCGGCAAAGGCCGCGCGGCAGGACCCGATCGAGGCGCTCAGGTACGAGTGAGGCGCGGCGGCGAGGCGGCAGCCGCGCCCTGAACGAGGAAGAGCCCGGTCACGCGACGGTGACCGGGCTCAAGCCTGTGATGATCCGACCAGCTGGCGGTCGTCAGTTGGGGGCAGCGATGAAGAAGGTCTTGGTGATCTCGAACTCGCCCATGGCGTCGTAGCCGTGGAAGGTGAACTCGCCGTACCAGCCGGGCATGGTGACGCCGGATACGGAGGCGTCCATCGAGGCGACCAGATGGCGCTCGACGACCTCGCTGGGGAGGAACTGGACGGAGCTCTGCGTCAGCACGTTCTCCTGGCCCGGGGCCGGGAACGAGCCGGGCGAGGTGCGCGAGCAGCCCATGACGGCGTCGGGCGCCTCGCAGGCGAAGCCGGCGGGCACGAAGACGCTCAGGCCGTTGCGCTCGCTGTTCCAACCGCCCTGCCATACCCCGTCGCCATCGTAGTAGTTCACCTCGGCACCGGTGATGGTGGCGGCCGGCGAACCGGCGCTGCTTTGGAACGCCAGCGCCCGCGTGGTCACGGTGATGGCCCCGCTGTTGTCGACCTCGTATCCCAGGTCGCCGACCGGGTCGAGGCGCACGGTCATGCGCTCCGGGGGGGTGAGAGGCGAGCACGCCGCCAGCGACGCGATCAGCACCGCCGCCGTAGCCACCCGCAGAAGAAGACGATTCATCCAGGCTCCTCCTTAAGAATCAGGTGAGATGATAGAACGCCCGCCGTGCACGGGCCCGCAAGAAACTCCACAGGACCGCCTCACCGCGCTTTACCGACCCCGCCCCGCCAGCGGAGTACCGTCGGGTTGCAGGAAGGAGACGACCCGGATGAGCGACGAACCGCGTGGCAAGAACGAGGCCCCGGCCTTCGACCCCGCCAGCCTCAAGCAGCGCCTCACCCCGTTGGCGTGGCACGTGACGCAGGAAGCGGGCACGGAGCGCCCCTTCACCGGCGAGTTCTGGGACCACTTCGCGCCCGGCAGCTACGCCTGCGTGGTGTGCGGCACCGAGCTGTTCGAGGCCGACGACAAGTTCCGCTCCGACTGCGGCTGGCCGAGCTTCTCGGACGTCGCGGCTCAGGGGCGCATCACCACCCACGACGACCGCACCCACGGCATGCACCGCATCGAGGTGCGCTGCGGGACCTGCGGCGCCCACCTGGGCCACGTGTTCCCCGACGGGCCCGAGCCCACCGGCCTGCGCTACTGCATCAACTCCGTGGCGCTGACCTTCGAGCAGGAGTGACCCCGGCGGCCCCCGCTGACCGGCGGGGGCCGCACCTCCGTGAGGGCCAGGTACCGGCCGAGCGCCTACCACATCCGCCCGCCCTCCGACGCGACCGTGACGTGGTACCGCTGACCTCTCAGACGCCCGCTCCAGCACCGCATCCCGGTGCTAAGCTCGAGGCCATCTGAACCAGCATCGGACACCGTTCCGAGCTTTATGGAGGTTGGCATGAAACGTTCCGCCGCCATCATGGCCCTGCTCTTCGTCGCGTCGTTCGCCGTGGCCCAGACGCAGATCGAGTTCTGGTACGCCTTCAGCGACGAGAACCGCTCCGGCTGGATCCAGCAGCGCATCGCCGAGTTCAACGAGATGCTCGCGGCCGAGGGCAAGCCCTACGTCGTCACCGGCGAGCGCAAGGGCAGCTACCCCGAGACGCAGCAGGCCGCCATCCTGGCCGTCCGTCAGGGCAACCCGCCCCACCTGCTGCAGCTCTACGAGATCGGCAGCCAGATCGCCGTCGACTCCGGCATCTTCGTGCCCGTGGGCTCGATCGGCGACTTCGACACCTCCGACTACATCGAGCCGGTGCTGAACTACTACACCATCGGCGGCGAGGTGCACTCGATCCCGTTCAACAGCTCGAGCCCCATCCTCTACGCCAACAAGAGCCAGATGGACGCCGCCGGCATCGCCGAGGTCCCCACCACCTTCGGCGAGATGATGGCCGCGTGCGACGCCGCCCAGGCGGCCGGCGTCCTCACCGCCGACGTCAAGTGCTTCGGCGTCAGCCTCAACGGCTGGTTCGTCGAGCAGTGGGTGGCCCAGCAGGGCGAGCCGCTCGTCAACAACGACAACGGCCGCGCCGGCCGCGCCACCGAGGTGCTGCTCACCTCCGACGCGGTCAAGAACGTCGTCGAGTTCTTCAAGGCGATGAACGACAAGGGCTACTACACCTACACCGGCCGCCTCGAGGACTGGAGCGGCTCCGACGCCATCTTCACCAACGGCAACGTGATGTTCCACATCACCTCCACCGCCGACCTGGTGAACATCACCAACGCCATCGACGGCAAGTTCGAGCTCGTCACCGGCATGCTCCCGATCGTCGACGGCACCGAGCGCAACGGCGTGGTCATCGGCGGCGCCAGCGTGTGGCTGGTGGGCGGCCACCCGCAGGAGGAGCTCGAGGTCGCCCGCGACTTCGTGCTGTACATGACCAACCCCGAGAACATGGTGTCGTGGCACAAGGCCACCGGCTACTACCCGGTGCGCAACTCGAGCGTCGACATGCTCGAGGCCGAGGGCTGGTTCGAGGAGTTCCCGAACGCCAGCACCGCCTTCGAACAGCTGCTCAACACCCGCACCAACTCCGCCACCGCCGGCGCCATGATGGGCACCTTCCAGGCCACCCGCACCATCGTCGAAGAGGCGATCCAGAAGGTCCTGGGCGGCGCCGACGTCGACGCCGCGCTCGAGGAGGCCAAGCGCCTCGCCGACGCCCAGCTGGCCGAGTACAACGCCAACTTCTGAGCCGCTAGGTTCGGACGCCGGTAGGTAGGTCCGGGGCCGTTGCAGCGCGAGTTGCAGCGGCCCCAGCCGTTGGGCGCCACCGGCGCGTAAGGAAGGTGACCATGCGTCCCACGCCCGTCTTCAAGAGCCGCACGCTGCCCTGGCTGCTGCTCGTGCCGACGCTGCTGATCCTCCTCGTGTTCCTCTACTTCCCCGTCATCCAGTCGTTCGTGCTGAGCATGTACCGGAGCAACCTGTTCCTCGGGACGCAGCGCTTCATCGGACTGGAGAACTTCCGCAACATCTTCACCGGCGTGCTGGCGCCCGGCTTCCGCCAGGTGTTCCTGCAGACGCTGGCGTTCAGCGCCGTGGTGGTGGTGGGCGGGCTGTCGATCAGCATGGCGCTGGCCATCCTGGCCAACCAGCGCGTGCAGGGCGCGCGGGTGTACCGCCTGCTGCTCATCTGGCCGTTCGCCCTGTCGCCCGCCGTGGCCGGCACGATCTTCCTGTTCATGTTCAACCCCGAGGTCGGGGTGGTGAACCAGCTGCTCAACGCCTGGTTCGGCGTCAAGCCGCGCTGGCTCGACAGCGCGCCGCTGGCCTTCCTGGTGGTGTGCGCCGCCGCCATCTGGAAGAACCTCGGCTACAACATCGTCTTCTACCTGGCGGCGCTGCAGAACGTGCCCGCCGAGCTGACCGAGGCGGCGCAGATCGACGGCGCCAACGGCTTCCAGGCGTTCCGCAGCATCACCTTCCCGCTGCTGGGGCCCATGACGTTCTTCCTGTTCTTCACCAACCTGGTCTACAGCTTCTTCGACACCTTCGGCCTCATCGACATCCTCACGGCCGGCGGCCCGGTGGGCCCGGCGCCGTTCGATCGCGCCGGCATGACCACCACGCTGATCTACAAGATCTACCAGGACGGCTTCGGCGGCGCCGCCAACCTGGGCTTCGCCGCCGCCGA